>NZ_JBTYHF010000030.1:0-380 GCF_054871425.1 Pseudomonas glycinis | reverse complement strand
CGGTGGCCGGTGGCAATTTCGAAGATCTGGTTGCCGACAAAACTCCGGTCTCGACTTCTGTTACGGATGTTACCGACACCACCAATCTGTCGCTCAGCGCCAGTAACTCGGTGGCTGAAGGTGGCCAGATCACCTACACCGCGACACTGACCAATGCCGCTGGCTCACCAGTGACCGTGACCCTGTCGAACGGCGCTGTGATCACCATCAAGGCTGGCGAAACCACCGGCACCGCAACCGTTCCGGCACCGTCCGATGACGTTTATAAAGATGCCGGGTCTGTTCAGGCCACGATCACCAGCGCCACCGGTGGTAACTTCGAAAATCTCGTGCCGAGCACTACGCCTGCGATCACTCAGGTCACTGACACCATCGATACT
>NZ_JBTYHF010000029.1:0-467 GCF_054871425.1 Pseudomonas glycinis | reverse complement strand
TTGGTGAGCCGGTAACCGGAGCGCCGACGGTGGCGGTGTAAGTCACGGTACCGCCTTCGGCTACCGAGGTATCGGCGGTCAGTTTGACAGTCGAGGTATCGATGGTGTCGGTGACTTGGGTGACCGCTGGAGTGGTGCTCGGCACGAGATTTTCGAAGTTACCGCCGGTGGCGCTGGTGATCGTGGCCTGAACAGAGCCGGCGTCTTTGTAGACGTCGTCAGCTGGCGCTGGAACGTTCACGGTGCCAGTGGTCTTGCCGGCGTCGATGGTGATCACAGCGCCGTTCGACAGGGTCACGATCACTGGAGAGCCAGCGGCGTTGGTCAGTGTAGCGGTGTAAACAATCGAACCACCTTCGGCCACAGAACCGGTCGCACTCAGCGAAAGGTTGGTGGTGTCGGTAACGTCGGTGACAGAAGTCGAAACTGGAGTTTTGTCTGCAACCAGATCTTCGAAATTGCCGCCA
>NZ_JBTYHF010000028.1:0-501 GCF_054871425.1 Pseudomonas glycinis | reverse complement strand
TCAGACAGACCATCACCATCGGCGTCGGTCAGACTACTGGCACCGCAACCGCTGTTGCTGCGAACGATGCGCTGACCGGCAACGCTCCGATCACCAACTCGATCACTGGCGTAACTGGCGGCAATTTCGAAGATCTGGTTGCAGACAAAACTCCAGTTTCGACCACTGTTACGGATGTTAACGACACCACCAATCTGTCGCTCAGCGCCAGCAACTCGGTGGCTGAAGGTGGCCAGATCACTTACACCGCGACATTGACCAATGCTGCTGGCTCACCCGTGACCGTGACTTTGTCGAACGGTGCAGTGATCATCATCAAGGCTGGTGAAACCAGCGGCACCGCGACCGTTCCTGCGCCAGCCGATGACGTTTATAAAGACGCCGGTTCCGTGCAGGCGACGATCACCAGCGCTACCGGTGGAAATTTCGAGAACCTCGTTCCGAGCACTGCTCCGGCCGTTACGACAGTCACCGACACCATCGACACTTCGACGGTCAAGC
>NZ_JBTYHF010000027.1:0-473 GCF_054871425.1 Pseudomonas glycinis | reverse complement strand
CCAGACTACTGGCACTGCAACTGCTGTTGCTGCGAACGATGCGTTGGCTGGTAATGCTCCGATCACCAACTCGATCACTGGCGTGACCAGCGGCAACTTCGAAGATCTGGTGGCGGACAAAACACCGGTTTCGACCACTGTTACGGATGTTAACGACACCACCAATCTGTCGCTCAGCGCCAGCAATTCGGTGGCTGAAGGTGGCCAGATCACCTACACCGCGACATTGACCAATGCCGCTGGCTCACCAGTGACCGTGACGTTGTCGAATGGCGCAGTGATCACCATCAAAGCAGGCGAAACCACCGGCACTGCGACCGTTCCTGCACCGTCCGATGACGTCTACAAAGATGCCGGTTCCGTCCAGGCAACGATCACTAGCGCTACCGGTGGCAATTTCGAGAACCTCGTACCGAGCACTGCTCCAGCGGTGACGACTGTCACCGACACCATCGATACCTCGACCGTCAAAT
>NZ_JBTYHF010000026.1:0-873 GCF_054871425.1 Pseudomonas glycinis | reverse complement strand
GTGTAGCGGTGTAAACAATCGAACCACCTTCGGCCACAGAACCGGCCGCACTCAGCGACAGATTGGTGGTGTCGTTGACATCCGTAACAGTGGTCGAAACCGGTGTTTTATCCGCCACCAGATCTTCGAAGTTGCCGCCGGTTACGCCAGTGATGGAATTGGTGATCGGCGCGTTGCCGGTCAGCGCATCGTTCGCAGCAACAGCGGTTGCGGTGCCAGTAGTCTGACCAACGCCGATGGTGATGGTCTGACCGTTGGCCAGAGTTACCACAACTGGCGAACCGGTAACTGGCGCACCGACGGTGGCGGTGTAAGTCACGGTGCCGCCTTCGGCCACCGACGTATCGGCGGTCAGTTTGACGGTCGACGTGTCGATGGTATCAGTGACCTGAGTGACCGCTGGAGTGGTGCTCGGCACGAGATTTTCGAAGTTACCACCGGTGGCACTGGTGATCGTCGCCTGCACGGAACCGGCATCTTTGTAGACGTCGTCGGACGGTGCAGGAACGGTTGCGGTGCCGGTGGTTTCGCCAGCCTTGATGGTGATCACAGCGCCGTTCGACAGGGTCACGGTCACTGGCGAGCCAGCGGCGTTGGTCAGCGTAGCGGTGTAAACGATCGAGCCACCTTCGGCCACGGAACCGGTCGCACTCAGAGACAGGTTGGTAGTGTCGGCAACGTCGGTGACAGAAGTCGAAACTGGAGTTTTGTCTGCAACCAGATCTTCGAAATTGCCGCCAGTTACGCCAGTGATCGAGTTGGTGATCGGAGCGTTGCCGGTCAGCGCATCGTTCGCAGCAACAGCAGTTGCAGTGCCAGTAGTCTGGCCGACGCCGATGGTGATGGTCTGACCGTTGGCCAGAGTTACCACAA
>NZ_JBTYHF010000025.1:0-1640 GCF_054871425.1 Pseudomonas glycinis | reverse complement strand
CCGGTGCGTGTCAACGTATCTGTCGCTTCACGGCTGTTTTAGGAGTCTATTACGCCCTTGTTTCAGGGCGCTCTGGATTCAGGTAAACAGCGTTTGCGAGTTTCCAATTACGTACTTCGCCGCTCCAACGGCTGGGGTTAGTTGCTTTGGCTGCCTTGTAAAGATTCTCCCGTGCCTGCAGTAACGCAGGTGCCTTGCCTTCGTGACGCTCATTGGGCGTCACGTATTTCAAGGCGCTATGACGATGCTCGTCGTTGTACCACTCAACGAATTTCTGCACCCAGAGTCGTGCTTCCGTGAGGTTGTCGAAGGGCCGCTCGGGCCACAGCGGGCAATACTTAGCCGTACGAAAAAGCGCTTCGGCATAGGCGTTGTCATTGCTTACTCGGGGTCGGCTGAACGACGGTTCGACGCCCAATGCAATCATGCTTTCTCGAAGAAGCGAGCCTCTCATTACGTGACCGTTGTCCGAGTGCAGTATCAGCGGACGACCCGCCGTGCGCTCTCGTAAGCATCCTTTTTCAAGCAGTACGCATGCATGTTCTGCGCGTTCGGATTCGTGTACTTCGTTGGTCACTAATTTGCGGCTATAGATGTCTTTGACCATGTACCAGTAGTAAAAGCGACCTTTAACGGTGGTGGGTAACCACGTGATATCCCAACACCAAACTCGATTTGGGGCATCAGCACAATGTGTGGTCAAAGCTCGGCGCTTCGGAGCTTTGGCTCGGCCTCGACGGCTATTCTGATTTGCCTCTTTCAGCACCCGATAGAATGTTGATTCCGATGCCAGATAGATACCTTCGTCAGCTAACTTCGGGACAATCTGGTGCGGTGTCAGACTCGCGTAGCCAGGTTGATTAGCAGCATCCAAAACAGCCTGACGCTCTGCGACGCTGAGTTTGTTGGACGGTGCTTCGCGCTTGATGATCTGGCGCTTGTCGGCTTCGCAGTGTCGCCAACGCTGAACCGTCCGCAAACACAGCCCGATCTCTTTGCATGCACGAAACCGACGTGCACCACTTGCTACTGCCTCAGCGATCAGGCCCAAAGCCTGCACACGATCAGGGGCGCTGATCAGCCTTCCTTGTCCTTGCCCCAGATCGCATTGGCTTTTTTTCTGAGTTCCAGTAAAGCGACCGCCTCCTTGCAATCAGCATCGGATCGAAGCAGTTGTCGCTCCAGCTCCTTTATCCGTATTTGCTCGGTGGTCGGTTTTTTGTTGGGCTGAGGCTCCATCGCAGTGTTGGCATTCTGGCAAGCTTGGCGCCATTGCTGAATCTGCTCAGGATAAATGCCCTTGATTCGGCAATATTGTGAAAGCTCTACCTCGCTCAACGGCGCGGTTTCGAGAACGGCGTTGAATTTGTCGGCGCTGGACCACTGATTGCTGGTTTTATTATTCCCAGGAACAATCAATCCTTTATCTCTAGCCATTTGCCTCCAGTTTCGCAGTGACTGTGGGGTGACGCCGATTGCAACGGCGAGCTCTGCTACGGAACGGTTTAAGGGCGGCATCATTTGAAGAACAGCCCAGTCTCTGAAGTCATCGTCATAACGCTTCGGCATTGCTAGACACCTTCGCCCCCATGAATGGTTGAGTCAATCAACAGAGGTGACAGGTAGGCTGACACGGGGGG
>NZ_JBTYHF010000023.1:0-2079 GCF_054871425.1 Pseudomonas glycinis | reverse complement strand
CAGAGTGTGTCAAAACCGCTTGTTAGCGGCTTCCACTCTAATGTTTTTTCCTACTCAGCCCAGGTCAGACATCAGTTGCTCAGATTCAGTATAAGATTCCGGAAATCAGCAGGTACGCCGAAAACGTGGGCTAGATGCTAGAAATCTGGGGGTTGGATGATTGCAAGCAACGTTTCATATCTTTGTCCGGTTTGTGGATACCCCGGGCTTGAAGAGCCTCCATACGATGAGGTTGGCTGCTCTTCTTTTGGCATGTGCCCGTCCTGCGGTACGCAGTTTGGCTATGATGACGCAACATCTGCTCATGCTGATTTGCGGAAATTATGGATCTCTAAAGGAATGCTTTGGTGGAGCAAAGCTCAAGCGTCGCCGAGTGGTTGGGACCCGGTAAGGCAACTACAGGCGGTTGAAAAACGCATCAATATCTGAACAGAACACCGCTCTTAGCCCTGCTATGATTTCTGAGGATTTCATCGCAGGGATCGCCCATGAAGCGCTTTATCCAAGGTGAACATCGAGGCCAAGAAACCTTCCTTCCCGCGAGCCTCGACGATTACGTCACGGATGCCAATCCGGTGCGCGTAGTCGACGTCTTTGTCGACGAACTCGACCTGGTCAAACTGGGTTTCGAAGGCGCCATACCGGCTGATACTGGCCGGCCGGCTTACCATCCCGCGATCCTGCTGAAAATCTACATCTACGGCTATCTGAACCGCATTCCATCGAGTCGGCGTCTTGAACGAGAAGCCCAACGCAACGTCGAGCTGATGTGGCTGACTGGACGTTTGATGCCCGATTTCAAGACCATCGCCAACTTCCGAAAAGACAACAGCAAGGCCATCCGAGGTGTCTGCCGCCAGTTCGTGGTGCTGTGCCAGCAGCTAGGACTGTTCGAAGAAAATCTGGTCGCCATCGACGGCAGTAAATTCAAGGCCGTCAATAACCGCGACCGCAATTTCACCAGCGCCAAGCTGAAACGGCGGATGGAAGAAATTGAATCAATTATCAATCGGTACCTGACTGCGCTCGACGAAACCGATCGGCAAGAACCCTCGGTCGCTCAGCCCAAGGCTGCTCGTCTGCAAGAGAAAATCGACAAACTCAAAGCTCAGATGAAAGAGTTGCAGGTCATTGAAACTCAGCTCAACGAATCACCGGATAAACAGGTCTCACTGACCGATCCAGACGCCCGTTCCATGATGACGCGCGGCACTGGAATCGTCGGTTACAACGTGCAGACAGCGGTCGATACCCAGCACCATTTGATCGTTGCGCATGAGGTGACCAACGTCGGTTCCGACCGCGATCTACTCAGCTCGATGGCCAAGCACGCCCGCGAGGCGATGGCGTCAGATACGTTGTCGGTAGTGGCTGACCGAGGTTACTTCAAAAGCGAACAAATCCTGGCTTGTCACGATGCAGGCATCACCGCCTATGTGCCCAAACCGATGACCTCTGGAGCCAAGGCTGACGGACGTTTCAATAACGATGCCTTCATCTATGACGCGGCAAAAAACGAATACATTTGTCCCGCTGGAGAGGCGTTGATCTGGCGCTTTTCCAGCGTTGAAAAAGGCCTGACGCTGCACCGTTACTGGAGTTCTAATTGCCAGGGATGCGTGCTGAAATCGAAGTGCACACCGAGCAAGCAACGACGAGTTCGGCGATGGGAGCATGAAGCCGTATTGGAGGAAATGCAGAACAGGCTGAGCAACGCGCCGGACATGATGCGAGTCCGCAAGCGTACGGTCGAGCATCCCTTCGGGACACTCAAACAATGGATGGGCGCCACACATTTCCTGACACGAAAGCTGAACGGAGTAAGTGCGGAGATGAGCTTGAACGTCCTCGCCTACAACTTGAAACGAATCATGAAAATTCTCGGTACCAGCAGTTTAATGAAGGCGCTGTCGGCCTGAAGAGGTCTGTATTTTGGCCACCCAGCAAGGTAGAAGCGGCGCGAGGGGCTCCCAGACCCTCGTGATGATCCGCAGGACTTGTTGTGAGCAATTACTCAGCTAACAACCGTCAGCGCTGCGCGCCGACAGTGCATCAGCGCGTTTTTACACACTCTGGGCC
>NZ_JBTYHF010000022.1:0-2588 GCF_054871425.1 Pseudomonas glycinis | reverse complement strand
AAAACGAAGACCTGCTGGCCAACGCCTGCGAAACCCTCGCCTCGGCCAAAACCATCGCCCAGGAATTCGCCGGGCTGGCGAAGCCATCGCAGCGCCGGACGCTCATGGGGATTGCGCAGTTGATCATGCTCGGGGAATTGGCGGTGAATCGGGTGCTGGATAATCTGGAATTGCCACAGTGAGGCAGGAAAGCTGAGCTGTTGGCCGTCCATTCTGGCCCCTTCGCGAGCAGGCTCGCTCCCACAGTTTGACCGCATTCCAAACGTGGGCCGGGCTGGTTCGCGACGACGACCGCTCGTCGGATACCACGGCGCACCTGTCAACTCTGACAGGTGCGCAATTCCGCCAACGCGCGTTAACTCACTCCGTCACCTTTCCGTCGGAGTCGATGCCATGTCCAGCCCCAACAGCCCCCTGCTGCTCGCGGAACTCGTCATTCCTGGTCGCAGCAAGAACCCGGTGTCGACGGACCCCGACGTCTGGGGCATTAACATCGCCGCCGCGCTGGGCAACTTTCCGCTTCATGGCATGAAGTGCCAGGCCGGCCCGTGGGGGAACATGGCGTGTGGTGACAAGTTGACGATCTTATGGGGCACCGGGCAGAACGTCTGGGTTGAAACCGTCGACCAAGACGAGGTCGGCACGCAACTGAGCATGTTCGTGCCCCCTCGACACATGGTCGATGGCCAGTTCGCGGCATCCTATGTGGTCAAGCTTTTGGGCGGCACGGATCAACCGTCCGAAGTCATGCAGGTGCGGGTCAAGCTCACTCGTCCGGGCGGGCACGATGACAACGGCGACGGCGGGCACTCCAAACTGGTCATGATCATTCCTCAGGACATTCTTGAAGGCATCCACGCAGGCAACGTGGCAGCGGGCGCGCCGATCACCATCGGCAACAACGATGGCACGCCGCCCTATCCCTTCGCCGCGGCCGGCGATGTCTGTCGCGTCAGCTGGGGCGGCGTCTACGTCTACAGCGATCCGCTGACCGAGGAGCAGGCCCAAGGCAAAACGCTGATCATCGTGAAAGTTGAAGAAGCCGACATCCGCGAGGCCGGTGATGCCGACGCTCCCGGCGTGGCCGTGGTGTTCGAGGTGTACGACTGCGTGTTCAACCGTTCCGAGGACTGGAGCCCCGAGCAGCGTGTGCCGGTGGCGGTGGATACGACTCGGGCGGACGCCCCGTTGCTCAAGGAAACGGTGAACAACGTACTGGACGTTGACAAGCTGGGCGATGCTGACGGCACCGTGCAAATTATCGCCATGGACACGAACAAGTTCAAAATCGGTGACCTTGTATTCATCAGGATCAAGGGCACGCCGGTCGAAGGGCCGCCGATTGATTGGGAACCTTCAGCAGGCGTGAAGCTGGAAAGTGTGCCGAGCATCATGGAAATCATGGCGCCCAACGCCGTGCTGCGCCAGTTGGCCAAGTCCCAGATCACCTTGTCGTATCGCCTGGAAAAAGCCGACGGCTCCGCTGAATTACGTTCCAAAAGCCAGTTCATCCGCGCCATCGGCGAAGTCAAGCGCCTGGCCGCGCCGATCTTGCCGGATGAGAACTCCGGGTCGCTGGACCCGACGCTGGACCGAGTAGAACTCGAGATCCCTTTCGACAAATCCTTCGCCGAAGGCCAGGTCCTCACGATAGTCATGCTCGGCACCACGCCAGGCCTCAAGCCTTACCTGCCAGACCTGCCGACTCGGCCCATCACCCACAACGATATCGTCGCAGCCGAACCGTTGTTGTACAGCATTGATGGCGCGCACCTGAACCCGGTCAACGGTGGCACCGCGGAGTTCTATTACCAATTACAGATCCCGGATACAGTGCTCGACACGCTGAACCCGTTCGAGGCCACCCGCGCCGTTCGCGAGTCGATTCACACCGACATCCTGCGAGTCGGCAAACCACGTCTGGAATTGCCTCAACCGGAGGTGGACGGCGTGGTCGATGGCGTCCTGCCAGCCGACACCGCCGGCACCACCCTGACCGTGAAGTACACGGAAACAGTAACCGGCGACGAAGTCTTCATGTTCTGGATCGGTTCAATCACGGGCGAATACCGCGACTCGATCAAGCTGAACGAACTCACCGCTGGCAAGGAAGTGCCGTTCCCGATCCCGGCCGCGATGATCAAGGGCAACGAAGGCGGGACGGTGATCGCCAAATACCAAATCAAACGCGCGGCCGGCGGGACCAGTTACGCCGAGCCGCTGGAGTTCAGTGTCGGGGTGGCGCTGGGTCTGAAGGAACCAAAAATCAAGGAAGCGCCGAACAACACCAGCCTCGATCCGCTGGATGCCCAGAATGCACTGACGGCGGTAATCGACTATGACGGCATGCTGGTCGGCGACAAGATCATCGTCCGCTGGACCGGCGCCCCCGGAACGCCTGCTGCCGGCTCACACACCACCGAGCCATGGCCAGTCACCACCGTCGGTGCGCAGGAAATACCGCTGGCCGTCTCGGTGCTCGCCTTCAACCTCGCCAAGTCAATCACCCTGGATTACTCCGTGACACGCGGCACTCAGGAACCGAAAGACTCGCAGACGCGTACGTTGGCGGTGTTGCCAATTGCCCA
>NZ_JBTYHF010000021.1:0-3331 GCF_054871425.1 Pseudomonas glycinis | reverse complement strand
TAGATCGTTCTTTAAAAATTTGGGTATGTGATAGAAAGATAGACTGAACGTTACTTTCACTGGTAACGGATCAGGCTAAGGTAAAATTTGTGAGTTCTCTTAGTTGAGAAATTCGAATTTTCGGCGAATGTCGTCTTCACAGTATAACCAGATTGCTTGGGGTTATATGGTCAAGTGAAGAAGCGCATACGGTGGATGCCTTGGCAGTCAGAGGCGATGAAAGACGTGGTAGCCTGCGAAAAGCTTCGGGGAGTCGGCAAACAGACTTTGATCCGGAGATGTCTGAATGGGGGAACCCAGCCATCATAAGATGGTTATCTTGTACTGAATACATAGGTGCAAGAGGCGAACCAGGGGAACTGAAACATCTAAGTACCCTGAGGAAAAGAAATCAACCGAGATTCCCTTAGTAGTGGCGAGCGAACGGGGACTAGCCCTTAAGTGGCTTTGAGATTAGCGGAACGCTCTGGAAAGTGCGGCCATAGTGGGTGATAGCCCTGTACGCGAAAATCTCTTAGTCATGAAATCGAGTAGGACGGAGCACGAGAAACTTTGTCTGAATATGGGGGGACCATCCTCCAAGGCTAAATACTACTGACTGACCGATAGTGAACTAGTACCGTGAGGGAAAGGCGAAAAGAACCCCGGAGAGGGGAGTGAAATAGATCCTGAAACCGTATGCGTACAAGCAGTGGGAGCAGACTTTGTTCTGTGACTGCGTACCTTTTGTATAATGGGTCAGCGACTTATTTTCAGTGGCGAGCTTAACCGAATAGGGGAGGCGTAGCGAAAGCGAGTCTTAATAGGGCGTCTAGTCGCTGGGAATAGACCCGAAACCGGGCGATCTATCCATGGGCAGGTTGAAGGTTAGGTAACACTGACTGGAGGACCGAACCGACTACCGTTGAAAAGTTAGCGGATGACCTGTGGATCGGAGTGAAAGGCTAATCAAGCTCGGAGATAGCTGGTTCTCCTCGAAAGCTATTTAGGTAGCGCCTCATGTATCACTGTAGGGGGTAGAGCACTGTTTCGGCTAGGGGGTCATCCCGACTTACCAAACCGATGCAAACTCCGAATACCTACAAGTGCCGAGCATGGGAGACACACGGCGGGTGCTAACGTCCGTCGTGAAAAGGGAAACAACCCAGACCGTCAGCTAAGGTCCCAAAGTTATGGTTAAGTGGGAAACGATGTGGGAAGGCTTAGACAGCTAGGAGGTTGGCTTAGAAGCAGCCACCCTTTAAAGAAAGCGTAATAGCTCACTAGTCGAGTCGGCCTGCGCGGAAGATGTAACGGGGCTCAAACCATACACCGAAGCTACGGGTATCACCTTCGGGTGATGCGGTAGAGGAGCGTTCTGTAAGCCTGTGAAGGTGAGTTGAGAAGCTTGCTGGAGGTATCAGAAGTGCGAATGCTGACATGAGTAACGACAATGGGTGTGAAAAACACCCACGCCGAAAGACCAAGGTTTCCTGCGCAACGTTAATCGACGCAGGGTTAGTCGGTCCCTAAGGCGAGGCTGAAAAGCGTAGTCGATGGAAAACAGGTTAATATTCCTGTACTTCTGGTTATTGCGATGGAGGGACGGAGAAGGCTAGGCCAGCTTGGCGTTGGTTGTCCAAGTTTAAGGTGGTAGGCTGAGATCTTAGGTAAATCCGGGATCTTAAGGCCGAGAGCTGATGACGAGTTACCCTTTGGGTGACGAAGTGGTTGATGCCATGCTTCCAAGAAAAGCTTCTAAGCTTCAGGTAACCAGGAACCGTACCCCAAACCGACACAGGTGGTTGGGTAGAGAATACCAAGGCGCTTGAGAGAACTCGGGTGAAGGAACTAGGCAAAATGGCACCGTAACTTCGGGAGAAGGTGCGCCGGTGAGGGTGAAGGACTTGCTCCGTAAGCTCATGCCGGTCGAAGATACCAGGCCGCTGCGACTGTTTATTAAAAACACAGCACTCTGCAAACACGAAAGTGGACGTATAGGGTGTGACGCCTGCCCGGTGCCGGAAGGTTAATTGATGGGGTTAGCTAACGCGAAGCTCTTGATCGAAGCCCCGGTAAACGGCGGCCGTAACTATAACGGTCCTAAGGTAGCGAAATTCCTTGTCGGGTAAGTTCCGACCTGCACGAATGGCGTAACGATGGCGGCGCTGTCTCCACCCGAGACTCAGTGAAATTGAAATCGCTGTGAAGATGCAGTGTATCCGCGGCTAGACGGAAAGACCCCGTGAACCTTTACTATAGCTTTGCACTGGACTTTGAATTTGCTTGTGTAGGATAGGTGGGAGGCTTTGAAGCGTGGACGCCAGTTCGCGTGGAGCCATCCTTGAAATACCACCCTGGCAACTTTGAGGTTCTAACTCAGGTCCGTTATCCGGATCGAGGACAGTGTATGGTGGGTAGTTTGACTGGGGCGGTCTCCTCCTAAAGAGTAACGGAGGAGTACGAAGGTGCGCTCAGACCGGTCGGAAATCGGTCGTAGAGTATAAAGGCAAAAGCGCGCTTGACTGCGAGACAGACACGTCGAGCAGGTACGAAAGTAGGTCTTAGTGATCCGGTGGTTCTGTATGGAAGGGCCATCGCTCAACGGATAAAAGGTACTCCGGGGATAACAGGCTGATACCGCCCAAGAGTTCATATCGACGGCGGTGTTTGGCACCTCGATGTCGGCTCATCACATCCTGGGGCTGAAGCCGGTCCCAAGGGTATGGCTGTTCGCCATTTAAAGTGGTACGCGAGCTGGGTTTAGAACGTCGTGAGACAGTTCGGTCCCTATCTGCCGTGGACGTTTGAGATTTGAGAGGGGCTGCTCCTAGTACGAGAGGACCGGAGTGGACGAACCTCTGGTGTTCCGGTTGTCACGCCAGTGGCATTGCCGGGTAGCTATGTTCGGGAAAGATAACCGCTGAAAGCATCTAAGCGGGAAACTTGCCTCAAGATGAGATCTCACTGGAACCTTGAGTTCCCTGAAGGGCCGTCGAAGACTACGACGTTGATAGGTTGGGTGTGTAAGCGCTGTGAGGCGTTGAGCTAACCAATACTAATTGCCCGTGAGGCTTGACCATATAACACCCAAGCAATTTGCTGACCTGAAAAGGCGCCAGATTGCGGTGTGTGAAGACGAAACGAACCGAAAGTTCGAAACGCACAAACACCGAAAGCTGTCACATACCCAATTTGCTGAAGCGAGGCCATCTGGTCACGAGTCAGTACCCGAATTTCTTGACGACCATAGAGCGTTGGAACCACCTGATCCCATCCCGAACTCAGCAGTGAAACGATGCATCGCCGATGGTAGTGTGGGGTTTCCCCATGTGAGAGTAGGTCATCGTCA
>NZ_JBTYHF010000020.1:0-12258 GCF_054871425.1 Pseudomonas glycinis | reverse complement strand
CGGGACTGATCCGGGCGCAGCGGCTACGGTTTGCTTCGCTGCACCTCCTTCCGCTGTGTTCGACTTCGTCGAACGGTCGCTGCGCTCCCACGCCCGGATCAATCCCTCCACTCAGCCTTCCGACGTCGCCGGTGGATCAAAAGCAAGATCAAAAGCACTCGAGCTTGCGCTCATTGTTGAGTGGGGCGGCTTCGCCGCGGGCAGCTGCGCTGCTTTGCTTTTGCTTTTGTGGGAGCGAGCCTGCTCGCGAAGGCGGCCTGACAGCCGACCTGTTCTTGAGGTTGTACGCGACCAACTGTAGGAGCTGCCGAAGGCTGCGATCTTTTGATTTTGCTTTTCTGTGGGAGTGAGCCTGCTCGCGATGACGGAGGAACATTCAAATTTAATTTGACAGATATACCGCTATCGCGAGCAGGCTCACTCCTACAAGAATTCCGCTTAAACCGTCCATCCGTCGTCTGCCCTGAACCTCTGTCGCGCTGTTTTTTCTACCGGGTAAGTCCCTCAGGAGATACCCGTATGTTCGATCAGCAAAAGAAGGCATCACTGGCGGCATGGCGCAGGATGGCGGAGCAGGCCGAGGGCGATCTCGATCCGGAACAGCAATATGACGAGTTGCTCAAGGCTGCGGATCAGATGGAGGAGCAAGGCCTGATCACCAGTGCCGAATGGCGCCAGTTGGTGCGCGACGCTGGCAATGTTTTTACCCTGAACGAGGAACAGCCACAGCGCTGACAGCTGCCATCGGAGGACATCCCATGCTCAGTTATCTGTTTATCGGCGCCAACGATGTCGAGCGTTCGGCGGCTTTTTACAAGGCGATCCTGACGCCGCTTGGCTATCGGCATGACCGTGAAGAACACTACTGTTTCTACTTGCCCGATTGCGCTGACAAGTCCAACGGGCCCGGGAGTGTGCACATCTCGCAACCGTTCAACGATGAGCCGGCGACACCCGGCAACGGCATGATGCCGGCGTTTCGCGCCGATTCGCGGCATAAGGTCGATCAGGTGCACAAGGCCGGGCTCGACCATGGCGGCAGCGACGAAGGCGCGCCTGGCACGCGCGAAGCCTATACGCCGGACTTTTACGTGGCCTATCTGCGCGATCCTGAAGGCAACAAGCTGGCTGTGTTCTACAGCGGCTGATGGATGGAGCTCGTTGATTCGGCCCTGATGGCCGCCCGCGCCCAGTTCGCGATCACGATCAGCTTTCACATCGTGCTCGCAGGGTTCAGCATCGGTCTGGCGAATTTCCTCATGGTGCTGGAGGCGTTGTGGTTGAGGACCGGGCGCCAGGTTTATCTGGATGTCTATCGCTACTGGCTCAAAGTGTTTGCGCTAAATATCGCAGTGGGCACGGCGTCGGGATTGATTCTGGAGTATCAGTTCGGCCTCAACTGGTCGCGGCTGTCGGTGCAGGCCGGCGATGTCCTTGGTCCGCTGATGTTCTATGAGGTGATGGCGGCGTTTTTCATTGAAGCCGGATTTCTCGGCATCATGCTGTTCGGCCTGAAAAAGGTCGGCCCGCGTCTGCACTTTTTTGCCACATGTGCGGTGGCGGTGGGCTCGCTGATCAGCGCGTTCTGGATTCTTTCCGCCAACTCATGGATGCAAACCCCTGCCGGCTATTCGATTGGCGCCGACGGGCGTTTCCTCGCCGCGGACTGGTGGGCAATCATCTTCAATCCTTCGTTCCCCTATCGCTTGGCGCACATGCTGCTTGCCGTGTTCATCGGCAGCGCGACGCTGATTGCCGGGATCAGCGCCTGGCAATTGCGCCAGGCCCGGGAAAACCCGCGTGCTCGCCTGCAATTCTCCATGGCGCTGTGGGTGATTGCGCTGCTGATGCCGGTGCAGATCGTTGTCGGGGACCTGCATGGCCGGCACAGTTTGCACGCCCAGCCGCAGAAAGTGGCGGCCATCGAAGGTTCATGGACGCGCCCGGCTCAAGGGGCAGGGGAGCCACTGCGCCTGTTCGCATGGCCGGATATGGACGAGCGGCGCAACCACTGGGAAGTCGCCATTCCTCGCATCGGCTCACTCTACCTGCAGCATGACCTGACCAGCACCATCGCCGCGCTTGATGAATTCCCGCCTGAGGACATCCCGCCCGTGGCGCCGGTGTTTTTCGCGTTCCGGCTGATGGTCGGGCTGGGGCTGTTGATGCTTGGGCAGGGTGTGGTCAGCCTGATCCTGCGCCGACGTCATCGCCTGTACACGGCGCGGCGCTGGCTGGGCGCGTGCGTGCTGCTGGCGCCGGCCGGGTTTCTGGCGATGCTCAGCGGCTGGGTCGTCACCGAAGTGGGGCGACAGCCGTTTACCGTTTACGGATTGATGCGCACGGCGGACAGTCTGTCGTCGGTGTCGAGGGCTCAAGTCGTCGGGTCGACGTGGTTGATTCTGCTGTTTTATCTGCTGATCTTCGGCATCGGTCTCTGGGTGTTGCTGCGCCTGTTGCGCGAGCCGCCGCAGGAAGATCAACCCGGGCCGCAGCCCACCCTTGCCGACGAAACCGGGCACTGAGGAGTCGCAGACATGGACACCGACTGGCTGACTCTATTGTGTGCTGCCGCATTGGCGTTCTCGGTGATGAACTACGTGGTGCTCGACGGCACCGATCTGGGCGTCGGCATGCTCATGGGCCTAACAGGTTGCAGTCATCAGCGGCGAGCCATGGCGGTGTCGATTCTGCCGGTGTGGGACGCCAACGAAACCTGGCTGGTGCTCGGCGGCGGCGGGCTGCTGGCGCTGTTTCCGCTGGCGTACGCGATCTTGCTGCCGGCCTTGTACGTGCCTTTTATCGTGATGTTCCTCGCCTTGATCGCGCGGGCCATGGCGCTGGAGTTTCGCGATTACGCACCGAACGAACGACGCAAGCGCATCGTCGACGGCGTGCTGGCGCTGGCTTCGCTGCTGACCGGGTTTGTCCAGGGCATGGTGCTCGGCACTCTCGTGCAAGGCGTTGCGCATCAGGGCGGTCAGTACATTGGCGATGGGCGCGACTGGCTGAATCCGTTCCCTGTGTATTGCGGTTTGGTGCTGGTGCTCGGTTACGTCTGGCTGGGGACGTGCTGGCTGTACTGGCGCACCCTTGATGAATTGCAGCAGCACTCGGCCCGCCAGGCCCGCGTGCTGTCCCTTGTCACCGTGGCGTTATTACTGGTGCTGATTGCATGGACGGCGACGTTGCAGCCGCAATACGCCCGGCGGCTTGCCGAAATTCGACTGTGGTTGCCGGCAGGGGTCATCCTCTGTGCTCTGGGATGGGTATTCAGCAAAGGCTTTTACAGCCGCTTCGACTTCATCCCGCTGTTCGCCGCACTGGGCGTTTTCGTGCTGGCTTTCGCGGTGATGCTGGTCGCGCTGTATCCATTCATCATTCCGCCGGATCTGACTTTGAGCGAAGCAGCCTCAAGCCCCACCAGCCAGATCTTCATGCTGGTCGGATTCGCCGTGCTGATCCCCATCACGCTGGCCTACAACACCTTCGGTTTCCGCGTGTTCAGCGGCAAAGTGCGCGTTGTCAGCGATGGCTGAGATTCACGTCACCCGACCTTTTTTGCTCACCAGCGACAGTCGCGAAGCTCGTAGCAGATCAGCAAAAGCCGCCTTGTCGATCGGCCGACTCATAAAATAACCCTGCACCTCGTTGCATTGATCTTTACCGAGAATGGCCAGTTGCTCCTCGGTCTCGACGCCTTCGGCCGTCACCGTCAGCCCCATGGCTTTGCCCAGACCGATGATCGCTTGCACCACGGCACGGTCGTTGGTGCCGCTGCTGATCGAGGCGATAAAGCGTTTGTCGATCTTGATCCCGTCGAATGGATAGGCGCGTAGGTAACCGAGCGACGAATAACCGGTGCCGAAGTCGTCCATGTTCAGACGCACGCCGAGCTCCTTCAGCTGATTCATGGTGGTCAGCGCGCCGTCGGTGTCATTGAGCATCACGTTCTCGGTGATCTCCAGCTCCAGACGGCTGGCCGGGAAACGCGTATCCACCAGCACTTCACGAACATCCTCGACGACATCGCTGAGGGCGAACTGCGCAGGCGAAAGGTTGACCGACAGCAGAATGTCATGGGGCCATTCCAGCGCGGTTTCGCAGGCTTCGCGCAGCACCCAGCGGCCCAGCGGTACGATCAGGTCGGTCTGCTCGGCCAGCGGAATGAACACGTCCGGCCCGAGCAGGCCCTGGGTCGGATGCTGCCAGCGCACCAGCGCCTCCACCGAGACGATGTGTTTGCCGTCGACCTTGTAGCGCGGCTGATAGTGCAAGACGAATTCGTTGTGTTTTAGCGCATGGCGCAGGTCATCTTCCATTTGCCGGCGCGTCTGGATCTGGTCGCTCATGTGCGCTTCGAAGTAGCACCAAGTGTTCTTGCCGTCGGATTTGGCTTGATACAGCGCGATGTCGGCGTAGCGGATCAGATCGCTGGCGACGAAACCGTGTCGACGACTCAGGGCGATGCCGACACTGGCGCCGATATGCAGCGGATGCTGTTCGTAGAGGATCGGCTGATGCAGGCTGCCGATCAGCCGTGTGCAGAATTTGTCGATCTCGTTATGGCTGTCCATGCCATTGAGCACCACGACGAATTCATCACCACCGAGGCGGGCGACGAGGTCGTGCTCGCGGGTGCATTCGCGCAGGCGCGTGGCGACTTCCTGGAGGACCGCGTCACCGGCAGGATGGCCGAGGGAATCGTTGATCGGTTTGAAGTTGTCCAGATCGATCATCAGCAGCGACAGCGGCGGCGCGTGTTCCTTCAATACCAGGACGTCGTCGAGATAACGCGCCAGTTTGTTGCGGTTGGGCAGGCCGGTCAGGGCGTCATGCATCGACAGGTGCTGGATCTGCGCATGGGCGGCGACTTCGTCGGTGATATCGCTGGCAGTGCCGCGATAGCCGACGACGCTGTCCTTGTCGAAAATCGGCCGCGCCGAGAGCCGGCAGTGGCGTGGCTGCCCGGAGTGATCGCGATAAGTGCAGCGCAAATCGCCGGCGCTGTTTTCTTCGCTGAGTTTGCGCAGCCACAGCTCCAGTGGCGTGGTGTCGCAAGTCAGTAATTCGCCGATGTCCTGGCCCAGCCACAGGGCTTGCGGGTAGCCGGTGACTTCGCTGAAGCGCGCCGACAGATAGGTCAGCGCCAACTGATCATCAACTTCCCAGATCCAGTCCGACGCCGCTTCGGCCACGGCGCGAAAGCGTTCTTCACTGGCTTCGAGCGCATGATTGGCGGCTTCCAGGGCCTGATTCGAGGCCTGCATGGCATGGATACTGTTGTCGACGTATTGCGATGAGCGCAGGGCGTGGCGGAAGAAGTATGCCGTCAGCAGCATCAGCACCAGAAACGTCGCGCCGAGCGGTGGCACCAGCGTCCATAGCAATTGCTGACCGGGTCGTTGCAGGTCGGCGACCAGGCTGTAGCCGGTGCTGTCGAGCGGCACGCTTGGATGGCCTTTTTCAATGGTGTCGTCCGGGACCAGGGTCAGGTTCGTCAGGCCATAACCGCTGCCGATCTTGCGCAGTTTGGTCGGGGTCAGCTTGTCGACGAACACCAGCACCGAGGTGTTTCTCAGTTCATCCAGCGGGCGCTCGTCGTTGGGAATGATCGCGGCAGCGGTGATCAACGCCGGCCAGCCTTCGAACAATGAATAGCGGCTGATCGGCTTGGTCAGATCAGGCTGGCTCAGCACCTGCTCGACCAACGCCGAGGCGGGCGCTTGCAGTACGCTGGATACGTCGGTTTCAACCATCTGCCCGCGAATCACCGCGTACTTGGTGCGATTGCGATCAAGGACGAACACGCCGTCGTAGCCGTCGCTGGTGAACAGGGTCTTGCCCATGTTCTGTTCGGTGTAGGCCCAGTTGACGTCGATCGGCCCGCTCAAGGCCTCATAGGCGCGGGTCCAGTAGGCATAACTGGTGATGTAGTTTTTCGACGCGGTGATGCGGTTTTCCACGGCGCGCACGGAATAGAACTGGTTCTGTTCCAGATCCTTCGCGTCAAGGGTATTGGCGATGCCAAGCAGGGTGCTGATCGCGGCGATGACACCCGCAACGAACAGTGCGCCAACGGCGATGGCCAGGCGCCGGGTCACGGCGCGTTGCGGGGTGGGGATTGGCTGCGCAGGGAGAGTAACGGCCATGTGCTCGTCCTTGATCCGGTGTCTTCTGAATCTAGAACAATGGCGAGCGCACAATGTTCAGATTGTTGTTATTGGTATCGCCTGGATTTTTTCAAAGTGTAGCGAATCCGTTGGAATTTCCAGCAGCGCCGGCCAGCGGCGAATCCCGAAAGGGCGAGACTTCCCGCACAAAAACCGGATAATGGCCGCCATTCGTTTAGCCGTATTCTGGTAATCCCGCATGGAAATCAAGGTCAACTTTCTCGACAACCTTCGACTTGAAGCCAAGTTCGACGACTTCACGGTGATCGCCGATCAGCCCATTCGCTACAAGGGCGATGGCTCGGCACCGGGGCCGTTCGACTACTTCCTGGCGTCGTCGGCCTTGTGCGCGGCTTACTTCGTCAAGCTGTACTGCGACACGCGCAACATCCCGACAGAGAACATTCGCCTGTCGCAGAACAACATCGTCGACCCGGAAAACCGCTACAACCAGATCTTCAAGATTCAGGTCGAACTGCCCGCCGACATCTCGGACAAGGATCGCCAGGGCATCCTCCGTTCCATCGACCGCTGCACGGTAAAGAAGGTGGTGCAGACCGGCCCTGAGTTCATCATCGAAGAAGTCGACAACCTCGACGCCGATGCCCAGGCCTTGTTGATGCCGCAGTCCGATTCCCAGGCAGGCACCTACATCGCCGGCAAGGACCTGCCGCTGGAACAGACCATCGCCAACATGTCGAAGATCCTTGCCGATCTCGGCATGAAGATCGAAATCGCCTCGTGGCGCAACATCGTGCCCAACGTCTGGTCGCTGCACATTCGCGATGCGCATTCGCCGATGTGCTTCACCAACGGCAAGGGCGCGACCAAGGAAGGCGCACTGGCGTCGGCGCTGGGCGAGTTCATCGAGCGCCTCAATTGCAACTTCTTCTATAACGACCAGTTCTGGGGCGAAGACATCGCCAACGCCGAATTCGTCCATTATCCGGACGAGAAATGGTTCAAGCCGGGTCCGAAAGACGAATTGCCTAGCGAAATTCTCGACGACTACACCCTCGGCATTTACAACCGCGACGGCGAACTGCGTGGCTCGCACCTGTACGACACCAACTCCGGCAACACCCAGCGCGGCATCTGCTCGCTGCCGTTCGTGCGCCAGTCGGATGGTGAAGTGGTGTACTTCCCGTCCAACCTGATCGAAAACCTCTACCTGAGCAACGGCATGAGCGCCGGCAACACCTTGGCCGAAGCGCAGGTGCAGTGCCTGTCGGAAATTTTCGAGCGCGCAGTCAAACGCGAAATCCTCGAAGGCGAAATGGCCCTGCCGGACGTACCGCAAGAGGTACTGGAGAAATACCCGAGCATCCTCGCCGGCATCAAGGGCCTGGAAGAGCAGGGCTTCCCGGTGCTGGTCAAGGACGCCTCGCTGGGCGGTGAATTCCCGGTGATGTGCGTGACCCTGATGAACCCGCGCACTGGCGGCGTCTTCGCCTCGTTCGGCGCGCACCCGAGCCTGGAAGTCGCGCTGGAACGCAGCCTGACCGAATTGCTCCAGGGCCGCAGCTTCGAAGGCCTCAATGACTTGCCGCAGCCGACGTTCTCGGGGCAGGCAGTGACCGAGCCGAACAACTTCGTCGAGCACTTCATCGATTCCAGCGGTGTGGTGTCGTGGCGCTTCTTCAGCGCCAAACCAGACTTCGAATTCGTCGAGTGGGACTTCTCAGGCCAAGGCGAAAACTCCAATGCCGAAGAAGCCGCGACCCTGTTCGGCATCCTCGAAGACATGGGCAAGGAAGTCTACATGGCGGTCTACGAGCACATCGGCGCCAAGGCCTGCCGCATCCTCGTGCCGGATTACTCGGAGATCTACCCGATCGAAGACCTGATCTGGGACAACACCAACAAAGCCCTGCAATTCCGCGCCGACATCCTCAACCTGCACAATCTCAGCAAAGTCGGCCTGCGCAACCTCGTTCAGGGGCTGGAGCGCAGCGAGCAGGACGATTACACCGATATCACCACACTGATCGGCATCGAGTTCGATGACAACACACCGTGGGGCAAGTTGACGATTCTGGAACTGCGCCTGTTGATCTACCTCGCGCTGCAGAAGTTTGACGAGGCCAAGGATCTGGTCGAGGCATTCCTGCAATACAACGACAACACCGTTGAGCGTGGCTTGTTCTATCAAGCGGTCAATGTGGTGCTGGAGATGGAGCTGGACGAGGATCTCGAGCTGGAAGACTACGAGGCCAACTTCCGCCGGATGTTTGGTGACGAGCGTATGGATGCGGCGATTGGTTCGGTCAATGGCAGCGTACGGTTCTATGGCCTGACACCGACGAGCATGAAGCTGGAAGGGTTGGATCGGCATTTGCGCTTGATCGAGAGCTATAAAAAGCTGCATGCGGTGCGCGCTGGTGTGGCGGCGTTGTCGCGCTGAAGAGCTGGCTACGAACGTTTCGCTTTCGGCTTGAGTGTGGCTGCGTGGCTTGAACCGCAGCCCCTCACCCCAGCCCTCTCCCGAGGGAGAGGGAGCCGATTTTCAAGCTTTTCAGAATTTGTGTTCGACTCGGTTTTCCAGGTCGGCCTATTTCCACCAGACACTGCGGTCAGTTCCCTCTCCCTTTGGGAGAGGGCTAGGGTGAGGGGCTTTGGCTTTCGCGGCCATGCGCTGCATCCGCCAACTGTCCCGTATCCACCCGCACAAACACCGAATCACCCACTGCCGTGAGCACTTCCCCCGCATACACCTCGCAAATCACCCGGGTCTTGCGCCCGACTTCACCTTCGACCCGTGCACGCAAGAGCAGCGGTACGCCCATCGGCGTTGGCTTGATGAACTTGATCCCAAGGTTACCGGTGACGCAGTCGATGCGCGGCAGGCTGCCGGCTTCGCGGTTTTCTGCGCGGTAGTGCCAGGCCATGGCGGTCCAGTTGGAGTGACAGTCGACGAGCATGGCAATCAGCCCGCCGTAAACCAGATCCGGCCAGCCGCAATATTGAGCGTCGGGCAGATGCTCGGCGATGACGTGGCTGCCGTCCTCATCCCAACGACTTTTCACGTGCAGGCCTTGCGGATTGCGGCCGCCGCAGCCGTAACAAACGCCTTCGGGGGCGGCGAGGTCTTGCAGCGGGGTGGCGTGGCTGGACATGGCTGGGGTCATCCTGGAGTGGCGAGGCCGGACAGGCGCAAGCGGTTGCGGCCGCCGCGTTTGGACTCGTAGAGCGCGGCGTCGCCAAGTTCGATCAGCGCCGCCAGACTGGCCGGCGGTTTGTCGAACAGGGTGGCGCCGATGCTCAAAGTCACCGCAGCGGACGTGGGATAGGTGTGCGACGCCAAGGCCAGAAACTGTTCGCGCAAGGCATTGCCCAGTTCAAGGATAGCTTCGGCTGAGGCGTTGTTGAGCAACATCAGAAACTCATCGCCACCCAGCCGCGCCGTCAGCGCATGGGGCGGCAGCTGGGCGCGGATCATCTCGCTCAGGGCAATCAGCAAGCGATCACCGGCGATATGCCCGTACTGGTCGTTGACCAGTTTGAAGTTGTCGATATCGATCAACAGCAACGCACCCGGTCTTTGCGCTGAGACACCGGCCAACAGGCGTGGCGTGCGTTTTTCCAGGGCGCGGCGGTTGTAGAGGGCCGTGAGCGGATCGCGCTCGGCGAGGCGGGCGATTTGCTTTTCCCGGCGATAACGCTCGGTGCCGGTCATCGACAGGGCGATCAACATGATCGCCATCGCGCCTTCGACCAGCGAGATCTGAATGATCTCGCCACGAAACGCCGCCAGATCGATCAGCGTGCCGGGGATCACCACGGTCAGGGCCTTGGCCACATAAAAGATGCCGTGGCCGAGCAGCACATAGCGCAGTTGCACCGCGCCAACGCTCAACGACTTGCCGTGTGGACGCAGCAGCGAACTGGCCTTGAGTGTCGGGATCGCCACCAGCAGCGAGTTGGCCACCAGCATGGCCTTGGACCACAGCGGGCCGTCCGGCAACATCAACATGATCAGCCACGTCGCGAAAATCAGGTACCACGCCGGCGACAGTCGGGTCTGGGTGAAGCGCGCCACACCGAGCAGGAAAAAGAAGTGCGCGGTCACCAGCAGGCCGTTGGCGAACCAGATGCCCAGCAGCAGAAAACCGCTGCTGCGCAGCAGAGCGAGGGTGGAACCGATGGTGATGGTGGCGAAACCGGCGCTCCAGAACAGTAGCGAAGGCTCACGGATGCTGCGCCACTCGACCGCCAGGTACAGCGCGGCAGCGGCTGCGAGGGCGATCGTGATGGTCAGCATCGTTGGCGGGTCGAGCGGCATTTCCGGGCAGGCCTGTCTGTATGGCAATAGGCCTGCGATTGTAAGCGTTTGGTCAGGTTTTTCGCAGGGGGCGTGTTGCCGGGCAGACCACTGGCGCTCCAGCGGTCACTCTTGCGGGCTTAGCCAGGTGTCTACCACGCGGCGATCGAGCTCTTCCCAATAGGCCATGCCCAGCACCCGCGTGGTGTTGAGCCCGCGCAGGTAACCGCGCAGTTGCTGGGCAGTGTCGCGGATCAGTTGCGCATCGCGGCTGTTTTTGTCCAGCAGGATGCTTTCGTACTGCATCAGGTATTCGGCTACGCGGTCGCGATATTCGGGCAGCACGGTGTCACGGATCAGATCAAACGTTCTCAAGGCGAGACCCTCATCATTTTTCTTGAATGTGCTCAGTGTGCATCAGTCTGCGCGACGCGCAACTATTGCTGGAAGTAATAGTGACCATCAAGAAACGCAAGTTCTGCTTTGCCGGCGATCGGCGGAAAATCGCCTCCATCGAAGACGCAGCTCAAGGAAATTGCGCGATGAACATTCTGACTCGACTGGCAATGATCGCCCTGCTGATGGGCGGGGTAGTTACCGCACCGGCTTACGCAGACGACGCCCGGTCGTGTCACCTGCAACCCATCGCTGCCAGCGCCTCGGCGTTGCAGCACACGCAGACCGTGGGTGTGTTGTTGAGCGAGAACACGTTGCAGAACCTGCAATACCTGGAGCGCTACCACGACATGGCGCTGAACGGTGCGAAAGACGCACTGGACTCGCGAATCCGCGACGCCTTTGTCGGCAGCTCCGACCCGGAACTGGCCCTCGACTGGCTGGTGAGTTCGCTGCAACAGCAGTTCGTCTCGGTGACCGTCTACGACAACCTCGATGCGCTGGTTCAGGCCCATCCGGACGTGGTGGTCAAGCTCGACACGTTCAACCGCTTGCTGACTCAGCGCAACAGTTTGGTCGAGGCGCGCTTCTCTGCACGGTTCTACGACGCCGATCTGCAGTACATCGGCAAGGCCGAGGGGGCGATCGAGCAAGAGTTGCCTTCGGTGTGGGTGCACAACCAGGCGGCGCCGCAGATCGCCGCGCAGATCAATCAGCAACGTGACCTGCAACTCAATGCGCTGAAGCAATTCGATGTGTCGCTCAAGGCCCTGGTGGCGTCGAGCTGATTCTTAAAACGTAAATGGCAACGGCGGCGCCGTGAAGTCGAACCGTTGCCGGTTGAACCGGACCTTTATTTTTCAGGATTTACTCCATGCGTACTTTATTCGTGCCAGCCATGGCTTTTGTTTCCCTGTTGCTCGCCGGTTGCGCTTCGGCGCCGAACGATCCGACCCTGACCTTGCAGACCAGCAAGACGCCGGCGCAGTACGCCGATTGCGTGGTGCCGAAGTTGCAGGACAGTGCGTTGAATCCGACGGTTTCGCAGAGTCAGCGCAGTTATCGGATTGTGGTGCCGAGCAAGGTCTCGGCGGATAACGTGCTGGAGGCGTACAAGGCGGGGAAGGGCGGCAAGGTGTTCATTTATGAACGGCATTTGCTGGCGTCGAATTTGTTGCCTTCGAGTTTTGAGCGGGCGGCTCAGGAGTGTATTTGATCTGAGCGCTTGACGGGTTTTGACAGAGCTCCTTTGGTTGGCCGCAACCAACCAATTTTTTCGCCCCACACTGGTTTTCGGTTGTGGGGCTTTTTTTTGGGACTTGGCGGCCTTTGGGCCGACCATGCTTCGGGGTTTTTGGGTGTATATCCTTTTTTGGTGGTGTTGCGGCTGGCGGTTTCGCCCTTACGGCGAGGCACTTTTTCCAGACG
>NZ_JBTYHF010000019.1:0-14648 GCF_054871425.1 Pseudomonas glycinis | reverse complement strand
CGCTTATACGTTGACACGCACCGGCGCTTGTAAAAAAGTAAGTCGCCGTCAGGCGAAACCGCCAGCAGCCGCACCGAAACCTTCGGATATTCACACCAGACAAACCAAGGCATGGTCGGCCCAGAGGCCGCCAAGACAACCCGAGCGAGAAAATGTTAGCGTGCTTGCAATCAAGCCCCGACGAGCCCAACCCCAATGAAAAAAACAGTCCTGGCCTTCAGCCGCATCACCCCGCCCATGATCGAACGCCTGCAAGAAGAATTCGACGTCATCGTCCCCAACCCCAAGACCGGTGACATCAACGCCCAGTTCAACGAAGCCCTGCCCCACGCCCACGGCCTCATCGGCGTCGGCCGCAAACTCGGCCGCGCACAACTGGAAAGCGCAACAAAACTCGAAGTGGTTTCGAGCGTCTCGGTCGGCTACGACAACTACGACCTCGGCTACTTCAACGAACGCGGGATCATGCTCACCAACACCCCCGACGTGCTCACCGAAAGCACCGCCGACCTCGCCTTCGCCCTGATCATGAGCAGCGCCCGCCGCGTCGCCGAACTCGACGCCTGGACCAAGGCCGGCCAATGGCAGGCCAGCGTCGGCGCCCCGCTGTTCGGCACTGATGTGCACGGCAAGACCCTCGGCATCGTCGGCATGGGCAACATCGGCGCCGCTGTCGCCCGGCGCGGACGCTTCGGCTTCAACATGCCGATCATCTATAGCGGCAACAGCCGCAAGACCGAACTGGAACAGGAGCTCGGCGCACAGTTCCGCAGCCTCGATGAGCTGCTGGCCGAAGCCGATTTCGTTTGCCTGGTAGTGCCACTGAGCGACAAGACCCGTCACCTGATCAGCCATCGCGAACTGGCGCTGATGAAGCCGAGCGCGATCCTGGTCAACATCTCGCGCGGCCCGGTGGTCGACGAACCGGCACTGATCGAAGCCCTGCAAAACAACCGCATCCGTGGCGCCGGGCTGGACGTCTATGAAAAAGAACCGCTGGCCGAATCGCCGCTGTTCCAGTTGAAAAACGCCGTGACCCTGCCGCACATCGGCTCGGCCACCACCGAGACCCGTGAAGCCATGGCCAACCGCGCACTGGCCAACCTGCGCAGCGCCCTGCTCGGCGAACGGCCGCAGGATCTGGTCAACCTGCAAGTCTGGCGCGGCTGAAAAAAAAGGCCGGCGCAACATTGCGCCGGCCTTCACCTTACATAACTTGCAACCGAACAAAAACGCCGGACCCAGTAACTGCCATATAAGCTCTCGCAACTTATCAACTTATTGATTAATAGCCATGGAGAGCCAATCCCGTGAACACCCTGACCACCGACAAACTCATTCGTTACAGCAAAGTCATCTTGATGGCTTATATAAGTTTCTTTGGCTTGCTGGTGATGATTCATAACTTCACTGACTATGAGTCCAACTACACTTACGTTGCACATATCCTGAGCATGGACACCACCAACGCCAGTGAAAACATCATGTACCGCGCGATCGATTCGCCGATGATCCATCACCGGATCTACTGGTTGATCATCACCATGGAAGTCACCTATACCGTGCTTTGCCTGATCGGTACTTACCAGTTGTATCGCTACATCGATGCATCGCCAGCGGCATTCCATGAAGCCAAGAAGTTTTCGATCATGGGCATATTGGTCGCCATCTTCATTTATTACGTTTGTCTACAAACTGTAGGTGTCGAGTGGTTCGATATGGACACTTCGCTATCATGGAATGCCAAGGACTGGGCGAGGCATATTGTCGACTTCATCTTCCCGGTGATGATCTACATCACTTTGAAAGTTGAGCGCTGAAACCCAGCGCTCGCTTTATCAAGCCAACTTCCCTTGACCCGCAGACAACAGCACTTTCGGTTTACGAAACACCAGCACGTTGCCCAGCATCACCAACACCAGCCCGACCAGCGCCGGTGCGGTCCATTGATAACCTTCGGCAAACGCCGACACGTTCAGGGCCACCACCGGGAACAGCACCGTGCAGTAAGCCGCCCGCTCCGGGCCCATGCGCCCGACCAGCGTCAGGTACGCGGTGAAGCCGATCACCGAGCCGGGAATCACCAGATACAACAGTGCCCCGACGTAACGCGGCGACCAATCCATGTCGAAGGGTATGCCCTTGATCAGACACCACACCGTCAGCATCGCCGCGCCGTAGGCCATGCCCCAGGCGTTGGTGGTCAGCGGTCGCAATCCCGCTTTCTGTTGCAGACTCGAGAGCATATTGCCGGCGGAAAAACACAAGGTGCCGCATAACGCCAATCCAAGGCCGAGCAGGGTTTGCGGGCTGGCTTGATGCCCGGCCAGTTCCGGCCAGAACAACAGCCCCAGACCCGACAGCCCCAACGCACCGCCCAGCAACACATTGCGCGCAATGCGCTGGCCGAAGAACACCCGCGCATTCAGCGCGTTCCACAACGTTGCCGTAGAAAACACCACCGCCACCAGACCGCTGGGTATCCACTGGCTGGCCGTCAGAAAGCACATGAAGTTCACACAGAACAGACAGAGTCCTTGGGCCACACAGATCAAGTGGCCTCGGCGGTTCATCGGTTGCAGGCGTCGGCTGAGCAGCAACAACGCAAACAGCACCAACGCGGCGAGGCCGAAGCGATAGACAATCGACACCGGGATTTCGACCACGCCCAATTGCCATTTCAAGGCAATCCAGGTGGTGCCCCAGATCAGCACGGTCAGCAGGTACAACGACAGGTTCATGGCACACACTCCTTAAACAGGCCTTGAGTGTCTGCCTCGGGCAGCCTTCGACGCTTGCACAATCTTGCGCTTTTGTCTGGCGGCAGGCTGGCAGGGCGGCGTCTACGGAGTAGGATGCAAGGCGTTGGAGAGAACCGAACATGGCCGCTATCGATACCCTGCAAGTCTTTCAAGCCCTCAACCGCTCGCCGAATGCACGCCTTGTGCACAGCGCCGAGCTCGGTGACGGCATGTCTGCGGCCTTGTGGACCAACCACCACGATGCCCAGGAATACGAAGCGCCAAGTCATCACACGCTGTCGTGCTACGTCGCCGGCGGCACCGGCACATTCCGTCGTGGCCAGCCGGGCCGCAAGGGCGGGCCGGACAAGCTGTGCATCCTGCCGGCCGATCATGAATCGGGCTGGGTGATCAATGGCGATATCCGTCTGGCGCACCTGTATTTCAGCGCCGAACAATTCGCCCTCGGTTGCGTCACGTTGCTCGATCGCGAACCGCGCGAGATGCAATTACGCGAGCAGACTTTTCTCGAAGATCCGCAGCAGGCGCAGCGCTTCCGGCAATTGCTGAATCTGAACTGGCAAGAGCCGGCCGAGCGCTTGCTGACCAGCAGCCTCGCCCATGAATTGATCAGCCACACCTTGCTCAGCCAGGTGGGTGCGCGCCAGGGCTTGCGCCTCAAGGGCGGGCTGGCGCCGCACCAGCGCCGACAACTGGTGGAGTTCATCGACAACCAGTTGGCTGAGCCGATCAGCCTCGGGCAACTGGCCGGGCTGTGTGCACTGTCGGAATACCACTTTGCGCGGATGTTTCGCCTGAGCTTCGGCCTGCCGCCGCATCAATATGTGCTGGCGCGGCGCTTGAGCCGGGCGCGGGAATTGTTGCGCGGCACGGCGCTGCCGCTTGGCGAAATTGCGCTGGCGTGCGGGTTTGCCAGTGCCAGCCATTTCACTAATCGGTTCAGGCAGGTTTTGGGTGGGACGCCGGGCGAGTATCGGCAGGCTTTTTTGCGTTGAGCCCTCTTCCCCTCACCCCAGCCCTCTCCCAGAGGGAGAGGGGGCCGACCGAGGTGTCTCGCACTGTACGTCGACCTGAAACACCGAATCGATTATAGATTCAAAGCAACACGTTCAAGTCGGTGTACCTCTGGAATATCCCACGGTCAGTCCCCTCTCCCTCCGGGAGAGGGAGAGGGGGCCGACCGAGGTGTCTTGCGGTGTACATCGACCTAAAAATCGCATCGATTATGGATTCCAAGCATTACTTTCAGGTCGGTGTATCTCTCGAATATCCCACGGTCAGTCCCCTCTCCCTCCGGGAGAGGGCCAGGGTGAGGGGCTTTTGATCTTGCCTCAAAACTCCAGAGTGCTGGAAAGCGAAACCTGCCGCGAATCCCCCATCGACACAAAGAAGCGGCTCGCCGAAGAGGTGTAATAAGTGCGATCAAACAGGTTCTTCACGTTCAACTGAAACTTGACCTTCTGCCCTTCAACCATGGTGTCGTAAGTGGCAAACGCATCCGCCACGGTGTAGCTCGGCAGGTCAAAATCATTCACCGCGTTGCCGGCACGCTCGCCGACGTAGCGCGCACCGGCACCGACACGCAATTGATCACCACCAAACACATTGCCGAAGTCATACACCGCCGACAGCGAGCCGGAATTCTTCGCTACGTTTTGCAGACGCTTGCCTTTGTATTCCGGGTCTTCGGTGACTTCGGCATCGGTGTAGGCGTAGCTGCCGATCAGGTTCCAGTGCTCGCTGAGCTGCCCGCTCAGGTCAACTTCCAACCCGCGTGAACGAACCTCGCCTGCCGCACTGTAAATCGTTGTCGGGCCTTCGGAATTGGCCACCAGCACGTTGCGTTTCTTGATGTCGAACAACGCGATATTGCCGGTGATGCTGCCGGGCATATCCAGCCGCGCACCCAGCTCCCACGACTTGGCTTCCTCCGGCGCGATGCTGCCGTCGAGCACGGTACTGCTGCCGCTCAGCGGGGCGATGGTCGAGTTGGGTTTGAACGATTCGGTGTAGCTGCCGTAGAACGACAGCGCGTCGGTGTAGCGATACACCAGCCCTGCGCGCGGCACCCACTTCTGGCCATTGCTGTCGGTATTGGCCTTGAACGGCACGCCTTTGCCGGCGTACTGGTCGTACTCCTGAAAACGTCCGCCAGCGACCAGAATCCACTGCTCGTTGAGGTGAATCGAATCCTGCAGGAACAGCGAATCGCTGCGCAGTTTGTCGGTCTGCGCGCTGTCGGGCGCACTCACCGTAGTGCCCATCACTTCGCGACCATAAACCGGGTTGAGATAGCTGAAGGTGGTCAGGCTTTTCTGCCGGATCAGATCTTCGCGGTAGATCTTGCGGTATTCATCATCAACGCCGAACACCAGATCATGTTGCATGCCCAGCACATTCACTTTGCCTTCGAGGCTGGCGGTGGTGAAACGATCGGTGCTGATCGCGTTTTGCGTGCCGTCCATGCTGCGGGTCAGTGTGCCTTTGTTGGTGTCGATCGCCGTCACGCGCACCTGGCTGGCGTCGTAGGTTTCACGGTTCCAGCTGTAGCCGAAGTGGGCTTTCCAGTCGTCGTTAAGTTCATGGTCGGCTTCGAAATGGTAGAGGTCCGAGCGCCCTTCCATGTCGTTGAACGGCTCATCGAGACGCTGCTTGCGCGAGATATCCAGCGGATGGTTGGTGCGCGGATCGATCAAGGTGCCACGGTCGAACGGGGTGAGAAATTCGCGGTGCTCGTAGGCGAACAGCAGCTTGGTGCGCTCGCCGTACCAGGCCAGCGACGGTGCGATCAGCGTCTCGCGATGGGTGCCGAAGTTGCGCCAGTAATCTTCGTCTTCATGATCGACGACCATGCGATAGGCGAAGCCGGAATCGCCCAGCGCCCCGGTGCTGTCGAAGGCGCCGCCGCTGCCATTCTTGCCGTCACCGTAGGTCGAACCGCGCACGGTCACGGCGTTGTACTGGGTCAGTTCCGGCTTCTTGCTGACCAGGTTGACCACACCACCCGGATCCTGAATCCCATAGAGCAACGAGGCCGGGCCCTTGAGCACTTCGACGCGATCCACGGTGGCGTTCATGCCACGGCCCTGCACCAGCGGCATGCCGTCGCGCATGATCGAGCCGTTGCGGTTGTCACCAAAACCGCGAGTCATCACCGAGTCCTGGGTACTGCCCAAGGTGTTGCCCTGGGTGATGCCGCTGACATTGGCCAGCGCGTCGTCGAGATTGCGCGGCGCCTGATCGCGAATGACCTGCGCCGGGATGACATTGACCGTCTGTGGGATTTCTTGCAGCGACGCCGATGAGCGCATCACGGAACTGGTTTCCGGTGGCTGATAACTCATCGATTCGTCGCGCGTGGACGTGATGGTGGTGGCGCCGAGATTGAGCGCGCCTGCGGTCGGCATCGGCTCAAGCGCCAGGGTATGACTGTCGGTGCGGCGAAAGCTCAGGCCGGAGTTGCCGAGCAGGCGTTGCAGGGCCTGTTCGGCGCTCATCTGGCCGTTGACTGCCGGAGCATTGAGGCCGTACGGCGCTTCGTCGGTGTAGACCACGCTCTGCCCGGTCACGCGGCTGAAGTCGCTCAGGGCCTGCGGCAACGGTTTGGCGGCGAGGGCAAAATTGAATTGCTGTTGCGCCTGACTGCCCACCGCTTCAGCGGCCAGCGCGATACTCATCGGCAGCAATGCCAACGCGGAAAAACTCAACGCCGACATGCCCAACCACTGTTTGACCGAACCGGATTTTGCCCTGGACTTCATTGCTCAATGACCTGTGTAGAACCGCAACGGATGCGAATGGCTCGCAGTTTCAGTCACTACACGGATGGGGCTCGGGGTTACCTCACCTTTAATTTGAAAATATTTTTCGCGGGATTTGTTGCCTGGGCTGGCGCCTTCGCGAGCAGGCTCGCTCCCACCTTTGGAATGCGTTCCCTGTGGGAGCGAGCCTGCTCGCGAAGAAGCCGGCAGCCTCAGCGCAGAATAATCAGCTGCCCCAACACCCGATGCTGCTCAAACCCCATCACCCCTTGCAGCGAATTGAGCACCGCCTGCGGGTCCTTGCTCGGGAAACTGCCGCTGACCTTGCGCGCCGCCAGCTCATCGTTGAGCAGCACAATCCGCCCCGGGTAATACCGACGCAGATCCTCAACGACATCGGCCAGCGCGGTCTTGTAGTAAGTCAGCCAGCCCTGACGCCAGGCCAGTTGCGCTTCACTGTCCACGGCATGCATTTTTTCCGCCGTGCCGTCGGCGTAGGCAACTTGCTGGCCGGCCGTGAGAATCTGTTGTTGGCCATGCTCGTCCGCCGTGACCGCGACACGTCCCGACAACACCGTCACCTGCGCACCGTGGGGTTGTCGGCGTACTTCAAACTGGGTGCCCAGCACCCGCGCCTCGCCCTGCTCCGCCGCCACCACAAACGGATCGCCGGTGTGAGTGACGCTGAAGAAAGCAGCGCCACGAATCAATTGCAAACGGCGCTGACCGCGGCTGAAATCCACAGCAATCGCACTATCGGCATCCAGTGTCACTTGCGACTGATCGGCCAGAGTCACCGTGCGAATTTCACCGGGCGCCGAGACATGATCGGCGCGCAGATCGTCGAGCCAGCGCTGCGCCTGCCACCCTGTGCCGAGGCTGACCATCAACAGTAGACACGCGGCCAGCGCCAGCGCGCCTGACCAACGCCACGTCGGCGAGCGACGCGGGGCGTCCATCGCCTGCAGATAACCTTGCAGCGCGAGCGCATCTTCCTCGGCCAACATGCGCGCCGGGGCTTCGCTGAGTTCCCAGATCACCTGCGCCTGCGCATACGCTTCGGCATGGGCGGGGTCGGCGCGCAGCCATTGGCTGAAGGTCAGTTGATCGCCAGTGCTCGGGCGGTCATGCAACAGGCTCAGCCAGGCCAGCGCGGCCTGCTCTTGGGCCGGTGTCGGCGTGATCGGGTTTGATGGCTTCACGGTGCTTTCCCTGGCAGGCGTGGCGCGGGTTCGCGCAGGCTGGCCTTGCAGGCCTCGAGGGCGCGCATCATATGTTTTTCTACGGCACTTTGGGACAGGCCCATGACCTTGGCGATCTCGGCGTACTTGCGCCCGTGAATGCGATTGAGCAGAAAGATCTGCCGGGTACGCTCGGGCAAGGCGCGCAACGCTGCTTCGACGTGACGCAGATCATTGCCCGCTTCGAGTGCGGCTTGGGGTTCGCTGCCATGGCTGTCGGGTTCGTCCGGCTGCCAGCCTTCGTTAACGCGCGTGCGCGTGCCTTCGCTGCGCAAATGGTCGATGGCGATGTTGCCGGCGCAGCGCAGTAGATAGGTGCTGAGTTCTTCGACCTGCACCAGCGGCCGGCGCCAGAAGCGCAAAAAAAGATCCTGGACCAGATCCGCCGCCGTCGCCCGACAACCGACGCGGCGGTTCACCAGCGCTTCCATTTGCGCACGCTGGGACAGAAAAACCTGGAGAAAATGCGCACGCGCGCCACGCGCTTCATCGTCGCGCGATTCCGGCGGCAGACCGATCAGCACCTCAGCACTGCGCCCAGGCTGCAACCGGGCTGGCTAACAAGCTCAACCCGGCCAGCGCCAACGCCAGACGCGGGCGATAAGGCAGCAACAGCACCAGTGCCAAAGCGCTGAGCATCAGCACTGCAAACCAGTCGACCAGACCGAAACTCCAGCCACCGGCCGCCACCGCCGCCCACAGCGAAAGCGCCAGCAACAACCATCCCGCCAACGCGAGACCCTGACGGCGGCGTGTCGACGGTTTGGCGCCGAGCAATTCGGCGTGATGACGTGGCATCGACAGGCACAACGCGGTGAAGCCGGCATAGGTGAGCAACAGGGCCAGCAGCATCAGTTGGCCCCCTGTTCGACTGTGATCGAGCGAGCCGAAGAACTTGTTTTGCGAACGCTGACGGAGTCGCCCGTACGCTGCATCTTGCGCGCAGCCCAGCCCAGGAAAAGCCCGGTCGCAAGGCAGGTCAGATCAAATCCGGCCAGTGCCCAATCACGCTGCATCAGGCTGGCGCCAAGATTCCACGGTGTGGTCAGCGCATTGATCAGCGGCACCGCGATAAACAGCGCAGCGCCGAGCGTCAGCTGTTCGATCCACGCCTTGCGCCCCGGACGCAACACGGCGTGCACCACGCTCAGGCCCCAGGCTATGAAGAACGCATTCACTTCCCAATCGGCCCGCCCCGCCAGACTCACCGGCAACAGTCGATTGGCCAAAAAGAACACCGCCACCGCCGATACCAGGCCGGCCATGCTGGCGATATTAAGCACCTCGACCAGGCGCAGTTCGAACGGCAGCGCCGCGCTTTTCACGTGCTTGAGCTGCCGCTTGCCGAGCCAGATCACCAGCCCGGTGCCAATCATCGCCGTGCCAGCCAGTCCGCAAATGAAATACAGCCAGCGCAACAGCGGCCCGGCGAAATGCCCCATGTGCAGACCATAAAACGCGCCACCCACCGCCATCGCCATGGGTTGATCGGGGGTACTGCTCAGAAGCTGTCCGGTGACGCCGTTGAAGGTCACCGCCCGGCCGAAATCATGCACCACCCGATCGCCCGCGCGGGACAGCACCACCGTGGCGCTGGCATCGCCCGGATTGCTCACCGACAGCCGCGCGGTGTGGCCGCCCGCCCACTGCTCGCTGGCCTTGGCCAGTAGCGGCGCCATGGCGGTCAACGGCGCGGGGATAGCGGCGCGCTCGGGTGTCTTCGAGGCAGGAAAGACTTCGTCATAGAACTTGCGCACGTCGCTGCCGTAAGAGGCGACGATGCTGGCTGGCATGACCATCGACATGAAAATCACCAGGCTGCTGTAGGTGATCATCAAGTGAAACGGCAGCACCAGCACACCCACCGCGTTATGCCCGTCGAGCCAGGAACGCTGGCCCTTGCGCGGGCGGAAGGTAAAGAAGTCCTTGAAGATTTTCTTGTGGGTGATGATGCCGCTGATCAACGCGACGAACATCACCATCGCAGCGATGGTCGCCAGCCAGCGGCCCCACGGATAAGGCATCTGCAACTGGAAGTGAAAGCGGTAGAAGAACTCGCCGCCCATGCTTTCGCGGCCTTGGACTTCGGCTCCAGTCTGAGCATCGAGAGTTCGGGATTCGAAGCGGCCGCGCTCGCCGGGTTTGCCCGGCGCCTGTTGCCAGCGCACGGTCAGACCGGGATCGCGGGCATCGGGCAAATCGATCAGCCAGCGCGAGGCACCGGCGGCGTGTTGCTGCAGATAGTTTTGCGCGAGCGTCAGGCTCGCTTCGGCATCGAGTGGATGCGCCGCAATTTCCGGCTGCATCCAGTGGCTGATTTCGTCTTTGAAGTAGGCGAGTGTTCCCGTCAGGAAAATCGCGAACAACAACCAGCCGAACACTAGCCCCGCCCAGGTGTGCAGCCACGCCATTGCCTGGCGGAAACCTTCTTTCATGCCAGCCCCAGACCGCGCGCGGCACCGGAAACGGTGGCGAGAATCACGCTCGGCACCAACAGGCCGACCCACGCCGACCACGCGCTGCGGCAGGCAAAGCACCAGAGCACTGCGACCAGATAGACCAGAAAGGACACGGTCATGCCAGTGACCACCGCTTCGGCGCGGTTCAGCGGCAGCCACAACGTCAGGGTGACACTGGCCAGCGCCGCGACCAGATAGCCGCCGAAAATCGCCGCCAGCACTCGCGAAGTGACGGCCAGACGATAGGACATGGGAAGGGTGGCGAGTTTGCCTTTCATGTTTCGACCCTGAAACGAAAAACGTTCGGCCGACAAGCCGAATCTACAGACGAGCAATATTAATGATAAATATTCTCATACGCAAAAGCATCTGATTGCCGGACACTGTCGCCAGCCTCTACAATGCGAACCGTTCTTGTTCTCTAATGCACGTTCTCTACGCAAATTTTGCGTCCGGAGTCATTTCGTTGCCGCCCGCCCATCTCGTCGAATCGCTCTACCATGCTCATCACAGCTGGCTCACTGGCTGGTTGCGGCGCAAGCTCGGCTGCCCCGACAGCGCGGCGGATCTGGCTCAGGACACGTTCATCAAGGTGCTGACCGCCCGCGAGCCACCGATGATCATCGAACCGCGCGCCTTTCTCACCACCTTGGCCAAGCGCGTGCTGTTCAATCATTACCGGCGCCAGGATGTGGAACGCGCCTACCTCGAGACACTGGCGCAGATGCCGGAGGTGGTCGCGCCGTCGGAAGAGCACAAAGCGATCATCCTGCAGACACTGGTCGAACTCGATGAACTGCTCGACGGTTTGCCGCGCCAGGTCAAACGCGCCTTCCTGCTCGCTCAGGTCGATGGTCTGACTTATCCACAGATCGCCGCAGAACTGGGAATCTCGGTGGCCACGGTCAAACGCCATCTGAACAAAGCGGCCATGCGCTGCTATTTCGCCCTGTGAATCGCGCGCCGGACTTCTCTGCGCAAGTCGCCGAACAGGCGGTGCACTGGTTGCTGGAAATGCAGCAGGGCACCCTCACCCCGCGCCAGCAGCAGGCCTGGCAACAATGGCTGGATGCGCACAGCGAACACCGCCGGGCGTGGGAACACATGCAACGAGTCAATCAGCGTTTGCGCGGCGTTTCGTCGCCGTTGGCCCACGCGGCGTTGAACGGACCGAAGTCCGGCAGCCGCCGTCAGGCGTTGAAAATGTTACTGATTCTCGGTGCCGGCTCAGCGGCGACCTGGGGCCTGCGCGAGCACACGCCGTTGCCGTCGCTGCTCGCCGATTACCGCACGCCGGTGGGCCAGCGGCGCAAGATCGGCCTGGGCGGTGCCGATTCGTTACAGCTCAATACCGCCAGCTCGGTTGATGTTGATGGTGCGCAGCGGTTGATTCGTCTGCTCGGGGGCGAAATGCTGTTGAGCGCTGCAAATCCGTTCGAGATACGCACGGCACACGGCGTGCTGAAAAGCCAAGGTGCGCGCCTCAATGTGCGGCAGTTTGTTGATCACACGCAGATCGCGCTGTTTGAAGGACGAGTCGAACTCATAGCCAGCCATCGCGCGCCCCTGCTGCTGCCGGTTGCGCGGCAGTTGAGTTTTACTGCCAGCTCCGTCAGCGCGGCCAAACCACTGGACGCCAATAGCGGTGCGTGGACTGACGGCATGCTGGTCGCCGCCCATATGCGCCTCGGCGATTTCCTCGAAGAGCTTGGCCGCTACCGGCGCGGGCAGCTGCGGTGCGACAGCCAGGTCGCCGATCTGCTGATTTCCGGGACGTATCCACTGGATGACAGTGAGCGGATTCTTGACCTGTTGCAGATCAGTCTGCCGGTCAGAGTGAAGCGCTTTACCCGTTATTGGGTGAGCATCGAAGCGCGGGTGTAAAAAAACGCCAAAACCATGAGCCGTTTTTCAGATCTGGCGTGACAGAGAAGGAAAGCCCCCTTGATTCCACCTTCTCAGGATCATCCACATGCAGCCCACCCGCCTTACCCCACTGGCCCGCAGCCTGCGCAATCTTCTGCTCGGCGCCAGCCTGAGTTTCACCGCCCTGCCCGCTGCGCTGGGCGCCGAGACCAAGGTTTATCACATCGCCCCGACGTCGCTGGAAACCGCGCTGAACCAGTTTGGCCGGGAAGCCGGCGTGCTGATTTCCTTTGGCTCGCAAGTCACCAGCGGTGTGCAGAGCCGGGGTCTGGAGGGCAATTACACGACGCAACAAGGCCTCGATGCCCTGCTCGAAGGCACCGGCCTGCAAGCCCGCGCCGAAGGCGACAATGCCTTCAGCCTGCAACCGCTGGCTGACGCGGCGCTGGAGCTGGGCACCTCGACCGTAGTCGGCGACTGGCTCGGCGATGCGGCGCAGATCAATGTCTTCGAACACCCCGGCGCGCGTGATGTGATCCGCCGCGAAGAATTCGAACGCCAAGGCGCGACCCAGGCCCGCGATGTGCTCAACCGCATCCCCGGTGTGAACGCGCCGGAGAACAACGGCACCGGCAGCCACGACATGGCGCTGAACTTCGGCATTCGTGGTTTGAATCCACGCCTGGCCGCGCGCTCGACAGTATTGATGGATGGCATCCCGGTGCCGTTCGCGCCGTATGGTCAGCCGCAGTTGTCGTTCGCGCCGATCAGCATGGGCAACATGGATGCGGTGGACGTGGTGCGCGGCGGCGGCGCGGTGCGTTATGGCCCGCAGAACGTCGGCGGCGTGGTCAACTTCGTGACCCGGGCGATTCCCGACGAGCCAACGGTCAAGGGTGGTTTCCAGACTGAAACCAGCCCATCGTCGAGCCACGACGGCTTCAAGACCAGCGCCAATCTGCTGGCCGGCGGTACCAACGCCAACGGCCTCGGTGGTGCGCTGTTGTACTCCGGCACCCGTGGCGGTGACTGGCGCGAACACAGCGATACCGAGATCGACGACCTGATCCTCAAGGGCAAATATCAGCTCGACGAAGCCAACAGCTTCAACGCCATGGCCCAGTATTACGAAGGCAAGGCCGACATGCCCGGCGGTCTGACCGTCGCCGATTACGATGCCGATCCGTACCAGTCGACGCGGCCGAAAGACCAGTTCTGGGGCCGCCGGACGATGTTCAACTTCGGCTATCGCTATCAGGAAGATCGCCGCGAATTCACCGCCAACACCTTCTTCACCAAAACCCTGCGCAGCGGTTATCTGGATCAGGGCACATTCCTTTCGTTGTCGCCCCGCGAATATTGGGTACGTGGTCTGGAAACCCGTTTCGCCCAAGGTTTCGACCTCGGCCCGAGCAGCCACGAAGTCGGCGTCGGCTACCGCTACATCAATGAGGCCGGCCACGAACTGCGTTATCGCACGCCGATCAGCGCCAACGAATACCCGACCACCAGCAGCCGCAACGACCGTGACACTCGCGGTGGTACCGAGGCCAACGCATTCTTCGTCGATGACCGCATCGACATCGGCAAATGGACCATCACTCCGGGCGTGCGCTACGAGATGATCGAGTCGCAACAGACCAACAACCTGACCAACGTCAAATACAAGGGCGACTACAACACCGCGCTGCCGGCGCTGAACGTGCTATATCACCTCACCGACAGCTGGAACCTGTATGCCAACACCGAAGGCTCGTTCGGCAGCGTGCAATACAGCCAGATGCCCAATCGCGTGAGCAGCGGCGAAGTGAAACCGGAAAAGGCCCGCACCTGGGAACTCGGCACGCGCTATGACAACGGTGCCCTGCGCGCGGAAATCGGCGCATTCCTGATCAACTTCGACAACCAGTACGAAAGCAACCAGACCAACGACTCGGTGATCGCTCGCGGCGAAACCCGCCATCAGGGCATCGAGACCAGCGTCAATTACGCGCTCGACGACTTGAGCCCGGCGCTGGCCGGTTTCGATGTCTACGCCAGTTATGCCTATGTCGACGCCACCATCCGCGAGGATGGGCCGAACAAAGGCAACCGCGTGCCGTTTTCCTCCAAGCACAAAGGCACGATTGGCGTCGGTTATACCGAAGGGCCATGGAAGCTGAATCTGGACAGCAGCTTCCAGAGCGACCAGTTCGCCGACAACGCCAACACTTCGAGGGAAAGCGCCGATGGCAGCACCGGCAAGATCCCCGGCTACATGCTGTTCAGCAGCCGCGCCGGGTATGACTTCGGACCGCAACTGTCGGATTTGAATGTGGCGGTGGGCGTGAAGAACATCTTCAACACGCAGTACTTCACACGCTCGTTCGATGACAACAACAAGGGCAAGTACGTGGGTGAGCCGCGGACGGTTTATGTGCAGACTTCGGTGGCGTTCTGACCGCAGCCCATTGAAGATCAAAAGCCCCTCACCCTAACCCTCTCCCAGAGGGAGAGGGGACTGACCGAGGTGTATTTACGATTTACGCTCGCCTGCAATATCGAGCCGAACGCTGGACT
>NZ_JBTYHF010000018.1:0-23478 GCF_054871425.1 Pseudomonas glycinis | reverse complement strand
AGATTAAATTCCGAAACCCCAATTGCGAAAGCAGTTGGGGTTTTGTTTTAGTAGAAGTTCCTGTTTTTGCTGGCTTGTTACCGTGTTGACGGGCCAGATAAAGAATTTCTTGACGACCATAGAACATTGGAACCACCTGATCCCATCCCGAACTCAGAAGTGAAACGATGTATCGCCGATGGTAGTGTGGGGTTTCCCCATGTGAGAGTAGGTCATCGTCAAGATTGAATTCCGAAACCCCTGTCTGCTAACGCAGACAGGGGTTTTGTCATTTAAGCGTGTACGAAAGATCAGGCCGTTCTGCGACTCTTGCTGCTGCGTCTTGCCTGCCACTTGCGCCACCAGATATAAACTCCCGTCCCTGATAACCCCGCAATCAACACACCCAGTACCGCGATCATTACCTGCCCTGTCACCCCGATGATCCGTCCTCCATGTATGGGCAACTGAAGTCGATAGAACTGCTCTCCAAGCGTGCCCTGTCCCGCGATCTCCTGTCCCAATAATCGGCCATCGGTACCGTGAAAGAACAACCAGGATTTTCCATGGGCGTCCGTATCGTGCTGTCCAAATCCTGCGCCGTAGAAGTTGTACTCAAAGCTGTAATACAACTCGCCGATTGCCGCCGTCAGTCCTAATCGTTCCCCTTCCTGCAATGCCCTTTCGTACGCCTGTTGATAACTCAACTGTGTCGTCCCCAGTTGATCGGCGGGCATTCGTCCTCTGGCTTCATATACGCTCGGCTCGACGGGCGAAAACAAAGAAACCGCAGGCTTGAATACCTGGCTCGGCAAGTTCATCGCCACGCTACTGACGGCGATCGGTAACAGCAGTAGCCACAACCACAATCCGCCAGCGCGATGCAGATCGAAGTTCAAGCGGTAGGCATGCCCGCCTTTGACCTTCCACGCAGTAGCCCACTTCTTCCAGAATGGCTTGCCACGCGGCAAGGTCAGCCACAATGCGACAAAGCAGTCGATCACCCACGCGATGGCCACCCCACCCATTAACAGCAGTCCCCAGTTACCGGGCAATGTCAGGTTGTAGTGAAACTCCAGAATGAACGGGATGAAGTTCTCCCGCTGAAAACAGCATTCACCCCAGTAGCGCGCGCCTTTTTGCTCCGCGCTGACCGGGTCCAGATAGAAAACCTGATTGCGCTCATCAAACGGCTGGCCCGTCGCCGGATCCTTACGGGGAACGGCCGCCAGCAGCGCCGTATGCCCCGTCTCATGGGGATACTCCATGTACCAGACTTGCAGTTTCGGATGCGCTGTCTGCACTGCATCTATCAACGCGCCCGGCGACAAGCGCTCACCCACTGACGTCGCCTCGTAAAACTGCGGATTCAGCCACTCGTCCAGTTCGTGATTGAACGCCAGCACACTGCCGGTCAGCCCGGCCAAAAATAAAAACACCGCAGTGGCCAAGCCAATGTACCGATGCAACAAAACCAGAAACGCACGCATACAAAACACCCCGAAGAAACGACAAAGCCAGCCCCTGATAGCAGGGGCTGGCTTTTTTACGCACAGGACATAGCTTTAGAACTGATAGCTGACGGTCGCCGCTACGTTGCGTTCTTCGCCCATGTAGCAGAAGTTCAGACTGGCGCAGGACGCGACATAGGATTCATTGGTCAGGTTGTTCGCGTTGAGCCGAACATCAACACCCTTCAAACCAATCTTGCCCAGGTCATAACCAATCGAGGCATCGAACAGCGTGTAAGACGGCACCTTCATCGTGTTCTCCGCATCGGCCCAGCTGTAGCCGACATAGCGCACCCCACCACCCAAGCGCAGCCCATCAAGTGCGGCGCTGTCGAACTTGTAGTCAGCCCACAGCGAGGCCATGTGGCGCGGCGCTTGAGTTGGCGAGTTGCCCTTGTTCTCGATGACATCGGTCGGCGTGCTCAAGGTGCTGATCATCGATTTGGAATACTCGATATCAGTGAAGGTGTAACTGCCGAGTACTTTGAAGTTATCGGTCAGTTGCATATGCGCTTCCAGTTCCAGACCTTGCGAGCGTACGGCGCCGACCGCGCGATAGAAGTTCTCCTGCGGTAGTTTGGTCGCGAGGTTTTCCTGATCGATGCGAAACAGCGAGGCGGTAAACAGGTTGTCAGTGCCCGGCGGCTGATACTTCAAGCCGACTTCCCACTGCGTGCCATCGGTGGGGGCCAGTGGATTGCCGGCGCTGTCGGCATAGGAGTTCGGGTTAAACGACTCGGAGTAGCTGATGTATGGCGCCAGACCGTTATCAAACAGATATAAAGCGCCGGCACGCCCAGTGAGTTTCGTGCGCCGATCATTGATCTCTGTACCCATCGGACGCCCCGCTTCGGCGATGCGGTTTTCATCGGATGTCTCGACCCAGTCCTGACGCAGGCCCAGCGAGAAGCGCCACTTGTCCATCTCGATCAGGTCTTGCAGATACACACCGGTCTGCTCCAGACGACGCAGATAGCTGGTGTCGCCGTACATCTCGATCGCCGAGTTGCCGTACACCGGATTGAACGCATTGATCGGCGCGAGGCCACCGCTGGTCCAGTCGACCACGGTTTTGCGCCGTTGATAATCCGCGCCCATCAGGACTGTGTGCTTGGTCGCGCCGGTGAAGAATTCGGCCTGCAGCATGTTGTCGACGATGAACGCATGCAGGCGCTCATCACCGCCGGTGTAATAACGGTTCAGTTCATTGCTGGTCGGGGTGGTCCAGCCATAGGCGTAGACCTGATCCATGTTCACTTTGGAATCGAGATAGCGGAAGTTCTGCCGGGCGGTGAAGACATCGTTGAAGCGATGTTCGAACTGATAGCCGAACGATTGCTGGTCACGAGAGTAGCCGTCGATCCCCGGTTCGCCCTCGAAGAAGCGCGGCGAGATGCGCTCGCCATTGCGCTGATGGATCGTGCCGTCCGCCGGAACGCCGCCGTGGTAACCACCGTCCGGATCGTGTTGCAGATAGGCCTGCAGGGTCAACGAGGTGTCTTCGCTGAAATCGATGCTCAGCGTCGGCGCAAGGGCGAAGCGTTTTTCCTTGTTGTGATCGAATTGCGTGTCGGACTGATCGCTCAATCCGGTCAGACGATAGGCAATGCGCTTGTCGTCATCGACCGGACCGCTGAAGTCAAAACCAACCCCACGCTGGCCTTGCGTCCCCACTGTCGCCTGCACCTGATGGTAGGCCTCATACAACGGCTTTTTGCTGGTCAGCGCGACCAGACCGCCGGGCGAGCTACGGCCGTACAGCACCGATGACGGGCCTTTGAGAATATCCACGCGTTCAAGGAAATACGGATCGACCTGCATGGTGCTGTAGGTGCCGCTGTCGCCCATCGACTTGAGGCCGTCGAGGTAGATGTTGTCCACCGAGCCGTCGTTGAAACCGCGCATCGCCACGTAGTCGTAACGATGGGTGGCGCCATACGGGTTGGTCAGCACGCCCGGGGCGTAACGCATCGCTTGCGAGACGGTTTGCGAGCCTTGGTCATCCATTTGCTCACGCGTCACCACCGATACGCTTTGCGAAGTTTCCAGCAGGGCGGTACTGGTCTTGGTGGCGATCTGGCTGTGCGTGGCGTTGTAGCCGGCCATGCTGCCCAGCGCGTTGCCGAGGGCGAAACCTTTGATGTCGGTGGTCGGCAAGGCCAGTGCTTCGCTTTCAGCCAGTGGACGCAGGATGTAACTGCTGCCGTCCTGGCTGACTGCTTCCAGCCCTGAGCCGCCAAGCAAATGGCTCAAGGCCTGGTCGGTCGAATATTCACCCTGCACGCCGGGAGATTGCTGACCTTGAGTCTGTTGCGGCGTCATCGCCAAGGTGATGCCGGCCTGCCGGGCAAACTGATTCAACGCCTCGCCCAATGGCCCGGCAGCAATGTTGTAGCGGTGGCTGATCTCGGTGCCGGTGTTGGCGGCCAGACTCAGGCTCGGTAATACGCTGACGCCCAGCGCGGTGGTCAGCAGTGCCGCCCGAACCGCATGGCGCAGTAGTGTCGATTCTGCAGTGAAATTCAGAGGGTTCTTACAAGTGGCGCGGACAGTCATTGTGGATTTCCGTAGGCAGTCGCGAGGGCTGATTTGAAGTGCTTACTGACTAAGCCGGACTGCCTGGAAAAACCCGCCAAAAAAATTTCACACCGCATGCTCAAGGGTCACCCACCAGCGGGTGCGATAGCGCAGTTGCACCGGCAACGTCTGCGGCAGAATCGCCAGCAGCCTGTCGGTGTCCTCCAGACGAAACACTCCAGAGAGGCGCAGGTCTGCGATCTCCGCCGAACAATTGAGATAACCCGGGCGATAACGGCCGACTTCAGCGAGGAAGTCACCCAGCCGCATATTGCGCGTGACAATCAAACCGTCGAGCCAGGCGCCCGCATCCATATCCGGCGTCGGCGCTGCGCGCAAACCGCTTTGATCGACCAGAAAACTCTGCCCGGCGAGTGCTTCGAGGGAATGACCGCCAGCGCGAACCAACACCCGGCCACGGGTAACGCTGAGCCGCGTGCACTGTTCTTCCTGACGCAAAATGAAACGCGCATCGAACGGCGCATAAGTGCCGTGGCGATTCTGTATGCGCAGCGGTCGATCGGTCGCCGCGCCCTCGTCAGAGCCGCCGCAGGTAACGATGATCTCGCCACGGGTCAGTTTGATCAGGCGCTGCTGCGCGGTGTAATCCAGATCTACGGCGCTGGCGGTGTTGAGTTCGATGCGCGTGCCGTCGGGCAACTGGAAACCGCGCCGTTCGCCGGTCGCCGTCGCGTAGTCGGCACTCCATTGCTGCCAGGCGGCGCTGTCCTTGGCCAGCCACGCGGCGGAGCCCATCAACAGCGCGCCCGACAACAACTTCAAGGCTTGGCGTCGGCCCAGCCCCTGCGCACTGTTTTCCAAGGTGTTGAAAGCGACCTGCGCACCCGGCACGGCGCGCAGACTGGAGTTCAATTCGGCTTGCAGCGACTGCACCCGCTGCCAGGCGATTTCATGTTCGTGATGCTCGGCGCGCCACTGCTCGCATTGGCGAGTCAGCCGCGAATTGCCGTGGTTGTTGCGCAGCCGCAGCAGCCAGTGAATCGCTTGCTTGACCACCTGTTGGCGCGGTTCGACGCGGCGAGCGAGTGAGAGGTTATCCACAGGCATCAGCTTTCATACCGCAACACATAGCAGTGATACAGCGCATCGGCGACGTAGCGTTCCACTGAACGTACCGACACGCCCAACTGCTCGGCGATCTGTTTGTGCGTTAACCCTTCGCACTGCGCCAGGAGAAATGCCTGACGCACTTTCGGCTTAAGTCCTTCGAGCATGCGCGCAATGCTTTCCAGCAGTTCCAGCACCAACGCGCGCGATTCGGCGTCAGGTACTTCGCCTTCAGGCAAGTGAGCAATGGTCTTCAGATAGGCCCGCTCGATTTCCTCGCGGCGCCAATGATCGATCACCAGACCGCGCGCGATGGTTCGCAGGAAAGCTCGGGGCGCTTTCAGTTCGAGGCGTTCGGTGCGTTGCAGCAGGCGCAGGAAAGTGTCCTGAGCCAGATCCGCTGCATCCGCTGCGTTGCCCAGGCGCGCGCGCAGCCAAGCGTTGAGCCAGCCGTGATAACTACTGTAAAGCGCCTGTACGACCAACTCAGGAGAAGACATGACCACGCCAGCCCGAACGTCACAAATGATAATTAGTCGCATTGTCATCAAGGGTTACAGATTTTGCAACTGTCGCCCCCCATGTCGATGCGAAAAATTCCCTCGCAGCCGCTCTGCCACGCCGTTCGGCGGGAATCCTGCACAAACCCCGTCCATTTCTCACGCGCCCCTAAGATTTCTCCGCCGCTGGCCGACAGACTGGTGAGAAATGCGTGCACCAAAGTAGAGCGGCCGGAAGAACGCTGCCTGCGCCGTACATGGAATGTTGCATCCGGAAACGCATCCCCACTTTTGGCATAAGAAGTCCCATGAAATGAATCTCAAGTTCAGCCATAAAATCCTCCTGGCCGCTTCGGGCGTCGTGGTCCTGGCGTTCGCGTTGTTCACGCTCTACAACGATTATCTGCAGCGAAACACCATTCGCCAGAACCTGCAGTCCTCCGTGCAACAGGCCGGTGACCTGACCGCCAGCAGCGTGCAGAACTGGATGAGCGGGCGCATTCTGGTGCTGGAAAACCTCGCGCAGAACGTTGCCCATCAAGGCAGGAATGCCGACTTGCCGGGTCTTGTCGATCAACCGGCCTTCACGTCGAACTTTCAGTTCACTTATGTCGGGCAGGCCAACGGTGTCTTCACCCAGCGCCCCGATGCGAAGATGCCGGACGGTTACGATCCGCGTCAGCGGCCTTGGTACAAGCAGGCCGTGGCCGCCGATAAAACCATGCTGACCCCGCCGTACATGGCGGCCGTCGGTGGCCTGGTGGTGACCATCGCCATGCCGGTGAAAAAGGACGGTGAATTGCTCGGTGTGGTCGGTGGTGACCTGAGCCTGGAAACCCTGGTGAAGATCATCAACTCGGTGGACTTCGGTGGCCTCGGCCATGCGTTTCTGGTCAGTGCCGACGGTCAGGTGATCGTCAGCCCGGACAAAGATCAGGTAATGAAAAACCTCAAGGACATCTACCCGAACACCAGCGTGCGCATCGAGAAGGGCAACCAGAACGTGGTGCTCAACGGCCAGGAACGCATTCTCTCGTTCACCCCGGTCAGCGATCTGCCGAATGCGCAGTGGTACATCGGTCTGTCGATCGATCGCGACAAGGCCTACGCCGCACTCAGCCAATTCCGCACCTCGGCGTTGATCGCCATGTTTGTCGCGGTCGCGGCGATTGCGTTACTGTTGAGCCTGTTGATCAACGTGTTGATGCGTCCGCTGACCACCATGGGCCGCGCGATGAAAGACATCGCGCAGGGCGAGGGCGATCTGACCCGGCGTCTGGTGGTCGAGAGCAAAGACGAGTTCGGTGAACTGGGCAGCGCGTTCAACCAGTTCGTTGAACGGATTCACGCATCGATTTCCGAAGTGTCGTCGGCGACCCGTCACGTACATGACCTGTCGCAACGGGTGATGGCTTCGTCCAACGCTTCGATCGTCGGTTCTGACGAGCAAAGTGCGCGCACCAACAGCGTCGCGGCGGCGATCAATCAGCTGGGCGCCGCCACTCAAGAGATCGCGCGCAACGCGGCGGATGCTTCGCAACACGCCAGTGGCGCTTCCGAGCAGGCCGATGATGGTCGTCAGGTGGTCGAGCAGACCATTCAGGCGATGACCGAGCTGTCGCAGAAGATCAGCCTGTCGTGCACGCAGATCGAAACCTTGAATGCCAGCACCGACAACATCGGCCACATCCTCGATGTGATTAAAGGCATCTCGCAGCAGACCAACCTGCTGGCGCTCAACGCTGCTATCGAAGCCGCGCGTGCCGGTGAAGCCGGGCGCGGTTTTGCCGTGGTCGCCGATGAGGTGCGCAACCTTGCGCATCGCACCCAGGAATCGGCGGAAGAGATCCACAAGATGATCACCTCGCTGCAGGTCGGCTCGCGCGAAGCGGTGAGCACCATGAACGCCAGTCAGGCGTCCAGCGAGCAAAGCGTGGAAGTGGCGAATCAGGCCGGTCTGCGTCTGGTCAGCGTGACCCAGCGCATCGGCGAAATCGACGGTATGAACCAATCGGTTGCAGCGGCGACTGAAGAGCAGACGGCGGTGGTGGAAACCCTCAACGTCGACGTCAACCAGATCAACCTGTTGAACCAGCAGAGCGTGGCCAACCTCAACGAAACGTTGAAGGATTGTGATGCGTTGTCGCAACAGGCGAACCGGTTGAAGCAGTTGGTCGACAGTTTCAAGATCTGATTCACAGATCGCAGACCGCGTTATCGTTCTTCGCGAGCAGGCTCGCTCCCACAGGGAAATGCATTCCAAATGTGGGAGCGAGCCTGCTCGCGAAAGCGGCGGTTCAATCACCGCCAAACCGATGCCTTAAACAAACAGCTTCAGCACATTGCCCATCGCATCATCGGCAAACCCCTGCACGAAATCCCTGAACCCCGGCAATGCTTCATCCCCACCCGCAGCCGGTTCGGCAATGATCGTCCAGGTCGCTCGCGACTTCTCTGCGCTCAGCGATTCCACTTGCATCGCCGCCCACAGATTCGCCACCCCCAACGTGTTGTAGATCGTCGTCCAGGTCATGCGCCGCGCCTGTTCATCGCGCGAGTTGAGTTGTTCGACCACGACGTTGCCGTCCTTGAAGACTTTCTTGCGCAGCGAAGACACGCCTTCGCCGGTCATTTCGGTGTGCGACAGCGCTGGAATGAATCGTTCGAAGCCAGCGAAATCGCCAACGATCGCCCAGACTTGTGCCGCGTCCCCCGGCACTTCCACCGACGACACAACGTGGCAGCCTTGCGGGTTTTTGATCAGGGTGTCGGGTTGCAGATTGCTCATGGTGTTACTCCTTGTGGATGAGTCAGATGAAGTTGATTTCTTTCAGGTAGTCGCAGCCGCGACGCAGCAGCGCCGGGGATTTCTGTGGGTAGTGCGCGCCCATCTGCCGCACGCCGGCCTCGGCGTTGGCGTGACCGATCAGGGAGATGTCGCCGATGTCTTCTTCGAAGCCGTTGAGGTAGAAACCGAGCACGCCGAACAGCGCGTTGTCGGCGTCGACCCGGTTCAGTTGCTGTTGCCAATCGGCGACGCTGACCAGCGAAAATTCGCTGCCGGTTTCGCGGAACGAAGCGACGTAGGCATCCCAGCTCAGCGGCTCGGGGTTGTGCAGATTGAACACCGCGCGATCCGCTGAATAACGGCTGGCATGGAAGGCGATGAAGCGGGCGAGAAAGTCCACCGGCATCAGGTCGAAATTCAGCGCGAAGGCCGGCACCTGTCCGAGCTGGATCGAGCCTTTGAGCATCAGCATCAAACGGTTTTTATGCGGCTGGCAAACGCCGCTGAGGCTGTTGAAACTGATGTTGCCGGGGCGATACAGATTGACCCGAACACCACGCTCGCGCGCCCGTTCGAGGATGCGTTCGCCGACCCACTTCGACAGGTTGTAGCCGTTGCGAATGTAGATCGGCGGCGTCGCGGCGGCGGGTAGTTCCAGCACTCGACCGGCGTCATCCACGGTGCTGGATGCCGACAGGGTCGAGACGAAGTTGAAGACCTTTTTGCGCTGCCCTTCGCACAGCTTCAGCAGGGCGAAGATCGGCTCGACGTTATCCGCCGCCAGGGACTCGTAATCGAGCACGTGGTTGACGTTCGCGGCGTTGTGCACCAGTGCGCCGAACTCGCGATCCAGGCGCTGATAATCCTCATCGCCTAGGCCCAGTTGCGGACGGCTGATATCAGCTGCATAAACCCGCACACGGCTCAGGTCGAGGTGCTCCAGCCGGTTCTCGCGCAGTGCCTGAGCGAAGCGTTGCGCCGCCATTTGCCCGGCGCCGTCGCGGACCAGACAGGCCACTTCGCTGGCGCCCCAACCGAGCAGCGCTTCGACGATGTGCACGCCGACAAAACTGTTGGCACCGGTGACGATGACCTTGTGCACATCGCCCATGCGGCTGATCGGCAGCGGTTCGATGTCCAGCGCGCGCTCGGCGTCGGCCATGGCCTGAGCGCTGAGCACGGCGCTGTCATCGGTGCCGCGCACCAGCGTCGCCAGTTTGCTGATAGTGGGCAGTTCGATGAAGCGATTGATCGAAATGCTTCGGCCGAATTCCTCACGCAAGCGCAGCAACATCCGCGACAGCAGAATCGAATGACCGCCGAGATTGAAGAAGCTTTCGTCAGTGGAAATGTCGCTGGTCGGCAGCTCCAGCAATTCGGCCCAGACCTCAAGAAGCAGCGCTTCGTCAGCATTGGCCGGCAGGCATTTCGCAGCGCTGTCCTGGACCGTCACCGGCAATGCCAACAGCGCCTTGCGATCGACTTTGCCGTTACTGGCGAACGGCATCTGCGCCAGTTCGGTCCACGCTCCCGGTTGCATGTAGTCCGGCAGAAACTGCCGGGCGTGAGCCTTCAATGCGTCGCGGGCAGTCTCGGTCTGTGGCTGGGCGATAAACGCCAGAATGCGCCGCTGACTGTCGATGACCACGGCAATCTGCCGATACAAGCGGCTCTCGCGCAGGCAGCGTTCGATCTCTTCCGGCTCGACGCGGAAGCCACGGATTTTCACCTGATTGTCGCGCCGCCCGCACAGCTCGATACCGTGCTCGCCCCACTTGGCCATGTCGCCGCTGCGGTAGGCGCGCAGGGTTTCGCCGCCGGGCAGTGACAGGCTCAGATAACGCTCGGCGGTCTGCTGCGGATTGTTCAGGTAACCGAGGCAGACACCGGGGCCGACGATGAACAGCTCACCGACGGTTTGATCGGGCACCGGTTGCAGATCGTCGTCGAGAATCAGCACCCGACTGTTGGCGATCGGCCCTCCCAGCGTGCGGTTGCTGTCGCCCGGTTTGAGCTGGCGCGCGGTGATCAGCACGGTGGCTTCGGTCGGGCCATACAGGTTGTGCAGGGTGCCTTGGCGGGTCAGTTGCTCGATGACGTACGGCTCGCAGACATCACCGCCGGTCATCACCTGCACGCCCTCCAGTTGCTCCAGTGGCAGGATGCTCAACAGCGCTGGCGGCAAGAAGGCGTGGGTCAGTTGCCGCCGGCGAATCAGCGCAATCAGCTGCAAAGGATCGCGGCGCTGGGTGTCGTCGGGCACGACCAGTTCCGCCCCTGCGAGCAGGCTGGGGAAGATGTCGATCAGCGAAGAATCGAAGCTCAGCGAAGAGAACTGCAACACCCGACTCTCTGCGTGCGGCTGCACGTAGTCGGCGTACCACGCGGTGAAATGGGCGAGATTGGCCTGGCTGAGCAGCACGCCTTTCGGATGCCCGGTGGTGCCCGAGGTGTAGAGCGCCATGCACGGTGCATCAAGTTCCGGGCGGTGCTGCATCAGCGGCCGGTCGAGATCGGCGTTCGGCGCTTCGATGTCACTGACATCCAGCCCCGCTATCGACTCGCTGAGCGCCTGCTGTCCATCGTGAAGCAACAGCACCGCGCCGGCGTTTTCCAGGATGTATTGCTGGCGCTGCAAAGGATGGCTCGGCTCCAGCGGCAAGTACACCGCGCCGCTGCCGAGAATCGCCAGAATCGAGGCGAACAGTGCCGGGCTTTTGCCTTGGCAGACAGCGACTACCCACGGCTGCGGATGTTGCTCGAGCAAGGGCAGCAACCGCTGCTGGATCGCCCGGCTGTGGGCGTGCAATTGGCGGTAGCTGATGGACTGTCCGCGGAGGTGCAGCGCCGGTCGTTCGGCATGTTCGATCAGGCTTTGTCGCAGGCGCTCGATCAGCGGGATCTGCGCTTGTTGCAGCAGCGCCGGATTTGCCGTGTCGTTGAGACGGTGGACATACGCCAGTTTGTCGAGAAACAGCAGATCTTCCAGCCGTTCGAAATCCGGCGCTTTGAGGGCCGGGGCATGCCTCAAATAATCGGCATCGCGGGAAAAGCGGCTGACCAGCAACGCCACTTCGTCGACCACATGGGCGAGCGCTCGTTGGCGTAGCGACTGACCGTTGCCGGACGGCTCATCGCCGATCGGCACACGGCTGATCAGCGACGAGCCGAGAAAGCACAGCAAGTCGAGGGTCGGCAGGCCGCCATGCTCTTGCGCGGCGACACCCAGGCGCAGGTGCAGATGCGGGATGGCGCAGAAGTCGCCGGCAGCGATAAAACCATCGTCGATGATCAGATCCACCGCCGTTTGAGCCATGCCGCTGCGGGTCACAGCATGGCCATGCTGTTCGAGTTCCCGGGCCAGGTCGGTCATGGCCTGGCCGGCGCCGGTGAGCAAAATGTCGAGACGTTTCATGTCGGTCTCCTCAAACCAGATAGTCGCGCAGGGCGTGCTGCACGCACGGTGTGTCGAGCAGCGAGCTGTTGTGGAAAAACCTGACGATGTTGCCCACCAGCGGGTGGTGGCGATTGATCGGGAAGGCCAATCCGGCAATTTCTTCGCGCAGTGAATGGCGCGTGGTTTCGCTGACCGGCAGCGCATCGATCAGGCGCAAATCGAAGGACTTCTGGATGTCGTTGGTCAGGTAATGGCCGATGAACACCGGGAGAATCTGCGCGATGGTTTCGCGGTCCGTGTCGCTGGCGGTGTGCCAATAGATGCGCACCATCCGCGCCCAGAAACTCGAGTGGCGACCCTCGTCGAGCAAGTGGTCGGCCATCAGGCCCTTGATCGACGGCTTGACCGAATCGTCGCGGGCGAACGCCGCGACATCGCCGGTCACGGTGTTTTCGGCGATCGCCACGCAGATCAGTTCCACCGCGCTGCGCAGGTGGTCCGGAGCCAGCGCAACGGCGGCGGGAATCGCCCGGCTCAATTCGATTTCGTCGGGCAACGGAATCGGTTCGATACCGGTCAGTGCCACCGTTTGCTGCATGAAATCCATGGCCACCAGCGCGTGGTAATCCTCATCGACCACCACGGTCATCGCGTCGTAACGACAGGCGAACGGGAACGCCACGGCGAAGCGATTCTTGGCAATGCTGCGGGCGGTCTTGTCGACGATTTCCGTCTCGAAAATCACTACGTCGTTGATGAATTTGTACAACGTCTGCACCAGGGCGAAATCACGTTGCTGTGGGCATTCACGCAGGAAGGTTTCGCTGAGCACCAGCGGCTGGCGGCTGAGCGGGTAGATCAGGCGCTGATCGTCTTCCAGCAGCCGCCGTGGACGGGTGCGGATGGTCGCGCGGCTTTCCCAGGCCTCGGCGAAGGATTGATAGTCGGCAGCGTTCATTGGGCTACCTCGGCAACTTCCACGCCCATGCTCAGGCGCAGCCCGTCCCACAAGGCGATGCGGCTTTCCACGGCGGCGATGGCGCTGGCGTAAACCTCGGCTGCGCGCTGCGGATCGCCGTCCACCAGACGCTCCAGCAACTGCTCGGCGGCGGGGCCGTGATCTTCGGAATCGACTTCGATATGCCGTTGCAGGTAGTAACGGAAAGTCGGTGCCTGTTCGATGCCGATGCCCCAGTCATCGAGGATGCGCTGGAACATTGTCGGAATGACGCTCTCGCGACCATGCAGGAACGCGGCGGCAACGCTGTGTCCCGGCGCCTCCAGGGCAATGCGCAAGGTATCGCGGACAAACTGCGCGGCCGCCGGGTCGACGTCGACGCTCTGCAACGCGACGTCATAACTCACGCCTTCCTGCTGCAGGGCGACAAAGCGCTCTACCGCCGTGGTGCTCGCGCCGACTTCGCGCATCGCATCCAAGTACAACTCGAAGTGGCTGTAGTGGCCGGCATCGAGGCGATCGTCCGATTCCTCGCCCAGCACGATCTCGTTGATCAACCGCGCCGCGTGGGGATCGCGCGGCGGCAACCAGGGTAAACGCGTGCAGGTCAGTTCCTGTTGCAGGCGCTTGGTCAGCGACATGAAGTCCCATACGGCAAATACATGGGTTTCCATGAAACGGCGTAATACCGATAACGAAGTAATCTCGGAAAAGATCGGGTGAATACTCAGTTCGGCTTTCTTCAGGGCGAGTTGCTGCTTAGTGGGCATCATGATGTCCTTTATCATTGATTGGAGTGCACGGTTCTTTTCAGTTGCTATAAGCGGTCGCGCAAGTTGGATAGCAAGTTAGTCGGGCAAATATTGATTGCGCTGTGGCGCCGTTGCGGCGCCACGGGTGCTGCGGTTGTTACGTGAGGTATGCCGCGCTGAACGGCGACGTTCAAACCTGGCGAGAGAAAAACTAATACAGGGCAAATGCATTTAACAAGTTTATTTTCAATTATTTTAAGTTCGCTGTTTTTTGAATATGAGAGTTACCGATAAAACTTTCAGACCAAGTTTTATTAGGGCGTAGTTACTCCTTTCGGCTAATAACGGCCAAAATCGATAACAAGAGTGAATGCCTCACTCGAAGCAACTTTTAAACAAGGGAAGTTTATGAATTCAAAGGGGGCGAAAGTTGGCCGGGACCGGCGCCATGACTTCCTGTTTCCCGTGACAAGGCTCCTTCCGTAGGTTCCTGTTGCGGGGACTGTGCCGTCAGGGCGGCGCGTCCCCGTTCTGTAGGGGTGGCGCTGGAAGAGTGCGGGTAAATTGCCGTCACGGCTATTACCGATTGGTCATCGGCGGGCAGCAGAAATGCGTCGGCAGGGCCGGGGCGGGCACCAGCGGGCACGCCGATCCGCTGCCAGAGCCGGCAGCAGAGCGGTCGCGAAGATTTGTAAGGGGATTATTCGACGTACGAGATATCAGCGTGCGGTGTGACGCTTCTGTGCGGCGGGAGTCGCCAGGTAGCGGGTGATCACCTCAACGCCACGGTTGAGGTGCTGCTCCAGCATTGCGAGCGAGCGCGGTATGTCCCGCTCGATTACGGCCTGAAGCATGGCGCGGTGGTCATCCTGGGACAGCTTGCCCAAGCCCATCGCTTCCAGATTGAACCGCAGAAAACGTTCCTCTTCGTTCAGGCCGTCCTCCACCAGTCGCAGCAGTCGCTGGTTGGGCGCCTTGCTGTACAGGGCCATGTGAAAGAGACGGTTGAGGCGGCCGATTTCGTTGTAGTCGTGCTGCGCTTCCAGTTCGTCGATGTAGCCGGCGGCGAGTTGATGCTCGGCCTCAGTCAGCAGCGGAATGGACTGCCGCAATGCCTCGGATTCGAGCAGAATGCGCAACTCGTAGGTTTCAGCGGCATCGCCCTGGATCAGCGGGGCGACCACGGCGCCTTTGTGCGTAGTGACGCTAAGCAGCTCCTGCGCTTCGAGCTGGCGCAAGGCTTCGCGCACCGGCATGCGGCTGACCCCGAACAGATCGGCCAGATCCTGCTGGCGCAGTGCAGTGCCACAGGGCAGGCGGCCATCGAGAATGGCCGAGCGCAGAGTTTCTTCGATCACCGACCGGGCCAGATGCGCAGGAATCGGTCCTTCGACTTTGATGCTGTGCAGCGGTTTGGGCTTCTGAGTCACGACAACACACCCTGTAGGTCGCAATATTTGGATCCAAATGACACTAGTGATTGCTCTACAGGTTGTCAAACCTTGTAAAACGTTGCGCGGCAATCTCAAGTCTAGCGCGTCTTCGATGATCTCACGGTGCCATTGTTTTTTGCCGGGCTAAGCTTCACCATCAAACGCTTCCTTTCTGTCCTTCTGGAAACCTGCAGTGGCGGTACGTTTCGCGATCCCTCGGACCTTGCGCTGGCTTGGCTGCGCATTGCTGCTGGCCGGCGTCATGCTGGGCGGTCTGCACGCCGATTGGGATTTTTCCGCGATCAGCCGCAAGGCCACTGCTCTCTATGGGCCACTGGGCGCGGGGCAGCAGCGCATCGATGCCTGGCAGAATCTGCTGGCCACGCAGAAGCAGGTCAGTGAGATGGACAAGCTCAAGGTGGTGAACCTGTTCTTCAACAAGCAGGTGCGTTACGTCGAAGACATCGATCTGTGGCGCGAAGTGGATTATTGGGAAACCCCGATCGAAGCCCTGTGGAAGGGCGCCGGTGACTGCGAAGACTACGCCATCGCCAAGTATTTCAGCCTGCGCCATCTCGGCGTTTCCAGTGACAAGCTGCGCATCACCTACGTCAAGGCGCTGCGCCAGAACCGCGCGCACATGGTGTTGACGTACTATGCGACCCCCGATGCCATGCCGCTGGTGCTCGACAGCCTGATCGATCCGATCCAGCCGGCGTCGCAGCGGACCGATTTGCTGCCGGTCTACTCTTTCAATGCCGAAGGTCTGTATCTGCCCGGCGCCAAGGGTAATAAAAAGGTCGGCGACACCAAACGCCTGTCGCGCTGGCAGGATGTGCTGAAAAAAATGCAGGCCGAAGGTTTTCCGGTCGAGACGACTAACTAGGAGCACGCGCTCAGATGTCTTTGTTCAAACAGCTGTTGATCGCTATCTGTCTGTTCCTGGTCGTGGCCTTCACCGGCAGCTTCATGGTCAGCCTGGAGAGCTCGCGCACCCAGTACGTCAATCAGTTGCGCTCCCACGCACAGGACGCGGCGACGGCGCTGGCATTGTCGCTGACGCCGAATATCGACGACCCGGCGATGGTCGAGCTGCTGGTCAGTTCGATTTTCGACAGCGGTTATTACGCGAGCATCCGCGTGGTCGACGTGAAGACCGAGCAGACCATTGTCGAGCGCAGCGGTGCCCCGGCGGTGAGCAATGTGCCGGACTGGTTCGTCAAACTGATCGGCCTCGAGCCGGCCGGTGGCGATGCGCTGGTCAGCCGTGGCTGGGAGCAGGCGGCGCGGGTCGAGGTGGTCAGCCATCCGATGTTCGCCGTGGCCAAGCTATGGCAGAGCGCACTGGGCAGCCTTGGCTGGTTGCTGATCTGCGGCGCATTGAGTGCGGTGCTCGGCGCGCTGTTGCTGCGTCGGCAGTTGAAGCCCCTCGATTACATGGTCCAGCAGTCCCATGCGATTGCCCGCCGCGAGTTTCTCAGCCTGCCGGATCTGCCGCGCACGCCTGAATTGCGTCGCGTGGTGCAGGCAATGAATCAGATGGTCGAGAAGCTCAAGACGCTGTTCCAGGAGCAGGCCGAGCGCAGTGAAAAACTGCGTACCGAGTCCTATCAGGACAACCTCACCGGCCTGGCCAATCGCCGCTATTTCGAGATGCAATTGAACAACCGCGTGAGCAACCCGGAGCAGGCCAGTTCCGGTTATCTGCTGCTGTTGCGGGTCAAGGACCTGGCCGGTCTCAACCAGCGTCTCGGCGGCCAGCGTACTGACCAATTGCTCAAGGCCGTCGGTGAGCAACTGACCCGCGAGTGCGCCAGATATCCACAAACCCAGGACTTGGTCACGCGTATTCGCGGCGGTGAATTCGCCGTGCTGGCGCCGGGGCTGGTGCGCGAGGAAGCGTTGCAGCTGGCGCAGAATCTCGACAATGCCTTGAGCAGCCTGCATGCCACCGGCGCGACCGACGTGCCGGCAGTGGCTTCGATCGGGCTGGCGCCGTTCGCTCACGGTGACTCCCCGCAAGCGGTGCTGACACTGGGCGATCAGGCGCTCGCACAGGCCGAAGGGCAGGGCGAGCAGAATTGGGCGTGCATCGATCAGAGTCTGGTGGCGGAGGTCGGTGACGACCATCACGCTTGGCATCGACTGCTGGATCAGGCCTTGAGTCAGCAGCGTTTCGAGCTGTACTTCCAGCCCGTGGTCGCTGCGCAGGACACGCAACTGGTGCTGCATTACAAGGTGCTGTCGCGCCTGCTCGACGAGCAGGGCCAGACCATTCCCGCCGGACGCTTCCTGCCGTGGCTGGAGCGCTTCGGCTGGACCGCGCGGCTTGACCGGCTGATGCTCGAACGCGTGCTGGAACAGATGAAAGGGCACGAGGATTCACTGGCGCTGAACCTGTCATCGGCAACGCTGGCCGATCCGCAGGCGTTGAACAAAGTCTTCGAGATTCTGCGCGCGCATTCCAATCTCGGCGCGCGTCTGACTCTGGAAATCGGTGAGGAGCAATTGCCTGAACAGGCGGTGCTGGAGCAGTTGACCCGACGCCTGCGCGAGCTTGGCTTCTCGCTGAGCCTGCAGCGCTTCGGCGGGCGCTTCAGCATGATCGGCAACCTGGCGCGGTTGGGTCTGGCGTATTTGAAGATCGATGGCAGCTACATTCGGGCGATCGATCAGGAGAGCGACAAGCGCCTGTTCATCGAAGCGATCCAGCGCGCGGCGCACAGCATCGATCTGCCGCTGATTGCCGAACGGGTCGAGACGGAAGGGGAGTTATCGGTGATTCGCGAGATGGGCCTGTATGGCGTGCAGGGGCAGTTGCTCGGTGAACCGAAGCCTTGGGGGTGAGCCAAGAAGCGCCCTCACCCTAACCCTCTCCCAGAGGGAGAGGGGACTGGCCGTGGGATATTTACGAGATACGCCGACGTGCAAGAGCTCCACTGAATCCAAAATCGACTCGATCTCTCAGGTCGATGGATAGCGCAAGACACCTCGATCGGCCCCCTCTCCCTCCGGGAGAGGGCTGGGGTGAGGGTAAGCTTTGGATCCTGGGAGGATCAGATCAACCCGCCCTCATCCTCATCGATCAACTGGCTCAACCCGCCCAGCGCTTCACGTGCCTGGGTGCGGTCCATCAGTTTGGCCTGGGCCGCCGCCGGCAGGTCAGTGACGCGGATCACGCCTTTCTGGGTCAGCACCTGAATCAGGTCGTCGAGTACCCGAATCATTTCAAAGTCGCTCTGCTTGAGCTGTTTGAGGCTGTTTTCCACGGCTTCGTTGGCGTACCACGCCTGAATTTCATGGTTATCGGCGGGCAGCGTTTCCGTGGCCTCGGCGTACGCCGCAGCTTCCACGCGAATCAACTGGCCCTGCGCATCGCGTTGCACGTAAAACATTAAGCATCCCTCACAAATGAACAGCGTCATGCTGTCAGCAGCATAGCCAACTGCGCGCCAGTATGCGGGGCGACGAACAAATCGTCACCGCTGCATTGCCCGCAAACGCGACGGCCGCCCCACAGGAGGCGGCCGTCGTTGTTTCAGCCTCAGCTGTTGTTGTGATCGACCTTGATGGTCGGGTCGCTGCCGGCAATCAGGTTGTGCAGGTTGGCGCTCGCCCAGTTGTTGCCTTCCAGTTTGATCGTCACGTCCGGCGTGGCCGCAGCGGCATCGCCCGAGTTGAATTTGCCCGCCGAGCTGACTTGCAGCGACGACGTGCCATCCACCGTGGTGATCTTCAGGAAGTTGTCGATCGTGCTGCCGGTCTCGCCCTGCAACAGGTCGCGCAGGTCGATGCGGTCGCCTTCGCTGGCTTTGAAATCCTTGATCACGTCGTTACCGGTGTCGCCCGATTTCCAGACGAAGGTGTCGCCACCGGAACCGCCGATGAGGATGTCGTTGCCCTGACCGCCGATCAGCGTGTCGTTGCCGGTGCCGCCGAGCAGGATGTCATTGCCTTTGCCGCCGTCGAGCAGGTCGGTGCCGCCCGAGCCGAACAGGATGTCATTGCCTGCGCCACCGAGCAGCGTGTCGTTGCCATCGTGCGCGCCGGATACATCAAACGCCTGATAGTGCTCGGTGATGTACTGGTGCACATTACTGGTGCTGACTTTGCTGACATCAACGCCGGTTTCCTTGGCGACGAACGCCTGCATCGCCTGGTAACCCTCGCCGGCAATGCCGTTGAAGCTGACCAGATCGCCGAACAGGATGTCGTTGCCTTCGCCACCGTTGACGGTGTCGTTACCCGGCATCGTCGCTTCGGTATGGCCGATGATCGAGTTGGCCAGGTCTTTCGGATCGATGTTGGTCTGCGGCGTTTTATCCGAATCGTAGGGTTTCAGGTCATCCAGAGTGACACCGCTGTTCAGACCAATGGCTTCAACGTTCGACAGGCCGTTGAGCAAGGCAAAGCCACTGGCCGAGTTGCTGCTCGTCGAAGAGTTGGTGCTGTTACCGGTACCTGCCAGGTTCGACAACTCGTAAGTGCCGTCGCCCTGCGCATGGATGGTGCCCAGATTGCTGCTGCTCCAGCCCCACCATGAGCTGTAGGTCTGCAGAGTCACGGTGCCGGCACTGTTGATCGTCAACGCATGGGTGTTGTCGATGTAGGTGCTGAAGGTGTCGCCCGGCTTGTAGTTGCTGGTTTTCACCACGTCATCGAGCTTCACGTTGCCATACAGCGTCGGGTTGGTTTGCTCACCGCTCTGGTAGTAGGTCGGCTGGCCGTCGGTGATGAAGTAGGTGAGGTTCTTCGCCCCGGTGTTGGCCACAGCGTCGGCGCTCTGGAACCAGTTGGCCGTGGTCTTGAACACGTCCTCGTAGTTGGTGCCGCCGCCGGAGCCCATCGAGTCCAGTACGGCTTTGAGTTGCGCCAGAGCGTTCGGGTCGTTGAGGTTCACCGACACCGACTTGTTGACCTGGGTATCGAAGTCCACCAGGAAAATGTTCACCGTGCCCGAGTTGCTGCCGCCCAGGCTTTGCTTGAGGCTGTTGAACACCGAAGTCAGCGAGTCCTTCGCGGCGTTCAGCGACGAACTGCTCATACTGCCGGAGCTGTCGACCATGAACGCAATGTTGTAGTTGGTGCCCGGGACCACGGTCAGGCCGCCGATGTCAGCGACGATGATGTCGTTGGCGTCGGTGCCGGTGACGGTGTCGTCACCCGAGGTGGCGGTGACCGCGTTGTACACCGCCGGCACCACTGTGACCGGAATGGTCGCGGTGCTGCTTGCCGAGCCGCCGACCTGTTCGGTGGACGTCGAAGTCACGGTCAGGTTGAACTGGCCGTTGTAGTAGGTTGGCGGGGTCACGGTCAGAGAGCCGAGGTTCCAGCCGGTGACGTTGGCTTCGCCATTGCTCGCGGTAACGGTGAAGGTATGACCCGCGCCATCGCTGAGCACCGAACCGACCGGTGCACCGCTGATCTTCACAGTCAGGGTTTCCGAGCCGTCGGTGTCGGTCAGCGCGGTGCTGATCGCTGACAGTTTCACCGTGGTGCCTTCAGCGCCGGTGTTGAGCTTGTAGCCGTCGTAATAACCTTCGCCGTTGGTGCCGTGCAGATCGGAGACGGTCACGCCCGAGTTGATCAGATCCTGCACACCGGTGTAGATCGGCACGCCGGCGTTGCTCAGATCGATTGGCGTGCTGCCATTGACCGACAGGTTGACGTCGTAGCTGCCCGGGCCGCTCTGGTTGTGGTGGTAGATATCGAGAGTGTAGTAACCGCTGGTAGTCGGGGTAAACGAACCGTTGATCGCACCGCCCGCGCCCCAGGTACCGGAAGCCACACTCTTGCCGCCAATGGTGATCAGCAGGCTGTCATCGGCCACGCCGCTGAAGCTGTAGGTTTTGCCGGCTTCCAGGTAGATCAGGCCCGAGGTCTTTGACGCCGTACCGGCGGCGACACTGCCGTCAGACTGCACGTTGGTGACGTTGCCGCTGGAGTTCGGTTTGCCGGCGGCGTCGATGACGTTTTTCAGGGTGGTCGAGTTAGCGCCGCTGCCGTCAGTGCCCAGACCCGACAGACCGGTCCAGACTTCCTTGATCAGGCCAGTGGATTTAACGCTGTTATCGGCCACGGCCACGGTCGGCGCATCCGCCACTGGCGTGATGTCGATCTTCACTGTGCCGGTGCTGCCCAGCGCTTGGCCATCGGTAGGCTGGAACTTGATCTGCGCGTAGTCCGCCTGATTGTTGCCCAGACCGGTGCCGCCGTAACCGTTGGTGCCCGACTCGTTGGCATCCGGCAGGAAACGCAGCTTGCCGGCGTCGATGTCGGCCTTGCTGAAGGTCTGGTTGTTGGCCACATCCTTCCAGGTCGAGCCGTCCAGATACTGCAGTTTGCCCTCGCCCGGCAACTGCGTGATCTTGATACCGAGGCTGCTCGCCGGGCTGTCGACATCGCTGACGCCGAAGGTCGACCAGCCGAGTACCAGCGGCGTGTCTTCGGTGCCGGTGACATTGCTCGGCGCGGCGACCGGTGCATCGTTGACTGCCACCACGTTGACCGTGGTGGTCGCAGTGTTCGAGTAGTTGCCGCCATCGGTCACCGTCACGGTGATGATGCGCGGCACGGTGCTCGGGTTTTCGCTGCTGTTGGTGAAGCTGATGTTCTTGATGGCCTGCATGTAGTCGGCCAGGGTCGCGTTACCCGAGAGGGTCAGGGTCACCGTGCCGTTGGTGCTGTTGGCATTGATGGTGATGCCGTTGACGCTGTTGCCCAGATTCAGCGCATCGCCGTCCTGACGGTTGGTCAGCACCACGGTGGCACCGGTCAGCATCGTGCTGTCCGGGTCGGTGATGCTGAGGTCGGTGTCAGCGATCGACACGCCGGCGCCCGGGGTGTTCTCGGTGAACGTCACCTTGTAATCGGCACCGGTCGCACCGCTGGAGTTGTTGGCGTCCAGATCGAGCACCGGTGGTGCATCGTTGTCGATGATCGAGGTGCTGACGCTGCCATTGGTGCTGCTGACCGCGAGGTTCTCGAAGTTGCCGCCGGTAGCCGAATCGATCTTGACCACGAAGTTCTCGGTGCCTTCGGTGATCTTGTCATCGAGGGTGGCGACGTTGAACTGCGCGCTGCTGGCGCCCGCCGGGATCTTCACGGTGTACACACCGGTGAAGTCCGAACCGTCGGCAGCAGTGCCGCTGTAGACGATTTTCAGGGTCACTTCGGTCTGCGCCGGGTGATTGAGGCTGACGGTGTAGCTGGCGGTCTGGCCTTCGGTCACCGAGCTGCTGCCAGTGATGCTGACGGTGGTGGTGTCGACGGTGTCGGTGACGCTGGTCACCGCTGGCGTGGTGCTCGGTACCAGTTTTTCGAAGTTGCCACCGGTGGCGCTGCTGATGGTCGCCTGCACGGTGCCGGCGTCTTTGTAGACGTCGTCAGCTGGCGCTGGAACGTTCACGGTGCCAGTGGTTTCGCCCGCTTTGATGGTGATCACCGCACCGTTCGACAGGGTCACGGTTACAGGCGAGCCAGCGGCGTTGGTCAGGGTCGCGGTGTAAGTGATCTGGCCACCTTCTGCCACCGAGTTACTGGCGCTGAGGGACAGGTTGGTGGTGTCGACGGTGTCGGTCACGGTGGTGCTGACCGGGGTCTTGTCGGCGACGAGGTTTTCGAAGTTGCCGCCGCTGACGTTGGTGATCGAGTTGGTCAGCGGAGCGTTGCCGGTCAGCGCATCGTTCGGTGCGACGGCGGTTACGGTGCCGGTGGTCTGGCCGACCGCGATGGTGATGTTCTGGCCGTTGGCCAACGTCACGACAACTGGCGAACCGGTGACGGGGGCGCCGACGGTGGCGGTGTAGACGACGTTGCCGCCTTCGGCCGCTGTGGCGGTTGCGCTCAGTTTTACGGTGGTGGTGTCGATGGTGTCGGTGACGCTGGTCACTGCTGGCGCGGTGCTCGGTACCAGGTTTTCGAAGTTGCCACCGGTAGCTTTGCTGATCGTGGCCTGAACAGAGCCGGCGTCTTTATAGACGTCGTCAGCTGGCGCTGGAACGTTCACGGTGCCGGTGGTCTTGCCGGCGTCGATGGTGATCACAGCGCCGTTCGACAGGGTCACGGTCACGGGCGAGCCAGCGGCGTTGGTCAGTGTCGCGGTGTAAGTGATCTGGCCACCTTCAGCCACCGAATTGCTGGCGCTGAGCGACAGATTTGTCGTGTCGGTAACGTCGGTGACAGAAGTCGAGACCGGAGTTTTGTCGGCCACCAGATCTTCGAAATTGCCGCCGCTGACGTTGGTGATCGAGTTGGTGATCGGAGCATTACCGGCCAACGCATCGTTCGCAGCAACAGCGGTTGCAGTGCCAGTAGTCTGACCGACGCCGATGGTGATGGTCTGGCCGTTGGCCAGAGTCACGACGACAGGCGAGCCAGTAACTGGCGCACCAACGGTGGCGGTGTAAGTCACAGTGCCGCCCTCAGCCACCGAAGTATTAGCCGACAGTTTGACGGTCGAGGTATCGATGGTATCGGTGACAGTCGTTACGGCCGGAGCTGTGCTCGGTACCAG
>NZ_JBTYHF010000017.1:0-31160 GCF_054871425.1 Pseudomonas glycinis | reverse complement strand
AGGTGGCTCTGATCGTCTGATCGAACGCCGCGTCGCTGAAGGTGGCTCTGATCGTCTGATCGAGCGCCGCGTTGCATGAATCTACTGCATGACCGCAACACCCATGAAAAAGCCCGGCCTGATCAGCCGGGCTTTTTTGCATTCAGCCCTCGCTTATTGCGCGGTTTTCAGCTTGACCACGTCACCGGAGATGGTGGTGGTGTAGCCGGTCAGAACCCAGGCCCAGAACCAGTTTTCCTGAACCTGCGTGTTGATCATTGCATCGCCGCCCTTGGCTTGGATGGCCGCGTTTTGCGCGCGCACAAATCGGCTGTTCTGGCGGATAGGGATGATGCCAAACAGCAGCAGGCCGGTGGCCGATGCTTCGCTGTGGCCAACCACGGTGTATTGGTTGCTGTCGTAATGGGCGGTTTTCATCGGGGCGCCGGTGCAACCTGCCAGAACCACACCGAACAGTGCGGCGGCGACTACTTTGCTGAGGTATTTCACAGTAAAACTCCATGGGGAAACGCCCGGGATCCGTCTCTCGGGCGGCGCGCATTCTAAACAAAATGATGGCTCATTGGCATCAATCTTCTTTGTATTTACTTGAACCCGTTCGCTGGCCCGCCGTCGGCGATGTCGCATACCATGGCGCCACTTCAATAAAGACAGACACCCGCCTACATGTTCAAAGCCAGTCTGCGTAGCCATCTCACCCTGTGGTTCGGCGGTTTGTCCCTGCTGACGTTATTGAGCGTCGGCTTTTATGTCGGTCACATCGCCACCGAACAAATGAAACAGGCCAGCGGCAACGCGTTGCTGAACACGGCGCGCTCGGCGGCGACATTGTTGGGCGAACAACTGCGCGAACGGCAACTGGAGGTTTACCTGCTCAGTCGCGCGCCGCATCTGGAGCGCGGTGATCTGGACAATCCAGCCATCCTCAAGTCGATGCAGTTGCGCACCCAGGCGCGCGCCGAATATGCGTGGATGGGCGTCACCGACGCCGAGGGCAACGTGCGCCAGGCGGTCAATGATCTGCTGGTCGGTCAATCGGTGCAGAAACGCCCGTGGTTCCAGATCGGCCTGCGCCGGCAATACACCGGCGATCCCCATGAAGCAGTGTTGCTGGCCAAGTTGTTGCCGGGCCTGCCCAATGGCGAGCCGCTGCGCTTCATCGATTTCGCCGCGCCAATCCACAATGCCGAAGGACAGGTGATCGGCGTGCTGGGTGCACATGCGCACTGGAGTTGGGTGACGCGCATCGTCGAGTCGGCGGCGTTTTCCCACAAGAACTCGGCGCCGGATATTCAGGCGCTGATCGTCGACCACGATGGCAAGGTGCTCTACCCCGAAGCGCTGATGGGCCAACAGCTGGCGACCAACGATCCGGTATTGTCGGGCTGGACGGCGGCCAACGGTTACCTGACCAGCATGGTCACCGTGCCGACGCCATCGGGCACAGCGCTGTCGTGGTCGATCGCCATTCGCCAGCCATTGGAGACTGCGCTGCAACCGGCGCGGATGCTGCAATACGAATTGCTGATCCTCGGCGTTTTCGCCGCCATCGTTTTCGGTCTCGTGGCTTATTACTTGGCGCTGTACCTGAGCCGCCCTATCGAACAACTGGCACGCTCGGCCAAACAAGTGCAAAACAACCAGGCCGGGGCACAGTTCCAGCTGCAGCATCCGGTGCTGGAAATCGCCCAGCTCGGCCAGTCCATCGACGCAATGACGCAGTCACTGCTCGGCAAGGAGCGCGAACTGCAAGAAGCCAACGCGTCGCTGGAAGCCACCGTGGCGCAACGCACCGCCGCACTCACCGAGGCCAACGCCGAGCTGCTGAGTCTGGCCACACACGACGGCTTGACCGGCGTTTACAACCGTCGCCGGTTTGACGAAAAAATCACTGAGTATTCGCTGCTGTCCCGACGCACCGGACGCCCGTTTGCCCTGCTGCTGATCGATGCCGACCACTTCAAACGCATCAATGACAGCCACGGCCACGCGGTCGGTGACGAGGTCCTGCAACAACTGGCGACCTTGATCCAGAACAGCGTACGCAGCACCGATTTCGTCGCCCGCTACGGCGGCGAAGAGTTCGCCGTACTGCTGCCGGAAGTCGCACAACCCGACACCCCGGAAGTCGTCGCCGAAAAGATTCGCGCAGCGGTAGCCGACGCGGAGTTTCCCGGCGTCGGCAACGTTACCGTGAGTATTGGCCTTGGCCTGGCAGATCCGGCAGACAACAACCACACGGCCCTGATCAAACGTGCCGATCAGCAGCTGTATCAGGCGAAAGCTGCGGGGCGCAATCAGGTTGCGTTTCATACCCACTGACACCGGCGTATATCAACCAGAGACAGGCCGGCTCACCGACCCCATCGCTGGCAAGCCAGCTCCCTCAGGGATGGGGTAAAAGCGGAAATATGGGTCGTTTGGAGAACCGCTTTTCGCGAGCAGGCTCGCTCCCACAGAAAAGCAAAAAAAGGTGACCCGCCGTAAGGGCGGAACCCTAAGCAGCCGTTACCGCAGCAATGGATATGTACTCAATCAGCCAGGAAATCATCGCCCGACTAGGGCTCAGCACTGAACATCTGCAGATAAGCCAACAAATTATTCAACTTCTCCTCATCACTCAGCCCCCAGAAAATCATCCGCGTCCCCGGCACCACCCCTTTCGGATCCTCGAGATAAGCCTTCAACGTCGCCCGATCCCAGGTAATCCCCGAGTTCTTCATCGCATCGGAATAAACATAATTGGCCGAAGTCCCCGCAGCCCGGCCAATGATGCCGTTGAGCTGCGGACCAAACCCCGAACGAGCCGACTCGCCAACCTGATGGCAACCGCCGCACAGACGCGGAAAGATTTTCGCCCCGGCCTCAGGATCGCCCTCAGCCTGTGCACTGGCGCTGAAGATCAAGGCGAGAAACAGTGTCGTGGTGAATTTCATTGAACAGTCCAAACCTCGCTTTGCATGGCGTGGGCGCAGTTTACAGATAAGCGCCGATGATCGTTCTGACGGTGATCAACGCCTGACGCAACACGTGCATGTCCACCGAGCCAAGAGCCAGACGAATCGCATGGGGCGTATGGGCCGACAGCGAAAACGGCTCGGCGCTGGTGACGGAAATCTGCTGCTGCATCAACTCGACCACGATCTGATCGGCACGCACATCTTCGGGCAGCGGCAACCACAGAAAATACGAGGCCGGATGAGCAATGTAGCGCAGCCCTTTGAGCACCTCGGCGGCCAAGGCCTGTCGCGCCGTAGCATCACGACGTTTCTGCGCCTCAAGCACGGTGACGGTGCCATCGTCGAGCCAGCCGCACGCGATGGCGGTCATCACCCCAGGCGTGTTCCATGTCGTCGCGCGAATGATTCGCTCCAGTGCGGACACTTGAGGAAGCGGCGCGGCAATGAAGCCGACCCGCAATCCGGTGGCGATGTTTTTCGACAGGCCCGATACGTAAAACGTCCGTTCCGGTGCCAGTTCAATCAACGGGCATGGCGGGTTCTCGACCAGAAACGCGTAGGCCGCATCTTCGATAAGTGTCAGATCATAGCGGCGGGCAATCGCCACCAATCGTTCGCGCTGTTCCAGTGGCATGACCCAGCCCAGCGGATTGTGCAGCGTCGGCATGCTGTATACGGCGCGCACCGCACGCTGGCAACAGAGTCTGTCCAGTGCCGGCAAATCCGGGCCGTGCTCCGTCATCGGGATCGCCAGCACTTCCAGATGCAGCGCGTCGGCCAGCACCTTGAATCCCGAATAGGTCAGCGCATCGGCGGCAATCACATCGCCGGGTTTGAGCAGAGCCATCAGCGTCACCGCCAAACCTTGCTGAGCGCCGTTGACGATCAGCACTTGGTCGGCTTCAACCGCCACGCCGCGTGTCGACAAATGTCGCGCCACCGAGGCGCGTTCGTGGGCACGCCCGGCGTGGGGTTGATAACGCAACAGCGCTTCCAGATCACCGGACAACGCCAGTTGGCGCAACGCCGTGCGCAACAGTTCAGCCTGACCGGGCAAGGAGGGATAGTTGAAATTCAGGTCGATCATGCCGACCGCGACATCTTTCTGATCAATGCCCTGCCCCGGCGCCAGCGACGTTTCCCGGACAAACGTGCCGCGCCCGGCTTCACCACTGACCAGGCCCATCGCTTCAAGCTCGGCATAAACCCGTGAAGCGGTAACCAGTGCCAGTCCTTCCTGGCTCGCCAGCTGCCGATGCGTTGGCAGTCGCGTGCCCGGCGCCAATCGTCCGCCACGAATGTCTGCCGCATAGCGGTCAACCAGGGTCTTGTAACGGGAACGCGGCATGTCGGCTGTATCCATGACAATTTTTTGATTGTGCTGATTCTCCGTCCTAGGATCACGGCGACACAAGCCACTTTTTGAGCGCGACCGACATGCACACAACATCGACTGCGGCCCACCCGGCACTGGAAAAAACCAGTGGCTGGATCAACGGTTTTATCGGCGTGCTGATTTTCAGCGGTTCGCTGCCCGCCACACGTTTGGCGGTGCTGGAATTCGATCCGGTGTTTCTGACCGTGGTGCGAGCAGCGATCGCCGGCGCACTGGCCGTCGGACTTCTGCTGTTGTTCAAACAGCGGCGACCGGCGCATCATCAGTGGCTGTCGCTGTTGATTGTGGCGCTGGGCGTGGTGTTGGGTTTCCCGCTGCTGACCGCGTTGGCATTGCAGCACGTAACGTCAGCGCATTCGATCGTGTTTGTAGGATTGCTGCCGCTGGCCACGGCGATGTTTGGTGTCTTGCGTGGCGGTGAGCGGCCACGTCCAATGTTCTGGATCTTTTCAGTGCTGGGCAGCGCATTGGTGGTGGGCTTTGCCCTGTCCCAAGGCTTGAGCGCCTCGCCCACCGGCGATCTGCTGATGCTCGCGGCGATCCTGGCCTGCGGCCTCGGTTACGCCGAAGGCGCGAAACTGTCACGCAGCCTCGGCGGCTGGCAGGTGATCTGCTGGGCGCTGGTGTTGTCGTTACCGCTGATGACAGTGCTGAGCCTGTGGCTGGCGCCCGCCTCGTTCGCCGGCATCAGCATTTCGGCGTGGATGTGCCTGGCTTACGTGTCGCTGTTCAGCATGCTGATCGGCTTCGTGTTCTGGTATCGCGGTCTGGCCCAGGGCGGAATCGCAGCGGTCGGGCAGTTGCAGTTGCTGCAGCCTTTTTTTGGTCTGGCACTGGCGGCGACGTTGCTGCATGAGCAGGTCAGTGTCGGCATGCTCGGCGTCACGCTGGGGGTGATTCTTTGCGTGGCCGGAGCGAAGAAATTCGCCAGGTAATGTTCAGTGTTCGGCTTTCCATTGCCGAGGACTGAGCCCGGTCTTGCGCCGAAACGCCCGGGCCAGCGCCGACGGACTTTCGTAACCGACCTCTTCGGCAATCAACGCAATCGGACGGCCTTCGCGCAGGCGTTTCTGCGCAAGACTGACGCGCCAGCTCAACAGGTAATCGGCCGGCGTCTGCCCGACCACGCGGCGAAACTGCTCGGCAAAACCGGCGCGGGACTGGTTCGCCGCCGCCGCGAGATCAGCGACACTCCAAGGCTTGTGCGGCTGCTCGTGGATCAGGTTCAAGGCGCGAGACACGCGCGGATCCGCCAGCCCGGCCATCATGCCCGGTTGCTGATCTCGACTGCCGATGAGATGGCGCAGCAGCAGAATCACCAGCAATTCAAACAGACGATCCATCACCGCCACGCGCCCGCAATGCCCTTCAAAAGCTTCGTTGAACAGCCAGTCAAGGGTGCTGCGCAATTCCGGGATATCGGTGAGTTTCAACACCAGATAGTCCGGTAACGCGGCGGCCAAGGCATTGCCCGAGCCACCGTCGAAGGTCAGCGAGGCGCACACCACTTGGCTGGCCATGGCCTCGTCGGCAAACATCCGGTGAGTGAAAGGCCGGGGAAAGAAAATCAGCGACGGTTCGTCCAGACGGATCTCCCGCTCGTTGCCCGGTTTGAGCAGCAACGCCCCGGCTTGCAGAACATGCACATGGCCGACCGGTTCGCCTTGGTGAACGCTCACGCCGCAAAACGCGCCGCTATGGAAGGTGCCGGCGTTCACACCGAAATGACTAAGTAATGTGGAAAGGCGATCCATGGCTGACTCCCGAAGGCATATCTGGACGATCTGCCGCATATACTCGACGATTTGCCGCCAAAGCGCCATTGGCAGCCCATAAGATCTCTCCACCGCCGCTGCACTTCGCTGCGGAATTTCGGAGAATCACCATGAGCCGCATCCCTGCAATCAGCCTCGACACCGCCACCGATGCCACCCGTCCTGCACTGGAAGGCGTGAAGAAAAAAATCGGCTTCCTGCCCAACGTCTTCACCACCCTCGCCCAAGCGCCGGTTGCATTCGACACTTACCTGCAAGCCTCGGCCATCCTCGGCAAGACCTCATTGAGCGGCAGAGAGAAAGAAGCCGTTTACCTCGCCACTTCGCAGGTCAACGGTTGCGACTATTGCCTGTCCGCACACACCGTGTTTGCCGGCAAAGCCGGGCTGTCGGCGGAGGACATCATCGCAGCACGTCACGGCGAACTGAATGCCTACGCCGCCCTCGCCCGCCAACTGACCGAAACCCGTGGCCACTTGAGCGATGAACAATTGGCCGCTGCCCGCGCTGCCGGTATCGATGACCGCAAGATCATCGAAGTCATTGCCCTGGTGGCCGTGCAGACATTGACCAACTACCTGAACAACACGGCGCTGACCGACATTGATTTCCCGACCGTCGAGGCCTGAGCAGTCGCTCACGATCCGAAGATAAAACCGGTGGCGAAAAGGCGCTCTTTTCGCCACCGCTGTTTTTTGCTGCCATGATGTACGTCAGAATAATTCGCAGCGCAAACAGTGTCTGGTGCGCTGAAACCAAACAGCCTGTGCGCAGGTCTTTGTTCTCAGACAAATGCCCCGGAAAGACACGAACCCCATGACAGACTGGTTGCAAGACAACGGCGAGATGGCCGGGCAGATCCGCCGTCACGACTGGGCGAATTCGCCCCTCGGCCCGTTGGAAAACTGGCCCGATGTACTCAAGACCACTGTCTCGCTCAGTCTCGCCTCGCATTTTCCTCAGGCGATCGTCTGGGGCCCGCAACTCATCACTCTCTATAACGACGCCTTCGTACCGATTCTCGGCGACAAGCCGCACGCGTTGGGACGCCCTTTCAGCGACATCTGGAAGGAAGCCTGGCACGAGATCAGCCCGATTGCGGAGGCCGCATACGCCGGCCAAGCCACTTACATCGAAAACTTCGCTCTGCAGATCGAACGCGGCAAAGGCCCGGAGCAGGCGTTCTTCACTTTTTGCTACAGCCCGATTCGCGACTCCCACGGCAATGTCGTCGGCATGATCGACACCGTCACCGAGACCACCCAGACCGTTTATCTCAACCGACGCCTGGCCGTCCTCGATGCCATCGGCGAAGCGGTGACCAATGCCACGGATGCGCAAGCAATCCTGGCGGCAAGCACGCGGCTGATGGTCGAGCAACTGCGTCTGTCCAATTGCGCCTACGCCGACATGGATGCCGACGAGGATGGCTTCACCATTCGCGGCGACTATGCAGCGCCGGGTTCGCCGAGCATCGTCGGCCACTACCATTTGCGCGATTTCGGCGAGAAAGCCGTACGCCTTCTGCGCGCGGGTCAACCGCTGGTGATCCACGACAACCGCAGCGAATTGCCGCCGGAAGAATCAGCGACCTTTCAGGGCATAGGCATCACCGCCACCATTTGCGTGCCGCTGATCAAGCAAGGTCGTCTTACCGCGTTAATGGCCATTCACGACAAAGTGCCGCGTGTGTGGTCGAGCTTCGAACAGGCGCTGCTCAGCGAAGTCACCGAACGTTGCTGGGCGCACATCGAGCGAGTGCGCGCCGACGCCAACGTGCGCGAGGGCCTGCTTGCATTGGCTGAACTCAATGCCACGCTGGAGCAACGGGTCGAAGAGCGCAGCCTGCGTCTGGCCCAGGCCGAGTCGGCGTTGCGCCAGTCGCAGAAGCTCGAAGCCATCGGCCAATTGACCGGCGGCGTCGCCCATGACTTCAACAATTTGCTGACGATCATTCGTTCGTCGGTGGATTTTCTGCGCCAGCCCAACCTGCCGGAAGAACGCCGCCAGCGCTACATGCGCGCGGTGTCCGATACGGTCGAGCGCGCCTCCAAGCTGACCAGCCAGTTGCTCGCCTTCGCCCGCCGTCAGCCGCTCAATCCGCAGGTAGTCGACGCCGGCGAACGTTTGGCAAACATCGGCGAGATGCTCGAATCGGTCACCGGCGCGCAGATTCACGTGTGCGTCGAGCGCCCGGATCACCCCTGCTACATCCGCGTCGATCTCAGCCAGTTCGAAACAGCATTGATCAACATCGCCCTGAACGCTCGCGACGCCATGAATGGTCAGGGTGAGCTGAAATTGCGCTTGGAGTGCCACAAAGCGCTGCCGCCGATTCGCGGCCACGCTGGGTCCAGCAGCCATTTCGTGTCGATTGCCCTGGCCGACACCGGTGCCGGCATCGACGCACACACCCTCGAACACATCTTCGAGCCGTTCTTTACCACCAAGGCTGTCGGCAAAGGCACGGGGCTGGGGCTGTCGCAGGTGTTCGGCTTCGCCAAGCAATCGGGCGGCAACGTCGATGTTTCCAGCGTCCTTGGTCAAGGCACCGAGTTCACCTTGTATTTGCCGCAAGTGCCGGCGATCGAGGCAGAAATGGACGAGGCAGAGGACGATGGCGAGGTGCAGCCGGCCTGCGAAAAACGCCGGGTGCTGGTGGTCGAAGACAATCTCGATGTCGGCCGTTTCGCCAACCAGATCCTCCAGGATCTGGGCTATGAAACCGCATGGGCGACCAACGCCGAAGAAGCCCTGCAGTTGGCCGGTAGCGATGCCAGCGCGTTCGATGCGGTGTTTTCCGACGTAGTCATGCCGGGCATCACCGGTGTCGCGTTGGCCAAGGAACTGCGCCAGCGCCGCCCCGATCTGCCGGTGATTCTGACCTCCGGCTACAGCGAAGAACTGGCGCGCAGCGGGTACGAAGGTTTTGAATTTCTCGCCAAGCCCTACTCCGCCGAACAGGTCTCGCGGATTCTCGGCAAGACCTGGCTCAAGGACGCAAAACCAGCGGCGTCAGTCGTGATCGACGCCGGCGCGCTTGAGTAATTTCTTGCAGCGTTCCGACAGATGAAACACCTGTAGATGCTTGCCCGCCTTGGCGTAGCGTTCACGCAGGGTTTTCAATGCGGCGATCGCCGAGTAATCGACAAAGCTCAGGTGTCGGCAGTCGAGAGTGACTTTGGCCGGGTCGTTGGCCGGGTCGAACTGATTGAGAAACGGCGTGGTCGAGGCAAAGAACAGCGTGCCGTGCAGGCGATAGAGCTTGCTGCCGTCGGCCTCCAGATGTTCATCGGCATACAGCTCGCGGGCCTGCTGCCAGGCGAAGTTGAGCGCAGCGATGATGATCCCGCACAGCACGGCCGTGGCCAGATCGGTGAACACGGTGATGGTAGTCACGGCGATGATCACCAGCACATCGTGCAGCGGCACCTTGTTGATCACCCGCAACGACGCCCAGGCGAAGGTCTGCTGCGACACCACGAACATCACCCCCACCAGCGCGGCGAGCGGAATACGCTCGATCAGCGGTGACAGAAACAGAATGAACAACAGAATCAGCACACCGGCAACCACGCCGGACAAGCGCCCGCGCCCGCCGGAGCTGAGATTGATCACGGTCTGCCCGATCATCGCGCAACCGCCCATGCCTCCGAACGCCCCGGACACCATGTTCGCCGCGCCGAGCGCTACGCACTCGCGATCCGGATAGCCACGGGTTTCGGTGATCTCGTCGGTCAGGTTCAGCGTCAGCAGGGTTTCCAGCAGGCCGACCATCGCCATCAGGATCGCGTACGGGGCGATGATGCGCAGGGTTTCGAAATTCCATGGGATGTCCGGCAAAGCGAAGGTCGGCAGACCGCCGGCAATGTGCGCCATGTCACCGAGGGTGCGGGTCGGCAGCCCGAACAGGTAGACCAGCAGGCCGACACCCAGGATCGCCACCAGGGCCGGCGGTACCGCTTTGGTCAGGCGCGGCAGGATGTAAACGATGGCCATGGTCAGCAGCACCAGCCCGGTCATCAGGTACAAAGGCGTACCGCTGAGCCAGTGCTCGCCGCTTTTGAAGTGCTCCAGTTGCGCCAGGGCAATGATGATCGCCAGGCCGTTGACGAAACCGAGCATCACCGGATGCGGCACCATGCGCACCAGTTTGCCCAAGCGCAACAGCCCGAACGCCATCATGATCAGACCGCCGAGCAGCACCGTTGCCAGCAGATATTGCACGCCGTGTTGCACCACCAGCGCGACGATCACCACCGCCATCGAACCCGCCGCACCGGAAACCATGCCCGGTCGACCGCCAAACAACGCCGTCAGCGTGCAAATGATGAACGCGCCGTACAGGCCCATCAGCGGATTGAGATGCGCGACCAGGGCGAAAGCAATGCATTCGGGCAACAGGGCGAACGAGGTGGTGAGTCCGGCGAGGACATCGGCGCGCAGACGAATCGGTTTCATGGCTTACCTGACTGAGCGGCCGCTGGGCACGGCTGCTGTTTTCGCGAAAAAAGAGGGAGGCGAATGTTACGGAATTGTTCGGCCTCGGGCCAGTGAAACGCTGACATGGGGTGGCGCGGGCCTTATCCTTGCAGGCTTGTCCATCGAATCGAGTCGCAGCATGTCAGCGTTTTTGTCCGCCCGTGATGTGTGTCAGCGCCTGCGCGAAGCTGCGCTGGGCGTGCTTGGGCTCGAAGTCTGCGAGGTAATGTCCCAGTCCGGGCTGATTACCGTATACATCGAGGGCTGGCATCTGCTGTTGGACTTCGCCGAGGGACACTTGCATCACTGTGAATACGCGCGCAACTGCGCCGGGGATGAAGCGACGCTGGACACGTGGCAGCGTTATGGCACGGACCCGGTGAGTCTGCTCAGCACGTGGGAATTGGCGCAGATCGAGCGGTTGCTGCGTGATGCGAATCGCGTCCAAACCTAGTGCATCGTTTCCGACTGCGGTGCTCTCTGATTTTGAGACCGACCAAATGCCTGTGGGAGCGAGCCTGCTCGCGACGGCGGTATATCAGTCGGTTTGATGTTGGCTGTCACAGCGCTTTCGCGAGCAGGCTCGCTCCCACAGAGTTTTATGTGCATTTCAGAAGATCACTTCGGCTGCCGGTTTGACGTCGATTCGTGCCACGGAACTGGTCAGGGCGGCGAAGTCCTTGTTGTGTTCGGCAATGATGTCCTCGGCGCTCATGTTGCCGTTATCGACCGTCGAATGCGCATCCCGCGCGACGACGATGTCGTAGCCCAGTGAATGCGCGCTGCGCACCGTGGCGTTGACGCAGTAATCGGTCTGCAGGCCGCAGATGATCAGGCGTTCGAAGTCTTCGCTGGGCAGCAGCTTGCCGAGATCGGTCTGGTAGAAAGAGTCCCCGGTGGTTTTGCCTATACGCAGGTCTTCCGTCGAAATCAGCAGACCCTTGGCCAGTTGCCAACCGTCCGCCCCATGCACGAATGGACCATCCTTTTCTTCATGCTGAATTAACACCACTGGAACGCCAGCGTTGCGGGCGCGCTGGCTGAGATCATTGATCGTGGCGATCACGCGGTCGATTTCAAAGCACTGATATTCACCAGCACACAGCGCCTGCTGGACATCGATGATCAGTAATGCCGTGGTCATGTCGAGCCTTCCTTGATCAGTCTTTGAGAATGGGGCGGACCTGCGCCCGCCCCTCTTTTACTCCGCTCAGTAACCCAAAGACAAGCCGGTATTGCGCCGTGGATCATTGGCGCCGTAAAAGCGATTCTTGCCAACCGGTTTGCCGCCCAGGGACGGCGCGCCGACCAGAATCGCGGCAATGTGGTTGGCATCCTGCGGGCCGGCAAACTTGTGGCCCCAGCTCTCGAGGAGCTTTTTCGTATCCGGGCTGGCGGCGAAGTCTTCGAGGTTGGTTTCCTCCGGCATCCACTGCTGATGGAGGCGCGGCGCGTCGACCGCTTCCTGCAAGCCCATGCCGTAATCGATGACGTTGAGCATGGTCAGTAAGGTCGCGGTGATGATCCGACTACCCCCCGGCGTGCCGACCACCATCACTACTTTGCCATCCTTGGTGACGATGGTCGGACTCATCGACGACAGCGGCGCCTTGCCCGGTGCGATAGCGTTAGCCTCGCCTTGAACCAGCCCATACATGTTCGGAACGCCGACCTTGGAGGTGAAGTCGTCCATTTCATCGTTGAGGATCACCCCGGTCTTGCTGGCCATGACGCCCGCGCCGAACCAGTCGTTGAGCGTGTACGTCACCGAAACGGCATTGCCCCACTTGTCGACGATCGAATAGTGCGTGGTGTTGCTGCCTTCGTGGGGCGCTACACCGGGCTTGAGCTCAGCCGACACGCCAGCCTTTTGCGGCTGGATGGCGTTGCGCAGTTTGGTCGCGTAATTCTTGTCCAGCAGGTGCTCGATCGGATTCTTCACGAAATCCGGATCGCCGAGGTAGCTGTTGCGATCAACGTACGCGTGGCGCATCGCTTCGATCTGGTAGTGCATGCCCTGAGCGGAATGAAAGCCCAGGTCCTTCATCGGATAGCCTTCGAGAATATTCATGATCTGGCAGATCACCACCCCGCCGGAGCTTGGCGGTGGCGCCGAGACCACGTGATAGCCACGATAATCGCATTCCACCGGGGCCAGTTCGCGAGTTTTGTATTTGTCCAGGTCAGCCTGGGTGATGATGCCTTTGTTGGCCTGGCTGGAAGTGACAATGGCATCGGCGACCCAACCTTTGTAGAAGCCGTCGGCGCCCTTGTCGGAAATCGTCCGCAGGGTTTTCGCCAGATCCTTTTGCACCAGTTTCTGCCCGACCTGCATCGGCTCGCCGTTGCTGAGGAAGATCGAGCCGGAATCGCGCATGTCCTTCTTGAACACATCCGTCGCGTATTCGAGCAGCTCGACATCGCCCTGCTGCAATTCGAAACCGTCTTCGGCCAGTTTGATCGCCGGGGCAATCATCTCCTTGCGCTGTTTGGTGCCGTATTTGCTCAGCGCCAGCTCCATGCCGGACACGGTGCCCGGCACCCCGACGGCCAGGTGCCCGCGGGTGCTCAGGTCCGGGATGACGTTACCGTCCTTGTCCAAATACATGTTGGCGGTCGCTGCCAGCGGGGCTTTCTCACGAAAATCGAGAAAGGTCTTGCGCCCGTCCGCCAGTTGTATGGTCATGAAGCCGCCGCCGCCAAGGTTGCCCGCAGCCGGATAGACCACCGCCAGCGCATAGCCCACGGCCACTGCCGCATCCACGGCATTGCCGCCGTTTTTCAAAACATCGACGCCGACATGGGTCGCCAGATGTTGCGCGGTGACCACCATGCCGTTTTCCGCCGCAACCGGCGCCACCGATGCCGCGTGAGCCATGAGACAGCTGAGCGCCAGGGAGGTCGCAATGAGCGATCTGGCCAAAGGTTCGTACTTCATGAGTCGATCTCTTTTTGTTTTTGGGGACTGCGCAAAACGCAGGGCAACGCTTCAGGAGCAACAAGCAGTATGGTCGGCTTTGCGTATTGCGCCTCCCCGTTCAGCCAGTATGCTGAGCCATCGCAGCCGTTGGCAGCTCCTGCCCGAATCAAGCGAAGAGGTTATTCATCGCTGCGTACTGCAACAGCATGATGGTCTTGGCATCGCAGATCTCGCCGCGTTGAAATGCTGCCAATGCCTCATCGAAGCCCCATTCGAGCACTTCCAGTTCTTCGGTTTCCTCTTCCAGGCCACCACCGTCGCTGACTTTGGACGCGGCGTCGTATTCAGCGATAAAGAAGTGCAGTTTCTCCGTCACCGAACCGGGACTCATGTACGCCTCGAATACTTTTTTCACGTCGTGCACGCGGTAACCGGTTTCCTCCTCGGCTTCGTCACGAATGCGTTGCTCCGGCGCGGCACCTTCCAGCAACCCCGCCGCCACCTCGATCAACAATCCATCGTGGCCGTTGACGAACACCGGCAAACGAAACTGGCGGGTCAGCACCACCGTGCGCTTTTCGCGGTTGAACAGCAGAATCGCCGCGCCGTTGCCCCGGTCGTAGACCTCGCGGGTCTGGCGCTGCCACTCGCCGTTGTTGCGGTGGTAATCGAAGGTGATTTTCTTCAGCAGATACCAGTCGTGGGACAACACCTGAGTGTCGACGATGTTGACCCGTTCGGCTGTGTTGGACATCGCGTCTGATCCTGTCTTCATGGGGGACTGCCATGGTCGGACAATTGCGCCGACAAAAAAAGCCCGGCAGCGCTACCGGACTCGTTCAGCCTGCGCGGTTACTGAAAGTCGACGTCGAAGGCCTGGTAGAAGGCGTTGCCGGTATTGGCGACGATCCACATCAGCACGATGACGTGATGACCCTGCTTGTTCGCAGGCAGCTTCACTTGATGATCGACCTTGGCCTTCAATTCGCCGGCATGGCTGTAATACGGCACTTGCGGGTAGAAGTCTTCGAAGAACGGCTGGGTTTCCAGCTGCGCACGGCTGATGCGTTGCTTTGGATCCCAGCCGTCTTTGGTGATCAGCCAGCGATAACCACGGGTGGTGTGCGGCGCGGTGTACGCCCAGCTGACCTCGAGAATCTGCCCCGGATCGACATTCAGCAGCGGCCAGTTGAATGAACGGCCGAGCTTCTTGCTCATCTCGTCGTCGGTGTAATTGACGCAATCGCGGGCATCGGTCTTGCCGCCGCTGAGAATGTAGCCATCGGCCGGCGGCGCGACGCTGTCCGAGTCGGTCTCGAAAGGTTGCGGGAAAGGTCCGGCGTCCATGGCCGGAAAGTTCTTGCCACCTTCCATTTCATTGACTTGCCAAGCGCCGAGCAGGCCGAGGTCGATGGCCACTGCGCCGCGACTCGCTGGCGAGATGACACGACCGTGTTTGAGTTGGGTTTGTGGGATTGCCTGATTCATCTTGCTCACTCCGTTGATTTGAGAACTCTCCTTCCCGAGGAGAGGCCTTCAAGCTAACGGAGGTGAATTTTTTGTCCATCGGCGCTTTTGTCACAGTCCCAGTGTGCAAGACGTAAAAAGCCCGGAAACACTGGATGCATAACCAGTGCTCGACGACGCATCGCACTCAACGTGTAGCTGAACACCTACACGCCGAGTCGCCTTTGGTCATTCAGACAGTTGCGCCTGATACTCCTTTTCGTACTGCCCGGCGAGTTGGCTTTTCTGTTTATCGTCGAGCAGCTTGCCGGCCATCTGGAAGAATTTGTGCTCTTCTTCCTCGAGGTGGTGATGAACCTTGTCGGAAAGCTTTTTGGCCGTGGCCAGCCAGGCCGGACTGGACATTTCGGTCTCGTCGAGCTCCTCCATCATCTCGTCCATTTCGTGGTGTTCGGCGATGGCGTGGCGGCTCAGGTCCACGCCTTCATCGATTTCCATCAACGGAATGTAGAAATGCCGCTCTTCAGCGGTTTCATGCGCTTGCAGTTCTGCTTTGAGCTGCTTGTAGGCCTCGACCCGCTCAGGGCTGTCGCCGCTGGTCGCGATCAAAGCCTTGGCGTAAGTGCGCTGGCGCTCGTGGCTTTCGCGCAGGGCTTCAAAAATATTCACGGGATTTCCTCATCAATCGCGCTCAGGGAAAGACGCGATAAAAGCCTAGACCGCAACGCTGGTTTGACGGTTCCGCTTGTTCGATCGAAGGGCTTGGAGACGTTTGCCCGGACGGGTTAGGCTGGGCGTTCAATTACACAAGGAAGTCATGCATGAATTTGCGTATCGAGTTGACGCACAATCCTACCGAGGAACAGCGTCAGGCCATTCTGCAGCCGCTGATCGAATACAACGATGCTCAAACCGGCGGTTCGAAATCCGAACCGTTCGCCTTGATGGTCAAAGACCAGAATGGCGAAATACTGGGCGGTTTGTACGGGCGAATGATTTTTCGCTGGATGTTCATCGAACTGCTGTCAGTGCCAGAACAAGGTCGCGGACAGGGGATCGGCTCGAAATTGATGGCTCAGGCGGAAGCCTTGGCCAGGGAAAAGAATTGCTACGGCCTCTGGCTCGACACGTTCGATTTTCAGGCGCCGGAGTTCTACAGGAAGCTGGGGTTCAGCCAGTTTGGGGAAATCGTTGACTACCCACCGGGGCACAAGCGGCACTACTTTCAGAAGCGCCTGATCGACTGAATGTGCCGCCGTCTTCGCGAGCAGATTCGCTCCACACAGTTGTGATGCATTCCAATGTGGGAGCGAGCCTGCTCGCGAAAGCGCCAACTGCTTCACAGCATAGTCAAAGGCAGGTCGCCATCGCCGCCATCCGCCGCATCGCGACAAAATCACTCTTCTGCGCGTAGTAATTCAAAGTCGTACCCGAGGCTTCGGTGATCACATCGACAAAAGACTCTGCCGAACGCGTATAAACCGTAGTGCCGCCGGACTCGCGCGGCTCCAGATAGGCCGCCGCGTCGACGCCGAACACGGCTTCGTCCTGCCAGGCGAATTGCACGCACCGGGCGACGTCTTTCTCCGGCTTGTCCGAGGTCAGGACCTTGTCCGGGCTCTTGCTGCGAGCATCGTTCATCACCGAACCGGCGCACCCGGCCAACAGGGCCGCCGCCAGCACTACCATCAGCATTCGCATTGCATTTGCTCATCGAGAAAAAAGCGGACTGTAGCACTGCGACGCGGCAAATCGTTCTGCTTTACTGTTTTTATGCGCGACATGCGCAAGCAGGTGCGGCACCCTATGGTCATCAGTCACACAAGGAAATTACATGGCGCCTAGCGACCAGCGACATGAACAGGCTTTGAAACTGTTTCTCGATGCGCGACCCGAACTACGTGAAACCCTCGACCATCTCAACCCGCTACTGGCTCAGGCCAAGGGCGAAACCCAGGCGCAGTATCGCGAAGAACGCTTGCATGAGGCGTTTGAGGAAGAAGCGGAGAGACAGAGGTTGTTCGCCTGGGAGCTGACGTTGCAGCTGACCGCTGCTTCGCCCGAGGAATATCAGGCGCAACGGCTGGAAGTGCATCGGGAAGTGGCGGAAATGGCGGGGATGGGCTGGATCGAGTATTGCGATCTTTACGGCATCACCCCGTAATCGATGTAGGAGCTGCCGAAGGCTGCGATCTTTTGATTTTGCTCTTCAAGATCAAAAGATCGCAGCCTTCGGCAGCTCCTACAAAGGTATCTGCGTAAAACTCGGGTTTCGCGGCTGTCGCAATAAAGCTTTATCATGGCCGCAGTTTCGCTGATCGAGTCCATCATGAAGTTCGCCATCGCGCTGTTTTCCGCCGCCCATGCGCCCTCCTCGCGCCGTGCCTTGCTGTTTGCCCAGGCCGCGCTGGCCGGCGGCCATGAGATTGTTCGGCTGTTCTTCTATCAGGACGGCGTGTTCAACGCCTCCGATGCGGTGGTGACCCCGCAGGATGAACTGGACTTGCCCAAGCAATGGCGCGCCTTTATCAACGAAAAGCAACTGGACGGCGTGGTCTGCATCGCCGCCGCTCTGCGCCGTGGTGTGTTGAACGAAGAAGAAGCCAAGCGTTACCAGCGTGAAGCGATTTCGCTCAGCGCGCCGTGGGAATTGTCCGGTCTGGGTCAATTGCACGATGCCGTGCAGGACGCTGATCGACTCATCTGTTTCGGAGGCGCTTGAACATGGCCAAATCGCTGTTGATCATCAGCCGCCAATCGCCTTGGTCCGGCCCCGGTGCCCGGGAAGCGCTGGATATCGTGCTCGCCGGTGGCGCCTTTGATCTGCCGATCGGTTTGCTGTTTCTCGATGACGGCGTGCTGCAACTGGCCGCTGGGCAGAACGCCAGGGCCTTGCAGCAGAAAGACCTCAGCGCCAATCTGCAGGCGCTGCCGATGTTTGGTGTCGAAGAGCTGTTCTATTGCGCCGAAAGCGCCAATGCTCGCGGTCTTGGCAACCTGTCGCTGGACGAAGCGCAGCCGCTTGCTGCTGAACACATCACCGCCCTTATTGACCGTTACGATCAGGTGATCACCCTCTGATGTCGACTTTGCATGTGTTGTCTCATTCCCCGTTCGGCGACGATCGTCTGAGCAGTTGTCTGCGCCTGCTCGGCAGCGCCGACGCTGTGTTGTTGTCCGGCGATGCGGTGTATGCGCTGCAACCGGACACTGCGCCGTTCGCTGCTCTGCAAGAGCGACCAATCAAACTTTTTGTATTGGTTGAGGACGCACAGGCGCGTGCGATCGAGGTTCCAGACTGGGCCGAGGCCATTGACTACCCGGCCTTCGTCGAACTGTCGATCCATCACGCCAAGGTCAACAGCTGGCTATGAATTCAATGACCGTCGGCGCCCGCGCCATCGAACTGGACAAGGACGGCTTTCTCGTTGACCTCAGCGACTGGTCGGCTGAAGTCGCCAGCGCCCTCGCCGCCGCCGAAGACATCGAGTTGACGCCCGAACACTGGGAAGTCCTTGAGCTTCTGCGTAGCTTCTACGCCGAATTCCAGCTATCGCCGGCCACGCGTCCGCTGATCAAGTACACCGCGTTGAAACTCGGCGCCGACAAAGGCAACAGCCTGCACCTGAACCGACTGTTCAAAGGCACCCCTGCCAAACTCGCCGCAAAACTGGCGGGCCTGCCCAAACCGACGAATTGCCTATGAACGACTTTCCAGCATTGACCCTCGAAACGCCTGCCGAGCACCCGTTCGCGCAATTCGTGCGCATTCTCGGCAAGGGCAAGCGCGGCGCCCGCGACCTGACGCGCGAGGAAGCCCGCGAGGCCATGGGCATGGTGCTCGATGACAAGGTCGAAGATACGCAACTGGGTGCCTTCCTGATGTTGCTGCGGCACAAGGAAGAAAGTGCCGAGGAAATGGCCGGTTTCACCGAAGCCCTGCGCGCACGCTTGCACGCGCCCGCATTGAATGTCGACCTGGACTGGCCGACCTACGCCGGCAAAAAACGCCACCTGCCGTGGTATCTGCTGGCGGCCAAGTGCCTGGCGCAAAACGGCGTACGCATCTTCATGCATGGCGGCGGTGCGCACACGGCCGGGCGTCTGTACAGCGAACAACTGCTGGGCGAACTGAACATTCCCCTGTGCCGCAATTGGCAGCAGGTCGGCGCGGCACTGGACAACGGCGGCCTGGCGTTTATGCCGCTGGTGGACTGGGCGCCACAGTTGCAAAAGATGATCGACCTGCGCAATACCCTGGGCCTGCGGTCGCCGATCCACTCGTTGGCGCGGATTCTCAATCCGCTCGGCGCACGTTGTGGCCTGCAAAGCATTTTCCACCCGGGCTATCAGGCGGTGCATCGCGATGCCAGCGGCTTGCTCGGCGACACGGCAATTGTGGTCAAGGGCGATGGCGGTGAAATCGAGATCAACCCCGACGCCACCAGCCACCTTTATGGCACCAGCGGCGGTCAGAGCTGGGACGAAGAATGGCCGCAGCTGTCAGCGCAGCGCCACGTCAAACCCGCCTCGCTGGACATCGAGCACTTGAAAGCCGTGTGGCGTGGCGATGTGGTCGACAGTTACCCGCAAATGGCCTTGATTGCGACCATGGCCCTCGCCCTGCGCGGTCTCGGTCAGAATCGCGAACAGGCCTTCGCAACCGCAGAACAGTATTGGGCGGCGCGTAACACATCGATCTAACCGATCATTAGCGCCCGATCTTTGCGCTTTTTGTTCGAACTCATCGGAATAGACTCGACTCCAACGAATATTGGTTTTGGGAGTCTTGATCATGGGTTTACTCGTCGATGGCCACTGGCAGGACAAGTGGTACGAAAGCAGCAAGGACGGCGCGTTCCAGCGCGAACAAGCGCAACGCCGCAACTGGGTGACCGCCGACGGTCAGCCAGGCCCCAGCGGTGAAGGCGGTTTCACTGCCGAAGCCGGGCGCTATCACCTCTATGTTTCCCTCGCCTGCCCTTGGGCGCATCGCACGCTGATCCTGCGCAAACTCAAAGGGCTGGAAAGTCTGATCGACGTGTCGGTGGTCAGCTGGCTGATGCTGGAGAACGGCTGGACTTTCGACAAAGCGCTCGGCTCGACCGGCGACAAACTCGATGGCTTCGACTTCATGCATCAGCGCTACACCGCTGACACGCCTGATTACACCGGGCGCGTGACGGTGCCAGTGCTGTGGGACAAGAAACTCAAGCGCATTGTCAGCAATGAATCGGCGGAAATCATCCGCATGTTCAACAGCGCCTTCGACGGGCTCACTGGTAACGATCTGGACTTTTATCCGGCGCCGCTACGCAACGAGATCGATGCGCTGAACGAGCGGATCTACCCGGCGGTGAACAACGGTGTCTACCGCGCCGGATTCGCTACTTCGCAGCAAGCCTACGAACAGGCGTTCGATGAAGTCTTCGCCGAACTGGATCATCTGGAGCAACTGCTGGGTGCCAATCGTTACCTGAGCGGGGAATACCTGACCGAGGCCGATGTGCGTTTGTTCACCACGATGATTCGTTTCGACGCGGTGTACCACGGGCACTTCAAGTGCAACCTGCGGCGGATTGCCGATTACCCGAATCTGTCGAACTGGCTACGCGAGATGTATCAGTGGTCGGGAATTGCCGAGACGGTGGATTTTCAGCACATCAAGCATCACTACTATGGCAGCCACAAGACCATCAACCCGACCGGCGTGGTGCCGAAGGGGCCGCAGCAGGATTTCAGCGTAGCGCATGATCGCGAGCGGTTGATCGGGAAAGGGGTTTGGCGCCGGGGTTGATTAGCTCGGTGTTTTCGAGACCCCGTTCGCGAGCAGGCTCGCTCCCACACCGGACTTGTGCATGACACAGATCCAATGTGGGAGCGAGCCTGCTCGCGAAGGGAACGACGCGGTCTTTAGACCTGCGCCTGCGCCCCTTCAAACCACGCCAGCTTCTCGCGAAGTTGTACCACTTCGCCGACGATCACCAAGGTCGGTGCATGCACTTCATGCTCCGCCACCATTCGCGGAAGATCCGCCAGCGTGCCGGTGAAAACCCGCTGATTGACTGTAGTGCCCTGCTGAATCAACGCCGCCGGGGTATCCGCCGCGCGACCATGCTTGATCAACTGTTCACAGATGATCGGCAAACCCACCAGGCCCATGTAAAACACCAGCGTCTGCGCCGGGGCGACAAGATCGGCCCATGGCAGATCGGTGGAACCATCCTTCAAGTGGCCAGTGACAAACCGCACGGACTGCGCATGGTCACGGTGGGTCAGCGGAATCCCCGCATAAGCGGCGCAACCGCTGGCCGCGGTAATGCCGGGGACCACCTGGAATGGAATACCGTGGGCCGCGAGTTCTTCGATCTCTTCGCCACCGCGGCCGAAGATAAACGGATCGCCACCCTTCAACCGCACCACACGCTTGCCGGCCTTGGCCAGATCGACCAGTTGCTGGTTGATCTGATCTTGCGGCACTGCGTGTTCAGAACGACGCTTGCCGACATACACCCGCTCGGCATCGCGACGGCACAACTCAAGAATTGCCGGCGCCACCAGGCGGTCATAGAGCACCACATCGGCTTGCTGCATCAGACGCAGCGCGCGGAAGGTCAACAGATCCGGGTCACCCGGGCCGGCACCGACCAGATAAACCTCGCCAGTGGTGACCATGGGCTCGCCATCGACCTTGGCCTGCAACAGGCGCTCGGCTTCAGCGCCCTGCCCGGCCAGTTGACGATCGGCAATCGGGCCCTGGAAAACGTCTTCCCAGAAGCCGCGACGTTGCTGAACATCCGGAAACAGGTTTTTCACCTGATTGCGAAAACGCGCAGCCAATCCAGCCAACTGACCGTAAGTCGAAGGAATCCAGGTTTCGATTTTCGCGCGGATCAGGCGCGCCAGTACCGGCGCATCGCCGCCGCTGGACACGGCGATAATCAACGGCGAGCGATCGACGATCGCCGGGAAGATCACGCTGCACAAGGCCGGCGCATCGACCACGTTGACCGGCACGCAACGGCGGTGGGCGTCGGTGGAGACTTGCGCGTTGAGCGTTTCGTCGTCGGTAGCGGCAATGATCAGCCCGCAACCGTCCAGATCCGTTTCGGCGTAACCGCGCAACAGGCATTCACCGCCGCTGGTAGCGACCAGTTCAGCCAGTTGCGTTTCGATTTCAGGTGCGACCACCCGCAGCAGCGCACCGGCATCGGCCAGCAGGCGGGATTTGCGCAAGGCAATTTCCCCCCCACCGACAACCAACACACGACTGCCGCGCAGGTTGTGAAACAGCGGCAGATATTTCATTTAGCCGATGACCTCGAGGCCACCCATGTACGGCTTGAGCACGTCCGGTACGCGGATAGAACCGTCGGCCTGCTGGTAGTTTTCCAGCACGGCAACCAGAGTACGACCGACCGCCAGGCCGGAACCGTTCAAGGTGTGCACCAGCTCGGGCTTGCCAGTTTCCGGGTTGCGGAAACGCGCCTGCATGCGCCGCGCCTGGAAGTCGCCGCAGTTGGAGCACGAGGAGATTTCGCGGTATTTGCCCTGGCTCGGAATCCAAACTTCCAGGTCATAGGTCTTGACCGCGCTGAAGCCCATGTCGCCGGTGCACAGCGCCAGGGTGCGGTAAGGCAGACCGAGCAGTTGCAGAACCTTTTCGGCGTTGGCGGTCAGGCCTTCCAGCGCTTCCATCGATTGCGATGGCTCGACGATCTGGACCATTTCGACTTTGTCGAACTGGTGCTGGCGGATCATGCCACGCGTGTCGCGGCCCGACGCACCGGCTTCGCTGCGGAAGCATGGGGTATGGGCGACGAACTTGATCGGCAGCAGTTTCGAATCGACGATTTCGCCGGCAACGATGTTGGTCAGCGACACTTCGGCAGTCGGGATCAGGTACAGATCGGCTTCGCCTTCGCGGGCAATCTTGAACAGATCCTCTTCGAACTTTGGCAACTGGCCGGTGCCTTGCAGCGCCGGAGCCTGAACCAGATAAGGCGTGTAAGCCTCTTCGTAGCCATGTTCGGTGACATGCAGGTTGATCATGAACTGCGCCAGTGCGCGATGCAGCCGCGCGATCGGGCCACGCAACAGCGCAAAGCGCGCGCCGGACAGCTTGGCGGCGGTTTCAAAGTCCAGCCAGCCGAACTTTTCGCCGAGGGCAACGTGGTCTTTGACTTCGAAATCGAACTGAGTCGGCGTGCCCCAGCGGCGCACTTCGACGTTGTCGTCTTCGTCCTTGCCGACCGGAACCGACTCGTGCGGCAGGTTCGGGATACCGAGCAGGATCGAATCGAGTTCGGTCTGGATCGCATCCAGCTCGACCTTGCCAGCGCTCAGCTCGCCCGCCATGCGCTCGACGTCCGCCATCAGCGGCGCGATGTCTTCGCCACGCTGCTTGGCCTGCCCGATGGATTTGGAACGCGCGTTACGCTCAGCCTGCAGTGCTTCAGTGCGGGTCTGGACGGTCTTGCGCTGTTCTTCCAGCGCTTCGATGCGCGCGGTGTCCAGGGCAAAGCCACGGGAAGCCAGGCGGTCCGCTACGTCCTGAAGGTTGCTACGTAACAGTTTGGAATCGAGCATGTCGGTTTCTCGTTATCAAAGTTTGGTCAGGGACAGGCCGGCCCACGTTGCGAGCAGCCCGCCGAATACGCTGAGTGCGGCGTAGCCCAGGGCCAGCAACACTTGCCCGCTTTCCAGCAGGCGCACCGTATCCAGTGAAAAGGATGAAAAAGTCGTCAGCCCCCCGAGGAAGCCGACCATCAACCCGGCGCGCACCTCGATCGGCACCTCCGGGCGTATCAGAAACAGGCCGTACAACACGCCAATCAGCAGGCAGCCCACGATATTAACGGCCAGCGTCGCGGTATAGAAGTGCCGCGGCCAATTGGCGCTGACCCAATTACCGGTGGCGAAGCGCAACAGGGTGCCGGCAACACCGCCGACCGACACTGCAAGGATCAATGGAACCACTATTTTCTCCGCTGCCTAGGGCTCAGACGATCGAGCTGAGCGAGGTGATTGAGCTTCTCGCCGATCTTCAACTCCAGGCCACGGGGCACTGGCTGATAGAACGGAATCGGCTCGAGTTCTTCCGGAAAATAGTCTTCGCCGGCGGCATAGGCGTCCGGCTCGTCGTGGGCGTAGCGGTATTCGTCGCCATAACCCAATTGCTTCATCAGCTTGGTCGGTGCATTGCGCAGGTGCAGCGGGACTTCCAGCGAGCCGTTCTCAGCCGCTGCGCGCAGCGCAGTTTTGAAGCCCATGTACACCGCATTGCTTTTCGGTGCGCAGGCCAGATAAGTAATGGCCTGGGCGACTGCCAATTCGCCCTCGGGGCTGCCGAGACGCTCCTGCACTTCCCACGCCGCCAGGCACAGGCTCAGCGCACGCGGATCGGCATTGCCGATGTCTTCGCTGGCCATGCGCACCACGCGCCGCGCCAGATACAGCGGATCGCAGCCGCCGTCGATCATCCGCGCAAACCAGTACAACGCGCCGTCAGGGTTGGAGCCGCGCACGGATTTGTGCAGGGCCGAGATCTGGTCGTAAAACGCTTCGCCACCCTTGTCGAAACGTCGACGGGTGTCGCCGAGCAGGCTTTGCAGCAGCTCGGTGCCGATTTCGCTGTTGTCTTCGGCCAGATCAGAGGCGTTTTCCAGCAGATTGAGCAGACGCCGGCCATCACCATCAGCGGCGGACAGCAACATCTGAAAACCTTCATCGCTCAGGGTCAGGTTGCGCTTGCCCAGCCCACGCTCCTCGGTCAGCGCGCGATGTACCAGCTTGCGCAGCGCCGCTTCGTCGAGGCTTTTCAGCACGTAGACGCGGGCCCGCGACAACAGGGCGTTGTTGAGTTCGAACGAAGGGTTTTCAGTGGTGGCGCCGATGAAGATCAGTGTGCCGTCTTCAACGTAGGGCAGAAACGCGTCCTGCTGCGACTTGTTGAAACGGTGCACTTCATCGACAAACAGGATCGTGCGCTTGCCGTACTGGCCGGCCTGCTGCTTGGCGATTTCAACGGCCTGGCGGATTTCCTTGACCCCGGCGAGCACCGCCGAAACCGTTTCGAAGTGCGCATCGGAGACTTCTGCGAGCAAGCGCGCCAGGGTGGTCTTGCCCACGCCCGGCGGCCCCCAGAAGATCATCGAATGCAGCGCGCCCTGCTCCAGCGCCTCACGCAGAGGCTTGCCGCGAGCGAGCACGTGTTCCTGACCGACGTACTCATCCAGATTGGCTGCACGCAGACGCGCGGCCAAGGGTTGAGCAATCGGTGCACTGCGAAACAGATCCATCACGTAGCGTTGAAACCTCTGATTTTCTGAAATCTGCTGAAGAACCTGTGGTGAGGGGATTTATCCCCATTGGGCTGCGAAGCGGCCCCAAAAGCGACGACTGCTGCGCAGCCGGACGGGGATAAATCCCCTCGCCACAATAGCCCCTCAATAGCAGGCCCTCACCACAAAGGCCCTGACACAAAGGGCCGGTGTTTATTCCTGGATAACGTCGGCACCCTTGGGAATGTCGAATTTGAATTTGGACGCTGGCACCGCTTCGTTGGCCTTGACCCCTGTAAACAGGATATTGGTGCGCTGGCCGACACTGTCGATTAGTTGCATGTCATTGAGCAGACCGTTACGGAACGACAGGCGCAGGTTGTCGAACAGGGTGTCCTTGGTTTTCGGCTTGAGAGTGAAGTCGATCACGCCGCCCGCCTCTTTCGCGCTGATATCGAAGCTCTGGCTGATCTTCGAGACATCGCCGGACAGCAGCAGCGCCGGCGTCTGGGTCAGACGCTCGTCGAGCTTCTTGATGGTCGCCTGTTCCAGGTCCGGGTCCCACAAGGTGACTTTCTTACCATCGGAAACCATGGTCTGCTCGGCCGGCGCGTTGGTGTGCCAGTAGAACAGGCCCGGACGCTGCAGGGTCATGTTGCCGGTGGTTTCCTGCAACTGGGTGCCGGTGCCGTCGAGGGTCAACTGCGAAAAGTTCGCCGACAGGGTTTTCGATGTTTCGAGCAATTGGGTCAGACGCGCCACGTCCTTTTCATCGGCGAGGGCCGTGAGTGTGGTCAGCGCCAGTACTGGCAACAGCATGCGGATAAGGCGCATGAGAGTCCTCTTGAATACTCGTGGGAAAGCGGGTGGCGCGTCATTGCGCCACCCGAGTCGTTGCGTTTCAGTCGCGTACCGGGCCCGGGGCCAGGACTTCACGCGAACCGTTGGTGTTCATTGAGGTAACAACGCCGGCCATCTCCATCGCCTCGATCATCCGCGCGGCGCGGTTGTAGCCGATCTTCAGCTTGCGCTGCACAGCGGAAATCGACGCGCGACGGCTTTCGAGGACGAACTGCACCGCTTCGTCATACAGCGCGTCGGCTTCCGGATCATCACCGTCACCACCACCGCTACTGCCTTCAAAGCCGCTACCCGCCTCTTCGACACCGTTGAGGATATCGTCGTTGTATTCCGGCGCGCCGCGCAGCTTCCACGCTTCGACCACGCGGTGAACCTCATCGTCGGAGACGAATGCGCCGTGGACGCGGATCGGCAGACTGGTGCCCGGCGGCATGTAGAGCATGTCACCGTGACCGAGCAGTTGCTCGGCGCCACCCTGGTCGATGATGGTCCGCGAGTCGATCTTGCTCGATACCTGGAACGCCATACGGGTCGGGATGTTGGCCTTGATCAGACCGGTGATCACGTCCACCGACGGGCGCTGGGTCGCAAGAATCAAGTGAATCCCCGCCGCACGCGCCTTTTGCGCAATACGGGCGATCAGTTCTTCAACCTTCTTGCCGACGATCATCATCATGTCGGCGAATTCGTCCACCACTACGACGATGGTCGGCAGTTTCTGCAGCAGCGGCGCTTCGTCGTGAATGCTTTCGCGCTTGTACAGCGGATCGCTCAACGGCTCGCCGGCATCCTGGGCTTCCTTGACCTTGGCGTTGAAGCCGGACAGGTTACGCACGCCCATTTTCGCCATCAGCTTGTAGCGACGCTCCATCTCGGCAACGCTCCAGCGCAAGGCGTTGGCGGCGTCCTTCATGTCGGTCACAACCGGGCAGAGCAGGTGCGGAATGCCTTCGTAGATCGACAGCTCAAGCATTTTCGGGTCGATCATGATCAGCTTGGCGTCGTCAGGCCCGGACTTGAACAGGATCGACAGGATCATCGCGTTCACGCCCACCGACTTACCGGAACCGGTGGTACCGGCCACCAGCAAGTGCGGCATCTTCGCCAGGTCAGTGATGACCGGCTTGCCGCCGATATCATGACCGAGCGCCAGGGTGACCGGGGATTTGAAGTTGTCGTACTCGGGGGTCGACAGCACCTCGGAGAAACGTACGATCTGGCGGTCTTCGTTGGGAATCTCGATACCGACAGTGGTCTTGCCCGGAATCACCTCGACCACCCGCACACTGGTCACCGCCAGCGAACGCGCCAGGTCTTTGGCCAGGTTGGCGATGCGGCTGACCTTTACCCCGGCGGCAGGCTGGATTTCGTAACGGGTAATCACCGGGCCCGGGTGGATCGAATCAACGGTGACTTCGACGCCGAATTCCTTGAGCTTGATTTCCAGCAAGTGGCCGACCGCCGCCAAGGACTCGGGCGAATAGTTGAGTTGTTTCTTTTCCGCTGGATCAAGAATCGAGATCGGCGGCAAGGTGCCTTCGACCGCGCTGTCGACGAACAACGGCGCCTGCTTCTCTTTCTGCACGCGCTTGCTCGGCTCCGGCGCCTTGGCTGGTGCCGGAGCGATCACCGGTGGCACCTGCTTCTCGCGGTCGGACATGTGCTTGCTCAGCGCTTGCTCACGCTCGATCAGGCGTTCCTTGACCTTGGCCTGTTCACGCTTGTCGGTGACAGTCGGTGCGACCACATCGTGGACGCGGTCATCAACCTCACGCAGTTGCGCGACCAGTTGCTTGCGCTCGGTGCGCGCCGACCACCAGCGGTTGAGCGCGCCCTGGAACAGCTCGAACAGATCGAGGGTGATCTTGCCGGTGACGTCCATCACCTTGAACCACGACAGGTCGGTGAATACGGTCAGGCCGAACAGGAACAGCGCGATGAACAGCAGCGTGCTGCCCTGAATGTTCAGCGCATTCTTCGCCAGATCGCCAAGGCTTTCGCCCAGGGCACCGCCAGCGCCGGCCGGCAGACCGGTCGCGGCATGGAAATGAATGTGCGCAAGCGCAGCACCGGACAGTACGAGGAACACCAGACCGATCAGGCGCCAGGAAAACAGCCAGCCGCTCCACTGCCATGGTTCGTGGCGTTGACGGAAGATCTGGTACGCCTTGACCGCCAGCAGCAACGGAAAGATATAGGCGAAGTAGCCGAGCACCATGAACAGGATATCGGCGCTGTAAGAGCCGGCCGGGCCGCCGAAGTTCTGCACATCGTCGATCTTGCTGTTATGGCTCCAGCCCGGGTCGTCCTTGCCGTAAGTCAGCAAAGCCATCATCAGGAACAGGCACAAGGCGCCGATGGCGATCAATGCACCTTCCTTGAGCCGGTAGTGCAGTTGCTGGCGCCAGAGCGGAACGACTGTTTTGGGTGCTTCGGTGGTCTTCTTCAAAACGCTTCTTTTCCTGCGCCCGAGGCGCGTCCATCTATTGAATGACGATAAAAAACTGCCCAATCCAGGCAGGTAAAAAAGGTGAAAAGCTCAACTGGGACTACTTTTAACACTGTGCCACTGGTTTTATAAACACAGCCATAAACACTGTGCGCAGCGAAAAGGCCGTCACAACCCGGCATTGTACGGGTTTGTGCGCCCGACGCCATGTTTCAGACCCCAGCCTTGAGCATAGCCAATCGCACACGCAATGCCTTGCAATTGGAGCATGCATTGCCTTTGGTGACAAAGGCTTATGAGCTGTATTTGATGAACGTAGCGAACCTGGCCGAATCGGGCTCACAGGAATGCTCCTCAGCATCGACACGGCGACGCTTACGACCACGGGCGACACATCAAGTTGCAGCTCAATGCTCGCTGCACCAGACAACTGTGCAGGACAGCGGCGCCGTTTCGCGGCAAACTCTTTCGCGGGGCCTGCACGCCCCCTGACCGCCCTCCCCTTCTGCAAGCCTGGATGCCATGCTGACTTGGTTACAACGTAATTCCCTGACCTTTCCGCCACTGGAAAAAGCCATGCGCGAGCCGAACGGATTGCTCGCCGCCGGCGGCGATCTGTCCGCCGACCGCCTGATCCAGGCCTATCGCCATGGCTGCTTTCCCTGGTTCTCCGAAGGCCAACCCATTCTCTGGTGGTCGCCAGACCCTCGCACCGTGCTGTTTCCCGACGAAGTGCACGTCTCGCGCAGTCTCGGAAAGCTGCTGCGCAAGCAACGCTATCAAGTGACTTTCGATCAGGATTTCGACGCCGTCATCCGCGCCTGCGCTGCCCCGCGTGACTACGCCGACGGCACCTGGATCACCGAGGCCATGCAGGATGCTTACGTAGAATTGCATCGGCGCGGTTTCGCTCATTCGGTTGAGGTCTGGGACGAGGGACAGCTGGTCGGCGGCCTGTATGGCCTGGCAATGGGCCAACTGTTTTTTGGCGAGTCGATGTTCAGCCGTGCCGACAACGCGTCCAAATACGGCTTTGCCACGCTGGTCCAGCATTTGAAAGCCGCCGGGTTTGTGCTGATCGATTGCCAGATGCCGACCGATCACCTGCACAGCCTCGGTGCACGATCCATTCCGCGCGGCGAATTCGCCGACTATCTGCAACGCCATCTCGACCAACCGAATTCGGCGACCTGGGTTTGCTGAGCGACTTTTGCGCAGGTGGCTTACACTTAATCCACCAGCTTATCCCGAGGGTTGATTCATGACCGAGTTGGCGCGTTTGAAGTTTTATGCCACTCAGCCCCACTCTTGCAGTTATCTGCCCGAGGAGCAGGCCACGACGCTGTTTCTCGACCCGAGTCAGCCCATGGATGTGCACGTCTACGCAGACCTGTCGGAAATGGGCTTTCGTCGCAGCGGCGATCATCTGTACCGGCCGCATTGCCAGAATTGCAATGCGTGCGTGCCTGCGCGCATTCCTTCCGCCCAGTTCATCGCCAATCGCCAGCAGAAGCGTATCTACAAACGCAACGCGGATTTGCAGGTGCAGCCGGTCAAACCGCACTTCAGCGAAGAATATTTCGACCTGTACCAGCGCTACATCGAACAGCGCCATGCCGACGGCGACATGTACCCGCCAAGCCGTGATCAGTTCTCGACGTTCCTGGTGCGTGACCTGCCCTTCTCGCGCTTCTACGAGTTTCGACTCGACGGACGGTTGCTCGCGGTGGCGGTCACCGATCTGCTGCCCAACGGCCTGTCGGCGGTGTACACCTTCTACGAACCGAACGAAGAACGCCGCAGCCTCGGCCGTTACGCAATCCTCTGGCAAATCGCCGAGAGCCAGCGCCTGGGACTTGAGGCCGTGTACCTGGGTTACTGGATCAAGAACTGCAAAAAGATGAATTACAAGACGCAATATCGACCCATCGAATTGCTGATCAATCAGCGCTGGGTCATCCTGAACTGAACCTGCGGCCTAAACCCCTTGGCGTAAACACCATTTTTCGGGCACAATGCACGCCGCTTTTGCCTGGCGCAGTTGCACCGGGCCATTCATTGGATACCGAGGGCTTTACTGCATGTCGAAAGAAGACAGCTTCGAAATGGAAGGCACTGTCGTCGACACCCTGCCCAACACCATGTTTCGTGTGGAGTTGGAAAATGGGCACGTCGTAACCGCGCATATTTCCGGCAAGATGCGCAAGAACTACATTCGTATTCTTACCGGTGACAAAGTGCGCGTCGAGCTGACGCCCTATGACTTGAGCAAAGGGCGGATCACTTACCGCGCTCGTTAATCAAGTCAATACAGAACGCCCGGGTAATGCCGGGCGTTTTTGTGTCTGCGTTTTGAGGTTTTGGGGCTGGCGGTTTCGCGCTTACAGCATGCAAATCAAAAGATCGCAGCCTTCGGCAGCCCGTAGGTTGGATCGCGCGAATTCGATAGAAACGGGTTGACCTGCGGGCCGCCTTCGCGAGCAGGCTCGCTCCCACAGAAAAGCAAGCAGCGCATCTGCCCGCGGCGAAGCCGCCCCACTCAACAATGAGCGCAAGCTCGAGTGCTT
>NZ_JBTYHF010000016.1:0-47704 GCF_054871425.1 Pseudomonas glycinis | reverse complement strand
TAGGAGCAAGCCTTTTGGGTTACCTTTTCGGCGTTTGGAAAAGGTGACTCGCCGTAAGGGCGAAACCCTAAGCCGCCGTTACCGCAGCAACGGATATACACACCAAACCAACCGATAACCGCCCACAAAAAAACGCCCCAATCTCTCAATCAGGGCGTTTTCTTGAAGCTTGCAGCTTACAGCTTACATCTGATCTCTTAGTGCGAAACCGCCCCACTCGCCCCCAACCCGGTCTGCGAACGCACAAACTGCGGGAAGAACAGCGCCCGCTCATTGTCCGCAGCCGCCGACTTGTCGGTAATCGAGAAGAACCAGATCCCGATGAACGCAATCATCATCGAGAACAGCGCCGGATATTCGTAAGGGAAGATCGCCTTCTCGTGATGCAGAATCTGCACCCAGATGGTCGGGCCAAGGATCATCAGACCAACAGCACTCACCAGACCCAGCCAGCCGCCGATCATCGCGCCGCGAGTAGTCAGCTTCTTCCAGTACATCGAAAGCAGCAGCACCGGGAAGTTGCAGCTCGCCGCGATGGAGAACGCCAGGCCGACCATGAACGCAATGTTCTGGCTTTCGAACAGAATGCCCAGACCAATCGCCAGCACCGCCAGGGCGATGGTGGTGATCTTCGACACGCGAATCTCATCCTTCTCGTTGGCTTTGCCCTTCTTGATCACACTGGCGTACAGGTCGTGAGAAACCGCCGAAGCACCCGCCAGCGTCAGACCGGCTACCACCGCCAGAATGGTTGCGAACGCCACTGCCGAGATGAAGCCAAGGAAGATGCTGCCGCCCACCGCGTTGGCCAGGTGCACCGCCGCCATGTTGTTGCCGCCGAGCAAGGCGCCCGCTGCATCTTTGAAGGCCGGGTTGGTGCTGACCAGCAGGATCGCGCCGAAGCCGATGATGAAGGTCAGGATGTAGAAGTAGCCAATGAAGCCGGTAGCGTACAGCACGCTCTTGCGCGCTTCTTTTGCGTCACTCACGGTGAAGAAGCGCATCAGAATGTGTGGCAGGCCAGCGGTACCGAACATCAATGCCAGACCCAGCGAGAACGCCGAAATCGGATCCTTGACCAGACCGCCAGGGCTCATGATCGCTTCGCCCTTGGCGTGAACCTTGATCGCTTCGGAGAACAGCGTGTTGAAGTCGAAGCCCACGTGCTTCATCACCATCAGCGCCATGAACGAGGCACCGGACAGCAGCAACACTGCCTTGATGATCTGCACCCAAGTGGTCGCGAGCATGCCGCCGAACAGCACGTACATGCACATCAGCACGCCGACCAGAATCACCGCAACGTGGTAATCGAGGCCGAACAGCAGCTGGATCAGCTTGCCGGCACCGACCATCTGCGCGATCAGGTAGAACGCCACCACCACCAGCGAACCGCAGGCGGACAGGGTGCGAATCTGGGTTTGCCCGAGGCGGTAGGACGCCACGTCGGCAAAGGTGTATTTACCCAGGTTGCGCAGGCGTTCGGCGATCAGGAACAGAATGATCGGCCAGCCCACGAGGAAGCCGATCGAGTAGATCAGGCCGTCGTAGCCGGAGGTGAACACCAGCGCGGAAATACCCAGGAAGGACGCCGCCGACATGTAGTCGCCAGCGATCGCCAGGCCGTTCTGAAAACCAGTGATCTTGCCGCCCGCCGCGTAGTAGTCGGCGGCCGAATTGTTTTTCTTCGAAGCCCAGTAGGTGATGTACAACGTCGCGCCGACGAAGGCCACGAACATCAGGATCGCCGGGATGTTCAGCGGCTGTTTGGCCACCTCCCCCGTTAGCGCGTCAGCCGCCCAGACACTCGGCGCGAAAGCCGCAACACTCAATAGAGCCAGTAGACGCCGGATCATTGCTGAGCCTCCTTGAGAATCGCATTGTTCAGGTCGTCGAACTCGCCATTGGCGCGGCGCACGTAGATGCCGGTCAGGACGAAGGCTGAAATGATCAGGCCGACACCGATCGGGATGCCCCAAGTGATCGAGGATTCAGGACTGAGTTTCGCCCCGAGCACGTGCGGCCCGTATGCGATCAGCAGGATGAATGCGGAGTACAGCCCAAGCATGATTGCCGAGAGAATCCAGGCGAATCGTTCCCTTTTCTGAACCAGCTCCTTGAATCGGGGACTGTTTTGAATCGAGAGGTAAATGCTGTCGTTCATTGTTTTTATCCTCGCAGCACAAATTATTGTTGGAACGTAGCTAATGTATGCGGCTGCGAGAGAGGTTCCAGACGACCTTAGTAGTAGATGGCCATGATGTTCTGGCCATTTTCAAGCACACACAAAAACAACTGTGGGAGCAAGCCTGCTCGCGAAGGCGTCGTATCAGTCGATATCGCATCAACTGACAGATTGCATTCGCGAGCAGGCTCGCTCCCACAGGGGTGTGGCGGTGTTTAAATTATTTGGTCCAGTCAGCTACACGATCCGGGTGTTTGGCCACCCAGTCCTTGGCCGCAGCATCAGGCTTGGCGCCGTCCTGAATTGCCAGCATGACCTCGCCGATTTCGTCTTTCGACGCCCACTGGAAGTTTTTCAGGAACTTGGCCACTTCCGGCGCCTTGGCGTCCAGGCCTTTGCTGCCGATGCTGTTCACGGTTTCAGCCTGGCCATACACGCCTTTCGGGTCGTCGAGGAAGCGCAGTTTCCACTTGGCGAACATCCAGTGCGGCACCCAACCGGTGACGGCGATGGATTCGTTTTTCTTCTCGGCGCGGGTCAGCTCGGCAATCATGCCGGCGCCGGAACTGGCCTTGAGGCTGTACTTGTCCAGACCGTAATCCTTGATCGCCTGATCGGTCTTGAGCATTACGCCTGAACCGGCGTCGATGCCGACAATACGGTTTTTGAAGGTGTCGTCGGTTTTCAGGTCTTCGATCGATTTGGCTTTGACGTACTCCGGCACGATCAGGCCGATCTTCGCGTCCTTGAAGTTCGGGCCGTAATCGACGACCTGATCCTTGTTTTTCGTCCAGTAGTCACCGTGGGTCACGGGCAGCCAGGCCGAGAGCATGGCATCGAGTTTACCGGTGGCCACGCCCTGCCACATGATCCCGGTGGCGACGGCTTGCAGCTTCACGTCATAACCGAGCTTCTGTTTGATCACTTCGGCCGCCACGTGGGTGGTCGCGACGCTGTCGGACCAGCCGTCAACGTAACCGATGTTCAGGGTCTGTTTTTCAGCGTTGGCGAAAGTGGAACTCATCGCAAGCGCCAGAGCGGCACCTGCGCCTAAAAGTCGTCGCATCTTCATCGTTTACTTCCCCGAAATGCTGCGCCCGACGGATGCCGGGCATCGTCAACGTATTGTTATGGTGCACAGCGCCCCCATCACGCCGGACCTCACACACCGAACATCAGCCGATTTTTCAAAAAGGGTACTGATGGTTTGATCATCAACCTCAAGCGGCCGGCGACCTGCTCTGTCAGCGACCTCAAGGCAGCGAGAAACGACATCAGAAAGCCATTAATCAAGCGCGATTAATTGACGCCAGACAATCCGCCCGAACTTTGCATGTACAACGCCTGCAAGCCACCAGCCCTTCTATAAATGCAGGTAACATGCGTCGCTTTGCAGCCACTCGGCCTGACCATGTCCGCAATGTCCCGATTTCCTTTTCTGCCTTATCTGTTCGCCTGCCTGCTCGGGCTCCTGGCCCTTGGCGGTTTCTGGTATGGCCTCGGCCAACCGGTGATCCTGCCGGACGCCGCGACGCCGACGCACAAGTTGCAATGCGCCTCCTACACACCGTTCGACAAAGACCAATCGCCGTTCGACGTGCCGTTCAAATTGCGCCCCGAGCGCATGGACGCCGACCTCGCACTGCTGGCGACGCGCTTCGAGTGTATCCGCACCTACTCGATGACCGGCCTCGACGCCCTGCCCGATCTGGCGCGCAAACACGGTTTGAAGTTGATGATCGGCGCCTGGGTCAACAGCAACCCGGTCGACACCGAGCAGGAAGTCGAGCTGCTGATCAAATCGGCCAATGCCAACCCCGACGTGGTCACAGCCGTAATCGTCGGCAACGAAGCGCTGCTGCGCAAAGAGGTCACCGGCGCGCAACTGGCCCGGCTGATCAACAAGGTCAAAAGCCAGGTCAAGCAACCGGTGACCTACGCCGACGTCTGGGAATTCTGGCTCAAGCATCCGGAAATCGCCCCGGCCGTGGACTTTCTGACTATTCACCTGCTGCCGTACTGGGAAGACGATCCGTCGAACATCGACGTGGCGCTGCAGCATGTGGCGGATGTGCGTCAGGTGTTCGGCAACAAGTTCGCGCCCAAAGACGTGATGATTGGCGAAACCGGCTGGCCGAGCGAAGGCCGTCAGCGTGAAACAGCCGTACCGAGCCGGGTCAACGAGGCAAAATTCATTCGTGGCTTTGTGGCGATGGCCGAGCAGGAAGGCTGGCGTTACAACCTGATCGAAGCCTTCGACCAACCGTGGAAGCGCGGCAGTGAAGGCGCGGTCGGCGGCTACTGGGGGCTGTTCGATGCCGATCGGCAGGACAAGGGCGTACTCGCCGGGCCGGTGAGCAACGTGCCGTACTGGAAAGAATGGCTGGCGGTAGGCGGATTGATTTTCCTTGGCACGCTGATGCTTGGTGGACGCGTGCGCAGCACACGTTCGGCGCTTGTGCTGCCACTGCTGGGCGCGGTCGCAGCGTGCTCGATTGGCGCCTGGGGCGATCTGGCTCGATTGACCACGCGGTTTGCCGGGGAATGGCTGTGGGTTGGCTTGCTGACCGGTTTGAATCTATTGGTCCTTGCGCATGCCGCGCTGACGCTAAGCGCGCGTAGCGGTTGGCGCGCGCGAGCCTTCGATTTCCTCGAACGGCGCGCCGGCTGGCTGGTCGTGGCGGCCGGTTTTGCCGCCGCGGTGATAATGCTGGAGATGGTCTTCGATCCGCGCTATCGCAGTTTCGCCAGCATGGCGTTCGTGCTGCCGGCGCTGGTCTACCTGTGCCGCCCGGTGAGCGTGCCGCGTCGGGAGATTGCTCTGCTGACCTTTATCATCGGCGCCGGGATTGCACCGCAGTTGTATCAGGAAGGGATGCTGAATCAGCAGGCTTGGGGTTGGGCGCTGGTGAGTGGCTTGATGGTGGTGGCGTTGTGGCGATGCCTGCGGGTTCGCAGCCTCTGATCTTCAGAGCGGTTCAGGCCTCTTCGCGAGCAGGCTCGCTCCCACATTGGATCTGTAGCGTTCACAAATTCCCTGTGGGAGCGGGCTTGCCCGCGATGACTGACTGTCAGGCGCTGCGGGACTCGCGGACCAGGCGCAACCCGGCTATCACCACCGCAAACACCGCCAACGTCGTGTTGTACAACGCCAGCGCCGGCAGGCCGAACACCAGCGCCAGCACCGCCAGCCACCACCCTGCCCGTCCCGGCACGACAAACGCCAATACCGCCGCGCCCACCGCCGCCCAGCCCAACACCTTGAAATGAATCATCAGCCCCAGATTCGACCGCACCAGGCATTCCCAACGACTGGCCTCGTCGACGCAGATGCCCACCCACTGCCCATCTTCCATGAAGCCATAGCGCGCGGCATAACTGGCGGCCAGCCACAGCGGCAACAAAACAAGCAGCACAATCACGGGCAAGCGGCGGGACATGGGGCACTCCAATCTGCGGAAATCGGCGGCCAGCTTAATCTGCCGACCGGCATTCGCAAGCACTAACAACTGTTAACTGTTCAGCAAGCCCTCGCAACGTGTATCGTCCAGCTACTATTACCCCGAATTCCGCCTGTTTGGTGCCGCAGCATGGCACTTTGGCGCACGGCCGGTGGTCATAGCCTGCGAACTTCAATCGGCACCTTCCTCTAAGGGATCTAGTCATGCTCCGTTCCTTGCGCTTCGCCGCGCTGTTCAGCGGCCTTATCTTGAGTGCGTCCGCGCTGGCGGTGGATATCGACGCCGCCAGCTATGGCTACCCGCTGACCAACCCGTTCGAGGCGACGATCGCCACGACACCACCGGATTTGCGTCCGGAGTTGCCGCTGGACGACGACATCAATCAAACGGACCGCAGCCTCACCCTGCGCCCGGAGCGTGAATTCCAGCTGCCGGACAATTTCTGGGCAGTCAAAAAACTCACCTACCGCATCGCCACGCAGGACAAACCGGCGCCGCTGATCTTCCTGATCGCCGGCACCGGCGCGCGCTTTGACAGCACGCTCAACGAATACCTGAAAAAGCTGTATTACAAGGCCGGCTACCATGTCGTGCAGTTGTCGTCGCCGACCAGCTTCGACTTCATTAGCGCCGCCTCGCGTTTCGCCACCCCAGGCGTGACCAAGGAAGATGCCGAAGACATGTATCGGGTGATGCAGGCCGTGCGGGCGCAGAACCCGAAACTGCCGGTCACCGAGTACTATCTCACCGGTTACAGCCTCGGCGCCCTCGATGCGGCGTTCGTCGCGCATCTGGACGAGACACGCCGCAGCTTCAATTTCAAGAAAGTCCTGTTGCTGAACCCGCCGGTCAATCTCTATACCTCGGTGACCAACCTCGACAAGCTGGTACAGACCGAGGTGAAAGGCATCAACAACAGCACCACCTTCTATGAACTGGTACTGACCAAGCTGACCCGCTACTTCCAGCAGAAAGGCTACATCGACCTCAACGATGCGCTGCTGTATGACTTCCAGCAGTCCAAGCAGCATCTGACCAACGAACAGATGGCCATGTTGATCGGCACGTCGTTCCGCTTCTCGGCAGCCGACATTGCCTACACCTCGGACCTGGTCAACCGTCGCGGTCTGATTACCCCGCCGAAATTCCCGATCACCGAAGGCACCAGCCTCACGCCGTTCCTCAAGCGTGCGCTGCAATGCGACTTCGACTGCTACATCACCGAGCAGGTCATTCCGATGTGGCGCGCGCGCACTGACGGCGGCAGCCTGCTGCAACTGATCGATCAGGTCAGCCTGTATGCGCTTAAGGATTACCTGCACGACAGCCCGAAAATCGCCGTCATGCACAACGCCGACGACGTCATCCTCGGCCCTGGCGACCTGGGCTTCCTGCGTAAAACCTTCGGTGATCGCCTGACCGTTTATCCACTGGGCGGCCACTGCGGCAACCTTAACTATCGCGTCAACAGCGACGCCATGCTGGAGTTCTTCCGTGGCTAAATATCTCCTGCTGATTGCAGCGTTCCTCTGTGCAGGCGTGGCCCAGGCCGACAACAGTAAAGCCGACGCACCGGTGGTGGTCGACAGCGACGGCTTCAAGGAACCGCTGACCAAACTCAAGTTCAACCCGGGCCTGGACCAGCGCGAGTTCGAACGTTCGACGCTCAACGCGCTGAACGTCTATGACCCGCTGGAATCGTGGAACCGCCGGGTTTACCACTTCAACTATCGCTTCGACCAGTGGGTGTTCCTGCCGGTAGTCGATGGCTATCGCTACATCACCCCAAGCTTCGTGCGTACCGGGGTGAGCAACTTCTTCAACAACATTGGTGACGTGCCGAACCTGGTTAACAGCCTGTTGCAGTTCAAGGGCCAGCGCTCGATGGAAACCACCGCGCGCCTGCTGCTCAACACCACCATCGGCATCGCCGGCCTGTGGGACCCGGCCACCGCCATGGGCCTGCCACGCCAGAACGAAGACTTCGGTCAGACTCTGGGCTTCTACGGCGTACCGGGCGGCGCCTACTTCGTACTGCCGATCTTCGGTCCGTCGAACATCCGCGACACCGCAGGTCTGGCCGTGGATTACACCGCCGACACTGCGATCAACTTCCTCAACGTCGCCGAAGTCAGCTCCAACCACCCGGAAGTCTGGGCTTTGCGTGCGATCGACAAGCGCTACCAGACCAGCTTCCGCTATGGTCAGATGAACTCGCCGTTCGAGTACGAGAAAGTGCGGTACGTGTATACCGAGGCGCGCAAGTTGCAGATCGCCGAGTAAATCGGCTGCCGGAAAACACTGTGGGAGCGAGCCTGCTCGCGAACGCGGAGTACCAGTCTCTATCAATATTGACTGGGCTACCGCATTCGCGAGCAGGCTCGCTCCCACATTTGTTATGTGTTGCTGATTAACCCTTCAGCGCTTTCCAGAGCTTGCCTACGACCGAAACCACCGCCAACACCACCGCGCCAGCAATAATCCCCGCAACACCATTGAGCAGCATCGGCACGGCGAACCCGGCGCTCCCTGCCGCTGCGCCAACACCTTCGATCCAGTGATGCAGCACCGGCACGCCATGGGTCAGGATGCCACCGCCGACCAGGAACATCGCTGCCGTGCCAACCACCGACAGGGTTTTCATCATGTACGGCGCGGCGCTGAGAATGCCGCCGCCGATCTTTTTCGCCATCTGCCCGGGCTTCTGTGTCAGCCACAGCCCCAGATCGTCGAGCTTGACGATGCCCGCCACCAAACCGTAAACGCCCACGGTCATGACAATGGCGATGCCGGACATGACCACCACTTGCTGAGTCAGCGAGGCATCTGCCACGGTGCCGAGAGTGATGGCAATGATTTCTGCCGAAAGAATGAAGTCAGTGCGGATCGCGCCTTTGATCTTGTCCTTCTCAAACGCCACCAGATCGGTCGCCGGATCGGCCACTGCTTCGGTCAACTGCGTGTGCTCTGCCTCGTCTTCCTCTTTGCTGTGCAGAAATTTGTGCGCGAGCTTCTCGAAACCCTCGAAGCACAGGTACGCGCCGCCGACCATCAACAGTGGTGTCACCAGCCACGGTACGAAAGCGCTGATCGCCAATGCCGACGGCACAAGGATCAGTTTGTTGACGAACGAGCCCTTGGCCACCGCCCAGACCACGGGAATTTCCCGCTCGGCGCGCACGCCCGAAACCTGCTGGGCATTGAGCGCCAGATCATCACCGAGTACACCGGCGGTCTTCTTCGCGGCCATCTTGGTCATCAATGCAACGTCATCCAGAACGGTGGCGATGTCATCGATCAGCACCAGCAAACTGCTTCCTGCCATGAATCCTGTTTCCTTCTGTGTATGAATGTTGCCAAGCATAACGCGACCGCCGGCCACAGGCTGCATTGTTGAGCGCCGCTCAAGGCCGGTGCTACCATGCGCCACCGCCAGAACAGGCAAGGAACCACCGGGTTTATGAGCACAATCCGCGAGCGTAACAAAGAACTGATCCTGCGCGCCGCCAGCGAAGAGTTTGCCGACAAGGGCTTCGCGGCGACCAAAACCAGCGACATCGCCGCCAAGGCGGGATTGCCCAAGCCCAACGTCTACTACTACTTCAAATCCAAGGAAAACCTCTACCGCGAGGTGCTGGAAAGCATCATCGAGCCGATTCTGCAGGCCTCGACCCCGTTCAACCCGGACGGCGTGCCGAGCGAGGTGCTGAGCGGCTACATCCGCTCGAAGATCCGCATCTCCCGCGACCTGCCCTACGCCTCCAAGGTGTTCGCCAGCGAAATCATGCACGGCGCCCCGCACCTGAGCGCCGACCTGGTCGAGCAGCTCAACGCCCAGGCCAAACACAACATCGCCTGCATCCAGAGCTGGATCGACCGCGGCCAGATCGCCCCGATCGACCCCAACCACCTGATGTTCAGCATCTGGGCCGCGACCCAGACCTACGCCGACTTCGACTGGCAGATTTCCGCAGTGACCGGGAAGGACAAGCTTGATGAGGCCGATTATGAAGCGGCGGCGCAGACGATTATTCGGTTGGTGTTGAAGGGGTGTGAGCCGGATCAGTGAGATCGGGGGAACCGCTTCGCGAGCAGGCTCGCTCCCACATTTGGAATGCATTCTCCTGTGGGAGCGAGCCTGCTCGCGAATAGCCGCACCGCACACCTCAACTCATAACCAGATCGAATCCCACAACGGATAGTCGCCAAGGCTTTTGACCAGCCCTGCCCGCAATGGGTTGGCAATGACATACCGCGCCATCTTCACCAGATTCTCCTCTTTACGCAGTGCACGGTCATGGAAGCCAGGTTGCCAAAGGCTGGTCTTTCGGCCGGTCGAAAGCTTTACCGCTTTGGTGCTGAGGGATTTGGTTCGCTGCATCAATTCGCCGAGCGAGCCACTCTTCAATTCAATCAGCCAGTGAAAATGATCTGGCATTACGACCCAAGCCAGAGAATTGGCCAATCCCGTTTCCTCAGCTGCTCGGAATTGGCTTACAAGCATTCTGCCAAGGAAGAAATCGCTGAATACGGGTTCTCTCCCGGCGGTATTGGCGGTCAGAAGGTAAATGCGGTTGTGTTCTGAATAGCGTCCGATGCGCAAGCGATGTGAAGCAGATAAACCCGGCATTCCGTTGCCTTCTCATAGGTTGATCATGAGAAGGCTAGCCGTGGAGATGGCAAAGGGAGCGTCAGACTTTTAGCAAGATGTGTAGCGCAGATCCTATTCGCGAGCAGGCTCGCTCCCACAGGGGCTTTCGAACACTCGAACATTTTGTGTCCAACCCAAACTCAATGCGGGAGTGAGCCTGCTCGCGAAAGCGGTTATTCAGACACTGACATTCAAACAGCCACCCCGCCATCCGCCCGCAAATCCAGCGCCTCCACCGCTCTGATCGCCACCTGCTCATCGACATCCGACAAATCCCCACTGATCCCGATCGCGCCGAGCACTTCACCGGCCTGGTTGCGAATCAACACGCCCCCAGGCGCCGGCACGACACTGCCCTGCCCCATACTGTTCAGCGAAGAAAAAAACGCCGGGCGTTGTTGGGCGTCCTGGGCGAGCAGGCGTGAGCCTTTACCCAGGGCAATGGCGCCCCAGGCTTTGCCGATGGCGATGTCGGGGCGCAGCAGGCTGGCGCCGTCTTCGCGTTGCAGGGCGATCAGGTGGCCGCCGGTATCGAGTACCGCGATGGTCAGCGGTGCGGCGTTGATGCCGCGTCCTGCGTTGATGGCTTCGCTGACCAGGTTGACTGCGACTTTCAAGGTTAAAGCGCTCATGGTGCCGTCCTCATTTTGTTATAGGGAAAGTCGTGGGACTGCGCGTTTGTGCCGCAGTCCGATGACACAAATAGAACACAATGAGTTATTTTTTTGTATACAATAATTCTCGAAAAGCGCCATATGCGACGAAAAGCCACAGCGCAGCGAGCTTCCGACGAATGAAACAGGCGCTTGAGAAAATGGATTGACCTGCGCCGTCCGCCGTGAATACACTCTGCGCAAAGCCACTTGTATACAATTACAAAACGTAAAGAGGCACAAAACCATGAGCAAAATGAGAGCAATCGAAGCCGCCGTTCTGGTGATGCGCCGCGAAGGGGTTGATACCGCTTTTGGCATCCCGGGCGCCGCGATCAACCCGCTGTACTCCGCCTTGCAGAAGGTCGGTGGCATCGATCACGTCCTTGCTCGCCACGTTGAAGGCGCCTCGCACATGGCCGAGGGCTACACCCGCACCAAGGCCGGCAACATCGGCGTGTGCATCGGCACGTCCGGCCCTGCCGGTACCGACATGGTTACCGGGCTCTACAGCGCCTCGGCCGACTCGATTCCAATCCTCTGCATCACCGGTCAGGCACCCCGCGCCCGTATGCATAAAGAAGACTTCCAGGCAGTCGACATCACCAGCATCGTCAAGCCAGTCACCAAGTGGGCGACCACCGTTCTGGAGCCGGGCCAAGTGCCTTACGCATTCCAGAAAGCCTTCTATGAAATGCGCTCCGGCCGTCCAGGCCCTGTACTGATCGACCTGCCGTTCGACGTGCAGATGGCCGAAATCGAATTCGACATCGACGCTTACCAACCGCTGCCATTGGCCAAGCCGACTGCGACCCGCGTTCAGGTTGAAAAAGCTTTGGCTTTGCTGGATCAAGCTGAGCGCCCACTGCTGGTGGCCGGCGGCGGCATCATCAACGCCGACGCCAGCGACCTGCTGGTCGAGTTCGCCGAGCTGACAGGTATTCCGGTCATCCCGACCCTGATGGGCTGGGGCACCATCCCTGACGACCACCCGCTGATGGTCGGCATGGTCGGTCTGCAGACTTCGCACCGTTACGGCAACGCCACCATGCTGAAATCCGACGTGGTGCTGGGCATTGGTAACCGTTGGGCCAACCGCCACACCGGTTCGGTGGATGTCTACACCGAAGGCCGCAAGTTCATTCACGTCGACATCGAGGGCACGCAGATCGGTCGTGTGTTCACCCCGGATCTGGGCATCGTTTCCGACGCCGCCGCAGCGCTGACCGTGTTCATCGAAGTCGCCCGTGAATGGCAAGCCGCCGGCAAGCTGAAGAACCGCAGCGCCTGGCTGCAGGATTGCCAGCAGCGCAAAGCCAGCCTGCACCGCAAGACCCACTTCGACAACGTGCCGGTCAAACCGCAGCGCGTGTATGAAGAGATGAACCAGGTGTTCGGCAAAGACACCTGCTACGTCAGCACCATTGGTCTGTCGCAGATTGCCGGCGCGCAGTTCCTGCACGTCTACAAGCCGCGTCACTGGATCAACTGCGGCCAGGCAGGCCCGTTGGGCTGGACCATTCCGGCAGCACTGGGCGTGGTCAAGGCCGATCCGAGCCGTAAAGTCGTGGCCCTATCGGGGGACTATGATTTCCAGTTCATGATCGAAGAACTGGCGGTCGGCGCTCAGTTCAAACTGCCGTACATCCACGTTGTGGTGAACAACTCGTACCTGGGCCTGATCCGTCAGGCCCAGCGCGGGTTCGAAATGGACTACTGCGTGCAGCTGTCCTTCGATAACCTGAATGCGCCGGAACTCAACGGTTACGGGGTTGACCACATCGCAGTCGCCGAGGGCCTTGGCTGCAAGGCACTGCGTGTGTTCGAACCGTCGGAAATCGCCCCTGCGCTGCGTAAGGCCGAACAGATGATCGAAGAGTTCAAGGTGCCGGTGATCGTCGAGATCATTCTGGAGCGTGTGACCAACATCTCCATGGGTACCGAGATCAACGCGGTCAACGAGTTCGAAGACCTGGCACTGGTCGGCAACGATGCGCCGACGGCGATTTCGATGTTGGATTAACTGCTGACTGCTCTCCCTGTGGGAGCGAGCCTGTGTGGTGAGGGGATTTATCCCCGCTAGGGCGCGAAGCGGCCTCAAAACCTGAAACCGCGACGTATCAGGTACACCGCATACAATGGTTTACGACTGCTTCGCAGCCGAACGGGGATAAATCCCCTCGCCACAGCTCGCTCCCACATGGGACCTCACAAGATTTACGGGAGACCACCATGCCGCGTTTCGCAGCCAACCTGTCCATGCTGTTCACCGAACAGGATTTCCTTGCCCGTTTCGACGCCGCCGCCAAGGCCGGTTTCAGTGGCGTGGAATACCTGTTCCCGTACGACTTCAGCTCGGCTGAAATCAAGGCAAAACTCGAGGCCAACGGGCTGACCCAAGTGCTGTTCAACCTGCCGGCCGGTGACTGGGCCAAGGGCGAGCGCGGTATTGCCTGCCTGCCGGATCGGGTCGAAGAATTCCGCGCCGGGGTCGATCTGGCGATCGCTTACGCACAGGTGCTGGGCAACACCCAGGTCAACTGCCTGGCCGGCATCCGCCCGCAAGGCGTTGACGATGCCACCGTGGAAAAGACCTTCGTTGCCAACCTCAAATATGCCGCCGACAAGCTGCAAGCGGTGGGCATCAAACTGGTGATGGAAGCGATCAACACCCGCGACATTCCCGGTTTCTACCTGAACAACACGGCGCAAGCCCTGTCGATTCGCGAGCAGGTCGGCAGCGCCAATCTGTTCCTGCAATACGACATCTATCACATGCAAATCATGGAAGGCGATCTGGCCCGCACCCTGCAATCGCACCTGGGCGAGATCAACCACGTGCAACTCGCGGACAACCCGGGGCGCAACGAGCCGGGCACCGGTGAGATCAACTACCGCTTCCTGTTCGAACACCTTGATCGCATCGGTTATCAGGGTTGGGTCGGTTGCGAGTACAAACCGCTGACCACCACCGAAGCGGGCCTGGGCTGGTTGAAATCACACAACGCAATCTGATTGACCACGCATTGCAAAAAATCTGGGGCAGCTGCGCTGCCCAACGGGGATAAATCCCCTCGCCACAAAAGCTCACCAGCCATGGGTTGGGGGCACGACAAAAACAAGAGGATTTTCTCATGGCTAAAATCGGATTCATCGGCACCGGCATCATGGGCCACCCAATGGCGGCGAACCTGCAGAAAGCCGGTCACAGCCTGTTCCTGTCGCAACACCACGACGCGGCCCCGGCCGATCTGGTCGCCGCTGGCGCCGTCGCCCTGGCCAACCCGCGCGAAGTGGCGCAGGAAGCCGAATTCATCATCGTCATGGTTCCGGATACTCCGCAGGTCGACGACGTGCTGTTCCGCGCCGACGGTGTTGCGGCCGGTATCGGTAAAGGCAAAGTGGTCATCGACATGAGTTCGATTTCGCCGACCGCGACCAAAGCCTTCGCCGCCAAGATCAACGAAAAAGGCGCGCAGTACCTCGACGCGCCAGTGTCCGGCGGTGAAGTCGGCGCCAAGGCCGCCACCCTGAGCATCATGGTCGGTGGCGACGCCGATGCCTTCGAACGCGCCCTGCCGCTGTTCCAGGCCATGGGCAAGAACATCACCCTGGTCGGCGGCAATGGCGACGGCCAGACCGCCAAAGTGGCGAACCAGATCATCGTCGCGCTGAATATTCAGGCTGTCGCTGAAGCCCTGCTGTTCGCCTCGAAAAACGGTGCCGATCCGGCCAAGGTGCGTGAAGCGCTGATGGGCGGTTTCGCTTCTTCGAAGATCCTCGAAGTGCACGGCGAGCGCATGATCAAGGGCACCTTCGATCCGGGCTTCCGCATCAGCCTGCACCAGAAGGACCTGAACCTGGCCCTGCAAGGCGCCAAGGAACTGAACATCAACCTGCCCAACACCGCCAATGCCCAGCAGGTATTCAGCACCTGCGCGGCCATCGGTGGCAGCAACTGGGACCACTCGGCGCTGATCAAGGGCCTGGAACACATGGCCAATTTCTCGATTCGCGACAATAAGTAAAGCCTGCACAAAACCCTGTGGGAGCGAGCCTGCTCGCGAAAGCGGCTTCACATTCAACATCCATGTTGGCTGACATACCGCGTTCGCGAGCAGGCTCGCTCCCACAAGGGTTCCGAGTTGCCCTTTCGAATAACAAGAATTCCGGGAGCCCGCCATGTCGGTCGATCCGCAACAACTGCTGCGCGAGCTGTTTGCCACAGCCATCGACGCGGCCCATCCGAACCAAGTCCTCGAAGCCCATTTGCCTGCCGATCGCACGGGTCGGGTGATCGTCATCGGCGCCGGCAAAGCCGCTGCCGCCATGGCGCAAGTGGTCGAGCGCTGCTGGGAGGGTGAAGTCACCGGCCTGGTGGTGACCCGCTACGGCCACGGCGCTCCATGCGAAAAAATCGAAGTGGTCGAAGCCGCACACCCGGTGCCGGATGCGGCGGGGCTGGCCGTCGCCAAGCGTGTGCTGGAGCTGGTCAGCAACCTGACTGAAGACGACCGCGTGATCTTCCTGCTCTCCGGCGGCGGCTCTGCCCTGCTCGCCCTGCCGGCCGAAGGCATCACTCTCGCCGACAAACAGGCGATCAACAAAGCCCTGCTCAAATCCGGCGCAACCATCGGCGAGATGAACTGCGTGCGCAAGCACCTCTCGGCGATCAAGGGCGGCCGCCTCGGCAAGGCCTGCTGGCCGGCGACGGTTTACACCTACGCGATTTCCGATGTGCCGGGCGACCTCGCCACCGTCATTGCCTCCGGCCCGACCGTGGCCGACCCGAGCACCTCATCCGAAGCACTGGCGATTATCAAGCGCTACGGTATCGACATTCCTGCCTCCGTGCGCACCTGGCTGCAAAGTTCGGAATCGGAGACGGTCAAACCCGGCGACCCAAGCCTGGCGCGCAGTCATTTCCAGTTGATCGCCCGCCCGCAGCAATCGCTGGACGCGGCGGCGGTGAAATGCCGTCAGGCCGGTTTCAGCACCTTGATTCTCGGCGACCTCGAAGGCGAGTCCCGTGAAGTGGCGAAAGTCCACGCCGGCATCGCCCGACAGATCATCCACCACGGCCAGCCACTGGCGGCGCCCTGCGTGATTCTCTCCGGCGGTGAAACAACGGTAACCGTGCGCGGCAATGGCCGTGGCGGACGCAATGCCGAATTCCTCCTCAGCCTGACCGACAGCCTCAAGGGCCAGCCCGGCGTCTACGCGCTGGCCGGCGACACCGATGGCATCGACGGCTCGGAAGACAACGCCGGCGCAATCATGACCCCGGACAGCTACGCCCGCGCCGCCGCACTGGGTCTGAGCGCCAGCGACGAGCTGGACAACAACAACGGCTACGGCTACTTCCAGGCGCTCGATGCGCTGATCGTCACCGAGCCGACCCGCACCAACGTCAACGACTTCCGCGCCATTCTGATCCTTGAGAACTGCAAATCATGACGCCTGATAAAAAGGTCAAAATCCTCGCCACCCTCGGCCCTGCCGTCGACGGTATCGACGACATCCGCGAGCTGGTCGAGGCCGGGGTCAATATCTTCCGCCTGAACTTCAGCCACGGCGATCACGCCGACCACGCCAAGCGCTATCAGTGGATCCGGGAGGTCGAGCGTCAGCTCAACTACCCGCTGGGCATTCTGATGGATCTGCAGGGGCCGAAACTGCGCGTCGGCAAGTTCGCTGACGGCAAGGTGCAGTTGCATCGCGGTCAGGCGTTCCGCCTCGATCTCGATACGACAGCGGGCGATGAGCGCCGGGTCAACCTGCCGCATCCAGAGATCATTGCCGCGCTGGAAGCCGGCATGGACCTGCTGCTCGACGACGGCAAGCTGCGTCTGCGCGTGGTCACCAAGTACAACGATGCGATCGACACCACCGTGCTCAACGGCGGCGAACTGTCTGATCGCAAAGGTGTGAACGTGCCGCAAGCGGTGCTCGACCTGAGCCCGCTGACCGCCAAGGATCGCCGCGATCTGAGCTTCGGCCTGGAATTGGGTGTGGACTGGGTCGCGCTGTCGTTCGTACAGCGCCCGCAGGACATTGTCGAAGCCCGCGCGTTGATCGGCGATAAGGCGTTTCTGATGGCGAAAATCGAGAAGCCTTCGGCGGTCGAGCAATTGCGTGAGATTGCTGAGTTGAGCGACGCCATCATGGTCGCTCGCGGTGATCTTGGTGTGGAAGTGCCGGCGGAAAGCGTGCCGCAGATTCAGAAAAACATCATCACCACCTGCCGTGCGCTGGGCAAACCGGTGGTGGTGGCGACGCAGATGCTCGAGTCGATGCGTTTCTCCCCTGCCCCAACCCGTGCCGAGGTGACTGACGTCGCCAACGCCGTGGCCGAAGGCGCCGATGCGGTGATGCTCTCGGCGGAAACCGCGTCCGGTGAGTACCCGCTGGAAGCCGTGCAGATGATGAGCAAGATCATCCGTCAGGTTGAGAACGGCCCGGATTATCAGACCCAGCTCGACGTCAGTCGACCGAAAGCCGAGGCGACGGTTTCCGATGCGATCAGCTGTGCGATCCGCCGGATCAGCAACGTGCTGCCGGTGGCGGTGCTGGTCAATTACAGCGAGTCCGGCGCCTCGACGTTGCGCGCATCGCGGGAACGGCCGAAAGCACCGATCCTCAATCTGACGCCGAACCTGCAAACGGCGCGGCGCTTGAGCGTGGCGTGGGGCATTCATTCGGTGGTCAACGATCGCCTGCGTCAGGTCGACGAAGTCTGCTCGACCGCGTTGGAAATCGCCCAGGCGCAAGGCATGGCCGAGCGTGGCGACACGCTGCTGATTACCGCTGGCGTACCGTTCGGGCAGCCGGGGTCGACCAATTCGCTGCGGATCGAGACGTTGATCTAACGCCCCACCATGATCGTTCCCACGCTCTGCGTGGGAACGCCTCAATGGACGCTCTGCGTCTGCTCTTGGGACGCGGAGCGTCCCGGGCTGCATTCCCACGCGGAGCGTGGGAACGATCAGTAACCCGGTTTCCCTGACTTTCAGAACTGCCATGCCTGCCAATCACTTCAACACCCACTGCCCCGACTGGGCCGAGGCTTTGCTCAACGGTTTCAGTCAGATTTTCTTCCAGCGCCATCCGCTGTGCGGCCTGCTGTGTCTGTTGGCGATTCTGCTGACGGCGCCGGTGCTGTTCGCCGGGGCGCTGCTCGGTGGCGTTGCCGGTCTGCTCACCGCGCAGCGGCGCAACTACGCCAAGGCCGATCGCCAGGCTGGTCTGTTCAGCTACAACGGCGTGCTGCTCGGTCTGCTGCTGAGCCTGTATTTCCCTTGGTCACCGCTGCTGCCGCCGTTGATTCTTGCAGCGGGCGGCTTGAGCGCGATGCTCACGCAGCAATGGCTCAAACACGTGTACCGCAGTCGCGCCATACCGGCGTATACCTCGCCGTTCGTGGCGCTCAGCTGGGTGCTGCTGATGTTCGCCGAGCCGTCCACACCGGCGGCATCGGTCGACCTGAACACGACAAATCTGCTGGCCGCTGAACTGCGCGGATTCGGCCAGGTGATGTTCCTCGACCATCCTTTGGCCGGGGCGTTAATCGCCAGCGGTTTGCTGCTCGCCGATCGCCGTGCGTTCTGCTGGGCGCTGCTGGCATCGGCGATCGGCCTCGGTTCCAGCCTTCTGCACCACGAAACGTCCGCCGCACTGCTCGGGCTCGGTGGCTACAACGCCGTACTCGCCGCCCTCGCCTTCAGCTCGCAACGGCAACATCCGTGGCTGCCGCTGCTCGCAATTGTTCTGGCACTGCTGGTGACGCCGCTGTTTGCTGCCCTTGGATTGGCGACTCTGACCGCGCCGTTCATCCTCGCCTGCTGGTTGATTCGTGCCGGTATTCAAATGCTTGGCAAAGCGTCGCTTGCGCATGAGTCTTGCGCTCACGAGGAGAATCACCCTAGGCTGCGCTGATCTTCGATTCAGGCGTTATCCATGGACAGCAGCAACAATTGGCGCGAACGGCTTTACGTCATGATTTTCCAGAGCGACACCCCGGCCGGGCGTCGCTTCGACGGCATCCTGCTGGTGATCATCCTCGCCAGCCTGGTGATCGTGATGCTCGACAGTATCGACAGCATTCACCGTAATTACGCCGACGTTCTGGCCTATATCGAGTGGGGCTTCACGGCGATTTTCCTCGGCGAGTACATCCTGCGTCTGTACTGCTCGCCCAAGCCGCTGCGCTATGCCTTCAGCTTTTATGGCCTGGTGGATCTGCTGGCGATCGTGCCGGGCATTCTCGCGCTTTATTACAGCGATGCGCAGTATCTGCTGATCATCCGCATCATTCGGATGCTGCGGATTTTCCGCGTGCTCAAGCTCAGCCCGTATCTCAAGCAAGCCAACTATCTGATGTCGGCGCTGCGTGGCAGCAAGCAGAAAATCGTCGTGTTTCTGGTCAGCGTGTGCACGCTGGTGACGGTGTTTGGCACGCTGATGTACGTGATCGAAGGCCCGGAGCATGGTTTCACCAGCATTCCCAAAGGCATCTATTGGGCGATCGTGACTTTGACCACTGTGGGTTTCGGCGACATCGTGCCGAAGACGCCGCTGGGCCAGGTGATCTCCTCGCTGGTGATGATCACCGGTTATTCGATCATCGCCGTGCCCACAGGGATTTTCACCGCTGAGCTGGCCAACGCCATGCGCGGCGAACAGCTGCAACATGACTGCCCGGGCTGCCAGAAAAAGAACCATGAACAGAGCGCAGCGTTCTGTTCGCGCTGCGGCAGTCAGCTGTTCAAGAAAGTGGAATAAGCACAGAGCTTTTTAATCTTTAAGCGACTATGCGAGGCCCGCTATAGTCGCTGGCAAATCGCCTCATTTTTGACACGACACCCCCACAGAACAAGGAATGCGCAGTGAAAAAACTCTTTGGCGCCTCACTTCTCGCCGCCGGCCTGGCCTTGGCCAACATCGCCCAGGCAGCACCGACGCTGCTTAACGTTTCCTACGACGTGATGCGCGATTTCTACAAGGACTACAACACTGCGTTCCAGAAGCACTGGCAAGCCGAGCACAAGGAGAACATCACCGTGCAGATGTCCTTCGGCGGCTCGAGCAAGCAGGCGCGTTCGGTGATCGACGGCCTGCCGGCTGACGTCATCACCATGAACATGGCCACCGACATCAACGCCCTCGCCGACAACGGCAAACTGGTCCCGGACAATTGGGTCACGCGCCTGCCGAACAACAGCGCGCCGTTTACCTCGGCCACGGTGTTCATCGTCCGCAAGGGCAACCCGAAAGCTTTGAAAGACTGGCCCGATCTGCTCAAGGACGGCGTACAGGTGATTGTGCCGAACCCGAAAACGTCGGGTAATGGCCGGTACACCTACCTGTCGGCCTGGGGCTACGTGCTGAAAAACGGCGGCGACGAGAACAAGGCCAAGGACTTCGTTGGCAAGCTGTTCAAGCAGGCGCCGGTACTCGACACCGGTGGCCGCGCCGCCACCACCACGTTCATGACCAACCAGATCGGCGACGTACTGGTGACCTTCGAAAACGAAGCGGAAATGATCGCCCGCGAGTTCGGTCGCGATCAGTTCGAAGTTGTCTACCCAAGCGTCTCCGCAGAAGCCGAGCCACCGGTTTCGGTGGTCGACAAAGTGGTCGACAAGAAGGGCTCGCGCGCTGCGGCTGATGAGTATCTGAAGTACCTGTGGTCGCCGGAAGGTCAGGAAATTGCGGCGGCCAACTACCTGCGTCCGCGTGACCCGGCGGTGCTGGCGAAGTACACCGACCGTTTCCCGAAAGTCGATTTCCTTTCGGTGGAGAAGACCTTTGGTGACTGGCGCACGGTGCAGAAAACCCACTTCAATGATGGTGGCGTGTTTGATCAGATTTATAGCGGGCAGTAAGGCTTGATCTGAAAAATCAAAAGGCGACCCACCGGGTCGCCTTTTTGTTGCGTGGGAATACCGGTCATTACACGGCGTAATAACAGTTATCATCCGAAAACGTCTTCTGCCAGTCCACGTTGTCCATTAGCCTCAGCCCTTTCCTGTGCCCGACCCGAGATCCCCTATGACCACCACTCCTCACGCAATGACCCGAGGCATGGTCCTGCTGTTCGCGTTTTGCTGCGGCGCCATTGTTGCCAACATCTACTATGCACAACCGATTATTGGCCTGATCGCGCCGGACATCGGCCTCTCCGACACCATGGCCAGTTTCATCGTCTCGCTGACGCAGATCGGCTATGCGTTGGGCCTGTTCTTTCTGGTGCCATTGGGGGATCTGCTGGAAAACCGGCGGCTGATGATCATCACCACGGTCGTGGCGATCGCCAGTCTGCTTGGCGCCGCGTTCACTGAACAGCCGAACGTGTTCCTGCTGATCTCGCTGCTGGTCGGCTTCAGCTCGGTGTCGGTGCAGATCCTGATTCCGCTGGCCGCGCATCTGGCGCCGGAAGAATCCCGTGGTCGCGTGGTGGGCGGGATCATGGGCGGTTTGCTGCTGGGCATTCTGTTGGCGCGACCGGTGTCGAGTGTGGTCGCCGATCACCTCGGCTGGCGCGCCATGTTCATGATCGCCGCAGCGTTGATGGCGGCAATCAGCGTGGTGCTGGCGCTGACCGTGCCCAAGCGCCAGCCGGATCACAGCGCAACTTATGGCCAATTGATCGGCTCGCTGTGGACACTGCTGCGCCAGCAACCGGTGCTGCGTCAGCGGGCGTTTTACCAGGGTTGCATGTTTGCCACGTTCAGCCTGTTCTGGACCGCCGTGCCACTGGAACTTGCACGCAACCATGGCCTGTCGCAAAGCGAAATCGCCATCTTCGCCCTGGTCGGCGCCATCGGTGCCATCGCCGCGCCAATCAGCGGCCGCCTCGCTGATGCCGGCCACACACGTAGCGCCTCGCTGCTGGCCATGCTGTTCGCCAGCCTGAGTTTCCTCCCCGCCTTCATCCACCCGGCCTATAGCGTCATCGGCCTGGCCGTGACCGGCGTGGTGCTGGACTTCTGCGTGCAGATGAACATGGTCCTCGGCCAACGCGCGGTGTACTCGCTGGACGCGAAAAGTCGTGGCCGTTTGAACGCGCTGTACATGACCAGCATCTTTATCGGCGGCGCCTTCGGCTCCTCGGTGGCCAGCGCGGTGTACGAGCATGGCGGCTGGTTGTGGATCGTGATTGTCGGCAGCGTGTTTCCGCTGTTGGCGTTGCTGCGGTTTTTGAGCACTTCACGACGCGCTTCATTGGCCACGGCTTAAGGCTTCAAAAGCTTCGCGAGCAGGCTCGCTCCCACAGGTTTTGGGTGACCTGCGAATCACTGCAATACACAAATCCAGTGTGGGAGCGAGCCTGCTCGCGAAAGCGGTGTTTCAGTTACAGATAATTTGACTGCCCTGACGCTTTCGCGAGCAAGCTCGCTCCCACAGGTTCTTGGCGGATGCGGAATAGGGCATCGCCGAAAACTACTGCAGGAGGGAGCCTGCTCGCGATAGCGGAGTTTCAGTCTCAGCTGATTTGACTGACCCGACGCCTTCGCGAGCAGGCTCGCTCTTACAGGTTTTGCGCCGCACTCCAATACCCCGCAAACGAAAAAACGACGATCCCAAGATCGCCGTTTCTCATCACTGCCCGAACTTCTTGCCCAACCCCGGCGGGACGCCGTGGATGTTGGTGTCTTCCCACGGGCCGTTGGGGCTGACCGAGCGGCTCCAGCCGTTGTTCCAGCGGTAGTAGGTGCGCTGGCGGTAGAAGGTGTTGGTCTGGTCGTCGAGCACGTAGACGCCGAGCTTCTGGTCCCAGTGGCTGTTGCCGCCCGGTGGCGGGGCGAAGCTGGCCGAGGTGCGGGGCACGGGCTTGGCGGGTTTGGCCGGGATGCTCTTGCCGGGGCTTGGCGAGGTCGACGGGGTTGGACTTGGCTGAGACGGCGGGATCGGCGGCAGGCTGGTGGTCGGTTCCGGGCGTTGTACCGCACATGCACTCAAGCCCAGGGCCAGTGTGAGGACTGTGATGCGGGCGATGGTGTGCATGGCGGTGCTTTCCTGTTGGGTCCGGTTACTTGTCCGGGCTGTCGATAGTCAGTTTTTGTGGCGCGGTAGTGCTGCTGGCCACTGGGCCGCTGCGACCGATCCACTCACCGGAGGTCGGTTGACCGGCCCGTGAGATGCGCGCAACCAGTTGGACTTCAGGGAAGTTGGACAGTTTCAACTGCGGCATCATTGCATCGGCATCGCCCAGTTCGACGGTCACCGGCAGGTCAGCCACGGTCAGACGTTTGGCCGCCAGCGGCGCCGGTGGGCCAGAAGTGGCGCGGGCGAAGATGAACACGCTGTCGCCCGGTTGCACCTTGCTCTTGAGGTCGCTGGCCAGATCAACGCTGACTTTCAGCAATGCAGCTTTCGGCACCGGAGCCTCGGCAACCTTGCCACCGCTGGCTTTCAGGCGTTCGGCGGCACGCTCGATGCCGCCTTGCAGCGCAGCGCGAGAGTTGTCATCCGGCGGCAGTTGCGCGAGCAGGCGATTCCAGTAGTCGATGGCCTCCTGATAACGCTCACCTTCGAACGCAGCGATGCCGAGCAGGCCGAGGCTGGTGACTTCTTTCGGATCAGCCTTCAGCGCTTCATCGGTCAGTTTCTGAATCTGCTCCGACCACTTTTTACCGTCAGCAAAATACTGCGCCTGCGCCCATTGGCCGAGCAGCTCCGGCTGGCGACCAGCGAGGTTGGCGGCGCGTTCGAACATCTTCGCCGCGTCTGCCGGGCGGTCCTGAGCCATGTAGGTACGGCCGAGGAAATACAGACCTTCAGCGGAATCCGGTTGTGCGGCGACCGCACGTTCCAGACGCTGGGTCATCTCTTCCATCGACTGCGGTGCCTGAGCGAATTCGCGGGTCAGTTCGACCTTGTCGGCGGCGCCGAAATGCAGGTACAGACCGAGGCCCAGCACCGGTACCAGCACAGCGGCCAGCAGCGGCAACGGTTTACCCAGACGCGAGACACGCGGCGCGGCGGCGCCTTCGGTGTCGGCGAGCAGTTCACGCGCAGCTTCCGCGCGGCCGCTGTCCAGTTGCGCGGCGTCGAGCACGCCCTCGGCCTGCTGCGCTTGCAGCTCGGCCACCCGTTCCTGGTACAGCGCGACGTTCAACGCGGTGCGATCTTCTTCCCGCTGGGCGCGGCGTTCGCGCAGTACCGGGATCAGCAGAAAACTCAGGGCGACCAGAAGCAACAGCCCTGCGGCGAGCCAGAAATCAATCATTCTTGGTTTTTATCCAACAGTTGGTCGAGACGCTGACGTTCTTCGGCAGACAGCGATGACGGCGTTTCGGCACGCTGCCCGCGACGCCTGCGCACGATCAGCGCGATCACCACGAAACCACCGAGCAGCAGCCCGGCCGGGCCGAACCACAGCAGCGCGGTTTTGGCATTGAGCGCCGGTTTGTAGCGGACGAAATCACCGTAGCGATCGACCATGAAGTCGATGATCTGCTGATTGTCCTTGCCCTCGCCGAGCATGCGGAAAATCTCTTTGCGCAGGTCGGCGGCGATCGGCGCGTTGGAGTCGGCAATGTCCTGGTTCTGGCATTTGGGGCAGCGCAGTTCCTTGGTCAGTTCGCGGAAACGCTCGCGGTCGCCCTCTTTGGCAAATTCGTAGGTGTCGATGGCCGCGTGGGCGACACCGGCCAGGCTCAAGCCCAACACCACTGCTGCGAGAAAACGCTTCATGGCTTGGCCTCATCGACCAGCGCCTGATACTTGGCCGCGAGTTTTTCGCGCCAGACCTGCTCGTCGATCACCCCGACGAACTTGTCGCGGATGATGCCTTTGGCGTCGATGAAGAAGGTTTCCGGCGCGCCATAGACACCCAGATTCAAGCCCAGCGAACCCTCGTCGTCACGAATATCCAGCGCATACGGATTGTGAAACTCGGCCAGCCACTTCAAGGCGTCGGCATTGGTGTCCTTGTAGTTGATGCCGTAGATCACCACGCCGCGCTCGGCGAGTTTGTTCAGCACCGGGTGCTCGACGCGACAGGAGATGCACCAGGTGCCCCAGACATTGACCAGCGCCGGCTTGCCGAGAATGTCGGCCTTGGTCAGCGTCTTGTCACCCTGCACACTCGGCAAGGAAAACTCCGGGAACGGCTTGTCGATCATCGCCGACGGCAGCTCCGCCGGGTCCAGATACAACCCACGATAAAGAAACACCGCCACCAGCAGAAAAATCGCCAGCGGCAACAACATCAACCAACGCCTCATGCCGCCGCTCCCGTCATGCCCAGCGCTTCGCGCACTTTGCTTTTCACCTTGACCCGATAACGCCGATCCAGCGCCGCCAGCAAACCACCCAATCCGGTGAGCAAGCCGCCGAACCAGATCCAGCGCACGAACGGTTTGACGTGAACGCGCACGGCCCAGGCGCCGTTATCCAGCGGCTCGCCGAGGGCGACGTAGAGATCGCGAGTGAAACCGGCATCGATGCCGGCTTCGGTCATCACCGAGTTCTGTACGGTGTACAGACGCTTTTCCGGGTGCAGCACGCTGATTTCCTCGCCGTCACGAATGACGCGGATGGTGCCTTTGTCCGATGTGAAATTCGGCCCTTCGAAATGCTTGGCGCCTTCGAAGACAAATTGATAGCCGGCCAGGTCCATCGACTCGCCCGGCGCCAGACGCAGGTCGCGCTCGGCACTGTTCTGGCTCGACAACACCACGCCCAGCGCGCACACGGCGATGCCGAGGTGGGCGATCTGCATGCCCCAATAACTGCGGGTCAGCGTCGGCAAACCTTTGATCAGGCCTTTGTGGCGGGTCTTGTCGAACAGATCGCGCACGCCGGCGAGCAACACCCACGCCGCCAGCAGGAACGTCGCGATCACTGCCCAGTTGAAATCGCCGTACGCCACGCCGGCCACCACGGCCAATGCGACGCTGCCGAGCAACACCGGAGTGAGCATGCTCGCCAGCCATTTCACTGGCGTGTCCTTCCAGCGCACGATCACACCGATCGCCATGACCAGCATCAGCAACGCCATCAACGGGATGAACAGCGCATTGAAGTACGGCGGGCCGACCGAGAGCTTGGCGCCGCTGATGGCATCAAGAATCAGCGGATATAACGTGCCAAGCAGGATCATCGATGCAGCCACGACCAGCACCAGGTTGTTGCCCAGCAGCAAAGTCTCACGCGACCACAGATTGAAGCCAACCTGACTTTTCACCACCGGCGCACGCAGCGCAAACAGCGTCAGCGAACCGCCGACCACGAACAGCAGGAAAATCAGGATGAACACACCGCGCTCGGGATCCGAAGCGAAGGCATGCACCGAAGTCAGCACGCCCGAGCGTACGAGGAAGGTGCCGAGCAGGCTCAACGAGAACGCGGCGATCGCCAGCAACACCGTCCAGCTCTTGAACACGCCGCGTTTCTCGGTGACCGCCAGCGAGTGAATCAACGCGGTGCCGACCAGCCATGGCATGAACGAGGCGTTTTCCACCGGGTCCCAGAACCACCAGCCGCCCCAGCCGAGTTCGTAGTACGCCCACCACGAACCGAGGGTGATGCCGATGCCGAGGAAGGCCCAGGCGACGATGGTCCATGGCCGCGACCAGCGCGCCCATGCCGCATCGAGACGGCCGCCGAGCAGCGCGGCGATGGCAAATGCGAAGGCCACAGAGAAACCGACGTAACCCATGTACAGCATTGGCGGATGCACGATCAGGCCAATGTCTTGCAGCAACGGGTTGAGGTCGCGACCGTCGGCGGGAATCTGCGGCAGGATCCGCGAGAACGGGTTCGAGGTAAGAATCAGAAACAGCAGGAAACCGGTGCTGATCATGCCCATCACCGCCAGTACCCGGGCGAGCATGACTTGCGGCAACTGCCGGGAGAACACCGACACAGCGAAAGTCCAGCCGCCGAGGATCAATGCCCACAGCAGTAGCGAACCTTCGTGGGCGCCCCACACCGCGCTGAATTTGTAGTACCACGGCAGCGCGCTGTTGGAGTTCATCGCCACGTAGCCGACCGAGAAATCGTCGGTCATGAACGCATAGGTCAGGCAGCCAAAGGCAAACAGCAGAAAGGCAAACTGGCCCCACGCCGCCGGTTGCGCCAGGCTCATCCACAAGCGGTCGCCGCGCCACGCGCCGAGCATCGGCACCAGCGCTTGGACCAGTGCAAAACACAGCGCGAGGATCATGGCCAGGTGGCCCAGCTCAGGAATAAACAGTGCGGCGGCCATCGATCAACCCTCCTTCACAGGCGTCGGTGCGGATTGACCGCTGTCCTTCAGCGCTTTGGTCACTTCCGGCGGCATGTACTTCTCGTCGTGCTTGGCCAGCACTTCATCGGCGACCACCACGCCATCAGCGTTGAGCTTGCCGAGGGCGACAATGCCCTGCCCTTCGCGGAACAGATCCGGGAGGATGCCGCGATAGGCGATGGTCACGGATTTGTTGAAGTCGGTGACGACGAATTTGACGTCCAGCGAATCCTTTGACCGTTGCAGCGAACCGGCCTCGACCATGCCGCCGGCGCGGATGCGCGTGTCTTGCGGCGCTTCGCCGTTGGCGATCTGCGTCGGTGTGTAAAACAGATTGATGTTTTCCTGCAGCGCGCTCAGGGCCAGGCCGACAGCAGCGCCCACTCCGACCAGAATCGCCAGAATGATGATCAGACGTTTTTTGCGCAGCGCATTCACTTGCCGTTCTCCCGGCGCAAACGACGCGCCTCTTGTTGCAGATAACGCTTGCGCGCCGCAATCGGCGCCACCACGTTGAGGGCCAGCACCGCCAGACAGATGCCGTAGGCCGACCAGACATACAGGCCGTGATGGCCCATGGCGAGAAAATCGCCGAATGAAGCAAAACTCATCGCACCGCCTCCAGACTCTGCTGCACTTCGGTCTTCACCCAACTGGCGCGGGCCTCGCGCTTGAGTACTTCAAGACGCATGCGCAGCAACAGCACAGCGCCGAAGAAGCAGTAGAAACCCAGCACCGTCAGCAGCAGCGGCAGCCACATTTCCGCGGGCATCGCCGGTTTTTCCGTGAGGGTGAACGTCGCGCCCTGGTGCAGGGTGTTCCACCACTCCACCGAGTATTTGATGATCGGAATGTTGATCACGCCAACGATCGCCAGCACCGCGCAGGCCTTGGCGGCGCTGTCGCGGTTGCTGATGGCATTGCCCAGCGCGATCACGCCGAAATACAGGAACAGCAGAATCAGCATCGAGGTCAGGCGCGCATCCCACACCCACCACGAGCCCCAGGTCGGCTTGCCCCAGATGGCCCCGGTGACCAGCGCCACGGCGGTCATCCACGCACCGATCGGTGCGGCGCATTGCAGGGCGACATCGGCCAGCTTCATTTTCCACACCAGCCCGACCACGCCGCACACCGCGAGCATCACGTAGATCGACTGGGCGAGCATCGCTGCAGGTACGTGGATATAGATGATGCGAAAGCTGTTGCCTTGCTGGTAATCCGGCGGCGCGAAGGCCAGACCCCAGACCACGCCAACGCCGATCAGCAGCAACGCTGCAATGCTCAACCACGGCAGGAACTTGCCGCTGATGCCGTAGAACCACTTGGGCGAGCCGAGCTTGTGAAACCAGGTCCAGTTCATACTGTTTCCATCACGGTTGCCGCTCATCATCGCGAGCTGGCAGAGGGTCATGCCTTTCTTCTGGAAGAAGTGGTCAATTTTTGACCAGGCCTCATTATTATTCGCCGACGCTGATCTTCAGGCCAGCGGCTATTGCAAAGGGTGTCAGGGTGATCGCCAGCGCTGTGAGGCTGGCCATCCACAACAGGTATCCGGTCGCCGGCATGCCTTGCAGCGCCGCTTGCAACGCGCCGCTGCCAAGGATCAACACCGGGATGTACAACGGCAGAACCAGCAGCGCCAGCAACAGGCCGCCGCGCTTCAGGCCGACCGTCAGCGCCGCGCCGACTGCACCGAGCAGGCTCAACACCGGCGTACCGAGCAACAACGACAGCAGCAGCACCGGCAGGCACGCGGCCGGCAACCCGAGCATCAGCGCCAGCAAAGGCGACAGCAGCACCAGTGCCAGACCGGAGAACAGCCAGTGTGCCAGCACCTTGGCCAGGACCAGAAGCGGCAGCGGGTGCGACGAAAGGACCCACTGTTCCAGCGAGCCGTCTTCGAAGTCACTGCGAAACAATCCGTCCAGCGAAAGCAAGACCGACAACAACGCCGCCACCCAGACTAACCCCGGGGACAGGTTTTGCAAGACTTGAGTTTCCGGGCCGACGGCCAGCGGAAAAAGGGCAATGACGATGGCAAAGAAAATCAGCGGATTGGCCAGCTCCGCCGGGCGGCGGAACAGCAGTCGCGATTCGCGGGCAAGCAGCAGGCCGAAGACACTCATACCGCCCATTTCCCCAGATCGATGTCGCGATAACCGGCTGGCATGCGGCTCAGGGTGTGGTGGGTGGTCAGCACCACCAGACCGCCGCGTTCGCAGTGGCCGGCCAGATGCTCTTCCAACTGAGTGACGCCCTGCTTGTCCAGCGCGGTGAACGGTTCGTCGAGAATCCACAACGGCGGGCTGTCCAGATACAACCGCGCCAGCGCCACGCGGCGCTGCTGGCCGGCGGAAAGGCTGTGGCAGGGAACGTCTTCGAAACCGCGCAATCCTACTGCTGCCAGCGCCTGCCAGATCGCCTCGCGTTCGGCGGGATGATGCAAGGCGCACAGCCACGACAGGTTTTCTTCGGGAGTGAGCAGATCCTTGATGCCAGCGGCGTGGCCGATCCACAACAGGTTTCGCGCCACTTCGCTGCGTTGCTCGGTCAACGGCTGACCGTTGAGCAGTACCTGGCCGTCGGTGGGTTGCATCAAACCGGCGAGCAGACGTAAAAGACTGGTCTTGCCGCTGCCGTTGGGGCCGCTGATCTGCACCATGTCACCACTGGCCAGGCGCAATTCGAGGTTTTCGAAAAGCAGCCGCAGATCGCGTTCACACGCCAGGGCAACGGTTTGCAGGACAGGACTGGTCAAGGGATCACGGGCCTTATACGGTTCAAGTCGGCTCTAGAGCGGCCGTTAAAGAGATGCAGCATAGATGCTTTGATCGCTCGATCTGGCGAGCTGGATCAAACAATTGCCAGGTTTTTTGAACGAAGCGCACGACGCGCGGCATTATACATGCCGTGCCTTACTCTCAAGAGCGCAATTTCCTCAGGTTGTGTCCGCGTATGACAGGCGAAATGAACATCCTCCCGCTGCCGCCCACCGTGCCGGCGAGCGCTCGCCCGCAGACGGGTGAACTGCTCAAGCTGCTGACGCCGGTCGAGGGCTTGATCGGCGCGGGGCAAAGCGCCAAGGCTGAGGTGTTGTCGCTCAAGCAGGCTGATCAGACCTTTGAATTGCTGCTCAAGGTGACCCTCGACAGCGGCCGTCAGACCACCGTGCAGGCCAGCAGCAACCTGCCGTTGCCACAGGGCACCAACCTGGCGATCACTCAGCCGTCGGCCGGCAATCTGGCGATCACCGTGCAACAAGCGATTGCCAGCAGCGTCGCCACCCTGACCCGCGTCGATACCGCACAGTTGCCCGCCGGCACCTTGCTGCAAGGCAAAGTCGTGACCTCGCAAGCCCTGCCGCAGACGCCGGGGCAAGCGGCGGTATTTCGCTCGATGGTCACCCTGCTCAACACCGCATTGAGCGGCAGCACCTTGACCGTCGACAGCCCCCAGCCCCTGCGCATCGGCACCTTGTTGTCGGCGCAGGTGCAGGACGCGCAAACCCTCAAATTCGTGCCGCTGAGCAGCCGTCAGGAGCAACTGGCGGTCAGTCAGCAATTGCTCGGTCAGCAAAGTCGTCAGGGCTCGCTCGATGGTCTGCTGAAGATGTTGCAAAATCTGCCGCCGGCCACTGACCAGACCTCGGCGGATCTGCGCGCGGTGGTCGACAAGCTGCTCGCCAGCCTGCCGGACGTGCAACAAATGAGCACCGCCAAAGGCGTGGCGCTGGCCTTGGCCAACAGCGGCGCGTTCCTCGAAGCGAAATTGCTCGGCGGACAGAATCCGACTCTCGCCCCGGACATGAAAGCCGACCTGCTCAAACTGATCGCGCAACTGACCCCGGGCCTGCCGAGCAACACCAATTTCAATGCGATCATCGCCGCCAACACCCTGGCGCAAGCGCTGCCGAGTTTCGTCCGGAACGCCCTCGGCACCCTCGGCCAGGTCAGCGCCAAACCGGTGCCCAGCAGCTTCCCGTTGCCCGAACGACTGCTGGCGAAACTCGAAGGCGAAGGTGATCTCGAACAACTGTTGCGCCTCGCCGCCGCAGCGGTGTCGCGCCTGCAAAGCCATCAGCTGTCGAGCCTGGAACAGACCGGCGTCACCGACGATGGCCGCCTGCTCAGCACCTGGCAGCTGGAAATCCCCATGCGCAACCTGCAAGACATCGTGCCGTTGCAGGTCAAATTCCAGCGTGAAGAAGCGCCGGAGCGCGAACCGCAGCCGCACGAACGCCGCGATGAGCGCGAAGCCAAACAGCAACTGTGGCGCGTCGATCTGGCCTTCGATCTGGAACCGCTCGGGCCAATGCAGATTCAGGCGCAATTGATCGCCGGCAGCCTGTCCAGTCAGCTGTGGGCCGAGCGGCCGTACACCGCCGACCTGATCGAGAACAACCTGTTCGCCCTGCGCCAGCGCTTGCTCGATTCCGGGCTCAACGTCGGCGACCTCGACTGCCACCACGGCACGCCGCCGCAAGGCAACCAAACCCGCCTCGAGCACCGCTGGGTCGACGAAACCGCATGAACGATTCCACTGCCCCACGCCAGGCCATCGCCCTCAAATACGACGGCAACCACGCCCCGACCCTCACCGCCAAGGGCGACGAGGAACTGGCCGAAGAAATCCTGCGCATTGCCCGCGATTACGAAGTGCCGATCTACGAGAACCCTGAACTGGTGCGCCTGCTGGCGCGGATGGAACTGGGCGACAGCATCCCCGAAGAGCTCTATCGCACCATCGCCGAGATCATCGCGTTTGCCTGGAACCTGAAAGGCAAATTCCCCGAGGGACAGGATCCGGATGCGCCGATGGTCGAGAAGGACATCACCGCACGCGGGGATGATTATTGAGGTTTCAAAGACGCCTTCGCGAGCAGGCTCGCTCCCACATTCGACCGTGATCAAATGTGGGAGTGAGCCTGCTCGCGAATAGCGCTTTTGATTTGATCGTTCCCACGCTCCGCGTGGGAATGCCGCCCGTGACGCTCCGCGTCACATTTCACAGGCGGAACGCGGAGCGTCCCAGGATGCGTTCCCACGCAGAGCGTGGGAACGATCTCACATTCGACCGTGATCAAATGTGGGAGCGAGCCTGCTCGCGACTAGCGCTTTTGATCTTGCTTGCCGCTTGAAGCTTGAAGCTTGAAGCTTGAAGCTTGAAGCTTCTAGCTGCCCTTGTGCAACTTGCGCATCAACTCCGCCTCAGCCTGGGTCAAGCCGCACGACTGAGTCAGTTCATCGACGCTGGCGCCCATGCCTACCAGCTTCGCCGCCTGGGCGAATGACAGGCTCGACGGGTCGCGTTGTTCGAGGGCAACGATCTTGTCCGGCAACGGACTCACCACTGCGCGCAACTCGTGCAGGGCTTCGCCCATGCGCACGTTGCCGTTCTGGTAGTCGTCGACGCGTTTGGCCAGTTCCTTGATGCGCTGATCACGCAGCGCATCGCCCTGGGCCTGCTGCGCAGCGATCACTCGCTGCGCCTTGATGTACGAGACGAACATCGCCAGCGTGCCGGCCCAGAACAGGAACAGAACAATTACCGCAACCTCGAGAATCAAATCAGATGCTCTCCAGTTCCGACCATTCTTCTTCGCTCATCATCTTGTCCAGCTCGACCAGAATCAGCAGTTCGTTGTTCTTGTTGCACACGCCCTGGATGAACTTGGCCGATTCTTCGTTACCGACGTTCGGTGCGGTTTCGATTTCCGACTGACGCAGGTAAACCACTTCGGCGACGCTGTCGACCATGATGCCGACGACTTGCTTGTCGGCTTCGATGATGACGATACGGGTGTTGTCGCTGATCTCGCCGCTGTGCAGGCCGAAGCGCTGACGGGTGTCGATCACGGTGACCACGTTGCCGCGCAGGTTGATGATGCCCAGCACGTAGCTCGGTGCACCCGGCACCGGCGCGATCTCGGTGTAGCGCAGCACTTCCTGCACGCGCATCACGTTGATGCCGTAGGTTTCGTTATCCAGTTTGAAGGTCACCCATTGCAGGATCGGATCTTCAGAACCTTTTGCATTCGACGCCTGACTACTCATACCCTGACCCCTCGAAAAAACCGCCCCGGGCGGTGTGTGTTCTGTGTGGTGGCACTGGAAAATGCCATCGCGTGATTGTTATGTCGGCTGCTATGTCGGTTTATGTAGCGGCTTGTTGCCATTCAAGTGCTTTGCCCCGCCGCTGGCGATCAACTCGGCCAGTGCGGATACGTCAAGCAATGCACACATGTGCTCGATCACGGTGCCGGCGAGCCATGGCCGCTGACCCCGGTGACTTCTCCATTTGATCTCATTCGGGTCCAGGCGCAACGAGCGGCTGACCTGATGCACTGCCAGCCCCCACTCGTAACCTTGTACCGAAATCACGTATTGCAGGCCCTGCCGGAAGTCATCGCGGTAACGATCCGGCATGACCCAACGCGCGGTGTCCAAGACTTTCAGATTGCCGGCCTGGCTCGGCAGAATCCCGAGGAACCACTCCGGCTGACCAAACAGCGGCGTCAGCTCGTGGCCGGCCAGCGAATAGATCGAGCCAAGGCACACCAGCGGCACCGCCAGGGTCAGCCCGGCAACATCGAACAGCAAGCATTCGAAGGCTTCGGCAGCCCAGGCCGGACGGCCATCGGGCTCGACCGGTGGCGGCGGGTTGTTCGGCGGCAGGTGCACTTCCACCAGCGGCGGGACCAGCACCTGCGGCTCAGCAATCTGCGGCGCGGGTTCTGGCTCCGGTTCGGGTTCCGGCACGGTCAATAATTGTGTTTGCAGCAGCGGCGCCAGTGTCGACAGTGGCGCGCGCGGTTCGTCGATCAGCACCACCGGTGCTTTGGCCACGGGGGCAGCAGCAGGCGCGGCAATCGGAGCGACGGATTTCTGAGCGTCACGGGCCTGCTCTTCCAGCACCGCTGCCTGGAACTCATCCATGGCCTCGGTGCTTTCCACCACTTCAGGCTGCGCCTGTTCGACGACTGGCGGCAGCGCTACAGCCGGCGCAGGCAAGTCCTCGGGCAGGTCGAGCAGCAGGTCTTCCAGATAGGACTGCAAGGCCTGTTGCGGACGTGACGTGAGTTTCACTGGGCGGTTCATCGGTGATCAGCGCCTGACAGGGAAACCGCGTTGTCTGCTTCGCGAGCAGGCTCGCTCCCACAGGGTTCGGGCAAACAGATCGAAATCATCTCAGGCCACCTGCGGAACAAGTTGCTGCGCGAGCAGGTGCTTGAGCAGCGCGCGGTAGGCCAGCACGCCACGACTCTTGCCGTCGAATTGCGAAGGCGTGACGCCCGCCCGGCTGGCGTCGCGCAGACGAGTATCGACCGGGATGTAGCCGTGCCAGATGTCGTCGGGGAATTTGTCACGCAGCACGCGCAAGGTGCCCATCGACGCCTGCGTGCGGCGGTCAAACAGGGTCGGCACGATGCTGAACGGCAGCGGCTGTTTGCGCGAGCGATTGATCATCGCCAGGGTGTTGACCATGCGCTCCAGACCTTTCACGGCGAGGTGCTCGGTCTGCACCGGGATCACCAATTGCTGGCTCGCCGCGAGAGCGTTGACCATCAGCACACCGAGCAACGGCGGGCTGTCGATGATCGCGTAATCGAAGTCCTGCCACAGTTGCGCCAGACTCTTGGCGATCACCAGACCCAGGCCACTCTGCCCCGGCGACTGGCGCTCAAGGGTGGCCAGTGCAGTGCTCGATGGCAGCAGGGAAATGCGTTCGTCGCTGGTCGACAACAGCAACTGCCCCGGCAGGCCTTGCGGCACGCTGCCCTTGTGCAGAAACAGGTCGTAGTTGCTGTGTTCCAGGCTGTCGGGGTCGTAGCCGAAATAGCTGGTCATCGAGCCGTGCGGGTCGAGATCGACCACAACCACGCGCTTGCCCGCCTCGGCCAGCAATCCGGCTAAAGCGATGGAGGATGTGGTTTTACCGACACCACCCTTTTGATTGGCGACTGCCCAGACTCTCATTCAGTTCGTTCCTCCCGGCCAGGTTGATTGACCGAGACATGCTTCAGCGTGTTAATGCGGGCGACGGAGAATTGACGGCACTCTCGCGTCCCGGCGTCTTGACCGGGGTCGGTGCAGTTTGTGTGCCAGCGCGCTTCAACGCCGCATCCGGTTGCGCATTGGCGGTTCCGGTGCCCGTCAGGCTGCGGCGCACATCAAGATTGCGCGACACCACCAGCACCACGCGACGGTTCTTCGCCCGGCCTTCGACCGTGGCATTGTTGGCCACTGGCTGGAATTCGCCATAACCCACCGACGCCAGTCGCCCAGGGTTTACGCCCTGCATGGCGAGCATGCGCACGATGCTCGCCGAACGCGCCGAGGACAGTTCCCAGTTGGTCGGGTACTGCGCGGTGCGGATCGGTTGATCGTCGGTGAAGCCTTCGACGTGGATCGGGTTGTCGAACGGCTTCAGGATCGCCGCGACCTTGTCGATGATGTTGAACGCGATGTCGCTCGGCATGGCGTCGCCGCTGCCAAACAACAGGCTGGAATTGAGCTCGATCTCGACCCACAACTCGTTGCCGCGCACGGTCATCTGGTTGGAGCTGATCAAATCACCGAAGGCGGCGCTGATGTCATCGGCGATGCTTTTCAGCGGATCGCTGGCCCCGGAAATACCGGCGTCGACCTGCTCGGCATCCTTGACCAGCGGCTTGGCCGGGGTCACGGTTTTCGGTCGTTCGTCGCCGATCGGAATCGGTTTGAGCGAGCGGTCGGAGTCGGTAAACACGCCGATCAGCGCTTCGGAAATGACTTTGTACTTGCCTTCGTTGATCGACGAGATCGAGTACATCACCACGAAAAACGCGAACAGCAAAGTGATGAAATCCGCGTAGGACACGAGCCAGCGCTCGTGATTGACGTGTTCTTCCTGGTGGCGACGACGAGCCATGAGGTTATTCCCTTAGTCCATGAAGCCTTGCAGCTTCAACTCAATGGAACGAGGGTTTTCACCTTCGGCGATCGACAGAATTCCTTCCAGCAACATTTCGCGATAACGCGACTGCCGCAACGCGATGGACTTGAGCTTGGCCGCGACCGGCAAGAGGATCAGGTTGGCACTGGCCACGCCGTAGATGGTCGCGACGAACGCCACGGCAATGCCGTTACCCAGTTGCGACGGATCAGCGAGGTTGCCCATCACGTGAATCAGGCCCATCACCGCACCGATGATGCCGATGGTCGGCGCGTAGCCGCCCATGCTTTCGAACACCTTGGCCGCTTCGATATCACGGGATTCCTGGGTGTAGAAATCCACTTCGAGAATGCTGCGAATCGCCTCCGGCTCGGCGCCGTCGACCAGCAGTTGCAGACCCTTGCGCGAATAGCTGTCGGGCTCGGCGTCGGCCACGCCTTCGAGGCCGAGCAAGCCTTCCTTGCGCGCCGTCAGGCTCCAATTGACTACGCGGTCGATGCCGCCGGCCAGGTCGACACGCGGCGGAAAGAAGATCCAGCCGAGAATCTGCATAGCGCGCTTGAACGCGCTCATCGGCGATTGCAGCAGCGCAGCACCGACCGTGCCGCCCAGCACGATCAGCGCTGCCGGGCCGTTGGCCAGCGCGCCGAGGTGACCGCCTTCAAGGTAGTTGCCGCCGATGATGGCGACAAACGCCATGATGAGGCCGATAAGGCTGAGAACATCCATCAGATACACGCCTCGACGATGTGCTTGCCGATGTCGTCCAGACCATACACGGCGTCAGCCAGATCGGCTTTGACGATGGCCATCGGCATGCCGTAGATCACGCAGCTTGCTTCGTCCTGCGCCCACACCGAACTGCCGCCCTGCTTGAGCAGACGCGCGCCTTCGCGGCCGTCGGCGCCCATGCCGGTCAGCACCACTGCCAGAACTTTGTCGCCGTAGGACTTGGCTGCAGAACCGAAAGTGATGTCCACGCACGGCTTGTAATTCAGACGTTCGTCACCCGGCAGAATCTTCACCGCGCCACGGCCGTCGATCATCATCTGCTTGCCACCCGGTGCCAGCAGCGCCAGGCCCGGACGCAGGATGTCGCCATCCTCGGCTTCCTTGACGCTGATACGGCAGAGCTTGTCGAGACGTTCGGCAAACGCTTTGGTGAACGCCGCCGGCATGTGCTGGATCAGCACGATCGGCGCCGGGAAGTTCGCCGGCAACTGCGTCAGTACGCGTTGCAGCGCAACCGGGCCGCCCGTCGAAGTGCCGATGGCAACCAGTTTGTAGGCTTTGCGTTTCGGTGCCGGCGACGAAGCGCTGGCAGCGGATGCACGGGCAGGCGCGGGCGCAGGCGCTGGTGCCGGACGTGCCGGGACAGGGCTGCTGTGGCTCGTGTGGCTGCCGTAGCTCGACGCTGCCGGAGCAGGCGTCGGCGCTGGCGCAGCGGCGGGAGCCGGCGCGCTGTAGGCACTGAAACGACGATTGCTGCGCGAGATGCTGTGGACTTTCTCGCACAGCAGCTGCTTGACCTTCTCGGGGTTGCGCGAGATGTCTTCGAAATTCTTCGGCAGGAAATCCACCGCGCCGGCGTCCAGCGCATCGAGGGTTACCCGCGCGCCTTCGTGGGTCAGCGAGGAGAACATCAACACCGGGGTCGGGCAGCGCTGCATGATGTGCCGCACTGCCGTGATGCCGTCCATCATCGGCATCTCGTAGTCCATGGTGATCACGTCAGGCTTGAGGGCCATGGCCTGATCGATCGCCTCTTTACCGTTGGTGGCCGTGCCGACCACCTGGATGCTCGGATCCGCCGAAAGAATTTCCGAGACGCGGCGGCGGAAAAAACCCGAATCGTCCACCACCAGGACTTTGACTGCCATAAACACTCCATTAGGTGCAGCGGCGCGTCATCGCGCCGCCGCCCCGGATTCAAATACGCTTTGTGGCGTAACGCTTGAGCATGCTTGGAACATCGAGAATCAGCGCAATGCGGCCGTCACCGGTGATGGTGGCGCCGGACATGCCCGGAGTTCCCTGGAGCATTTTGCCCAATGGCTTGATGACCACTTCTTCCTGGCCGACCAGCTGATCGACGACGAAGCCGATCCGCTGAGTGCCCACCGAAAGAATCACCACATGGCCTTCGCGCTGCTCTTCGTGAGCGGCGGAGCTGACCAGCCAGCGCTTGAGGTAGAACAATGGCAGCGCCTTGTCGCGCACGATCACCACTTCCTGACCGTCGACGACATTGGTGGTCGACAGGTCGAGGTGGAAGATTTCGTTGACGTTGACCAGCGGGAACGCAAAGGCCTGATTGCCGAGCATGACCATCAGCGTCGGCATGATCGCCAGGGTCAGCGGCACCTTGATGACGATCTTCGAGCCCTGGCCCTTGGTCGAGTAGATGTTGATCGAACCGTTGAGCTGGGAAATCTTGGTCTTCACCACGTCCATGCCGACACCACGGCCGGACACGTCGGAGATCTCGGTCTTGGTCGAGAAACCCGGGGCGAAGATCAGGTTGTAGCACTCGGTATCGCTCAGGCGATCGGCCGCGTCCTTGTCCATCACACCGCGTTTCACCGCGATCGAACGCAGGACGTTCGGATCCATGCCTTTGCCGTCGTCGGAGATCGACAGCAGGATGTGGTCGCCTTCCTGCTCGGCCGCCAGCACCACGCGACCGCCACGGGCCTTGCCCGATGCTTCGCGTTCTTCCGGCGACTCGATGCCGTGGTCGACAGCGTTGCGCACCAAGTGGACCAGCGGGTCGGCCAGAGCCTCGACAAGGTTTTTGTCGAGGTCGGTTTCTTCACCCACCAGTTCCAGGTTGATTTCTTTCTTGAGCTGACGTGCGAGGTCGCGAACCAGACGCGGGAAGCGCCCGAAGACCTTCTTGATCGGCTGCATCCGCGTCTTCATCACGGCGGTCTGCAGGTCAGCGGTGACCACGTCGAGGTTCGACACGGCCTTGGACATGGCTTCGTCGCCGCTGTTGAGGCCCAGGCGCACCAGACGGTTACGCACCAGCACCAGCTCGCCGACCATGTTCATGATCTCGTCGAGCCGCGCGGTATCGACGCGCACGGTGGTTTCTGCTTCGCTGGCCGGTTTTTCTGCCGGTGCAGCGGCTGGCGCACGGGCCGCAGCCGGTGCAGCAGCGGCGGCCGGTTTCGGCGTCTCGGCTTTCGGTTCAGGCTTGGCGGCAGGCTTCGGCGCAGCAGCGGCAGCGGCAGCCGGAGCTTTCGCCGCTGGCGTGGCGACGCTCGACGCAAAGCCGGCAGTCGCAGCGCTGGCGTCAAACTTGCCTTTGCCGTGCAATTCGTCGAGCAGCGATTCGAATTCGTGATCGCTGATCAGGTCACTGCCGGCCGCAGCGGCTGCCGGTGCAGCAGGTGCGGCCGGGGCCGAAGCGATGGCCGATTCCAGCGCGTCAACGGCGAAGTTGCCCTTGCCGTGCAACTGATCGAGCAAGGCTTCGAATTCGTCGTCAGTGATGTCCGAGCTATCGCCCGCAGCAGGCGCAGCCGGAGCCGCTGGTGCTGGCGCCGGAGCGACCGCATCGACAGCAAACTGGCCTTTGCCATGCAGTTGATCGAGCAGCGATTCAAATTCGGCGTCGGTGATTTCATCGCTGGCCGCCGTATCGGCAACCTGCGCGGGAGCAGCGACAGCGGCCGGAGCCTCGGCCTGGGCCTTGACGGCATTCAGCGAGTCCAGCAGTTGTTCGAATTCGTTATCGGTGATGTCGTCCGAGGAGTCGCTTTCAACGACCAGTTCTTCGATCATCTCGGCAACCGGCGAAGCCGGGGCTTCATCCGCCGATTGCGGCTCGGCCAGACGCGCCAGCGCGGCCAGCAGTTCCGGCGTCGCAGCGGTGATCGGTGCACGTTCACGGACTTCGCTGAACATGCTGTTCACCGCGTCCAGTGCTTCGAGCACCACGTCCATCAGTTCTGCATCAACGCGACGCTCACCCTTGCGCAGGATGTCGAACACGTTTTCGGCGATGTGACAGCACTCCACCAGCTCATTGAGCTGAAGGAAGCCGGCGCCCCCTTTTACAGTGTGGAAACCGCGAAAAATTGCATTGAGCAGATCTGCATCATCCGGACGGCTTTCCAGCTCGACCAGTTGTTCGGACAGTTGCTCAAGAATCTCGCCGGCCTCAACCAGGAAATCCTGAAGGATCTCTTCATCGGCGCCGAAGCTCATTAATGGGGTGCTCCTACAGGTCTAAAAACCCAAAAAACCCGAATTCCGAAACTCTAGAATCCAAGGCTGGATAACAAATCGTCCACATCGTCCTGACCGGACACAACGTCTTCTCGTTTATCGGCATGAATCTGCGGACCTTCACCCTGCGAGAGATGTTTTTGTGGATCTTTTTCAGCAAGCATTGCAGCGCGGTCATGTTCGATGCCCGCAAAGCGGTCGACCTGACTGGCCATGAGCACGAGTTTGAGCAGATTGCTTTCGACTTCGGTGACCAGTTGGGTCACACGCTTGATCACTTGACCTGTGAGGTCCTGGTAATCCTGAGCCAGCAGGATGTCGTTGAGATTGCTCGACACCGCACGGTTGTCCGTGCTGCTGCGTGACAGAAAACCGTCGACCCGGCGCGCCAGTTCGCGGAACTCTTCAGCCCCGACCTCGCGACGCATGAAGCGGCCCCAATCGGCGCTCAACGTCTGCGCTTCATCAGCGAGACTGTTGACCACCGGCGTGGCGCTTTCCACCAGATCCATGGTGCGGTTGGCCGCGGCTTCCGTCAGCTTGACCACATAGCCCAGGCGTTCGGTGGCGTCGGTGATTTGCGACACTTCCTCGGCCTGCGGCATGTGCGGATCAATCTGGAAATTGACGATCGCACTGTGCAGTTCACGTGTGAGCTTGCCCACTTCCTGATACAGGCCGCGGTCACGGGTCTGATTGAGCTCATGGATCAGTTGCACCGCGTCGCCGAACTTGCCTTTTTCAAGGCTCTCGACCAGTTCGACCGCGTGTTTTTTCAGGGTCGATTCGAAATCGCCCTGTGATGATTCGTTATGCTCCATAGCTCCCCCGCGCATTCATCAGCCGATGCGTTCGAAAATCTTCTCGATTTTGTCTTTCAACGCTTGAGCCGTGAAAGGTTTGACCACGTAACCGTTCACACCGGCCTGAGCGGCCTCGATGATCTGCTCGCGCTTGGCTTCAGCAGTCACCATCAACACCGGGAGGTGCTTGAGTTTTTCATCGGCGCGCACGTGACGCAGCAGGTCGATACCGGTCATGCCCGGCATGTTCCAGTCCGTTACCAGAAAGTCGATGCTGCCGCTGTTGAGCACCGGAATGGCAGTGGTGCCATCGTCGGCCTCGACGGTGTTGGTGAACCCAAGATCGCGCAGCAGGTTCTTGATGATCCGCCGCATCGTTGAGAAGTCATCAACGATGAGGATTTTCATGTCTTTGTTCAATTCGACCTCCAAGCAGTCTTAAACGCGCCCAGCACCTGGACGCGCCACTTCAATCAATCGGCATAGCACTCGAAGTTTGTCTGGAGCACAACGGATCGAGACCGGCGCCGTTCATCACCGCACCAGCCTCGTTTCGCAGTGTCCCCACACTGCCTTCAGCGCGCTCGCCACTCCCCCAAACGCCCCCGCAGACGGGCCGCGCACTGGCTGTGTAACTGGCTGACCCGCGATTCACTGACGCCAAGGACTTCACCGATTTCCTTGAGGTTCAGCTCTTCGTCGTAGTACAGCGCCAACACCAGTCGCTCACGCTCCGGCAAATTGGCAATCGCGTCCGCCAGCGCCGCCTGGAAGCGTTCATCTTCCAGATCGCGTGACGGCTCCATATGAGCACTCGCGCCATCCTCGTGCAGCCCTTCGTGTTCGCCGTCCTGCAACAGGTCGTCGAAACTGAACAGGCGACTGCCCAAGGTGTCATTCAGAATCCCGTAGTAATCGTCGAGACTCAATTGGAGTTCGGCCGCAACCTCGTGATCTTTAGCGTCACGGCCGGTTTTAGCTTCAATCGAGCGAATCGCGTCGCTGACCATCCTGGTATTACGGTGAACCGAGCGTGGCGCCCAATCCCCTTTGCGCACTTCATCGAGCATCGCGCCGCGGATTCGAATGCCCGCGTACGTTTCGAAACTGGCGCCTTTGCTGGCGTCGTATTTGGTCGAGACTTCGAGCAAACCGATCATCCCGGCCTGGATCAGGTCTTCGACCTGCACGCTGGCCGGCAGGCGCGCCAGCAAGTGATAGGCAATGCGCTTGACCAGTGGCGCGTAACGCTCGATCAATTCGTATTGCGCGTCACGCGCCGACTTTTTGTAAAGATTCATGCCACTGGCGGTCATATCACAGGCCCTGCGGTTTGCTGCACGAGACGCTCGACGAAAAATTCCAGATGCCCGCGCGGGTTGGCCGGCAGCGGCCAGGTGTCGACCTTCTGGGCGATGGCCTTGAAGGCCAGCGCGCACTTGGAACGGGGAAAGGCTTCGTAGACGGCGCGCTGCTTCTGCACCGCTTTGCGCACGCTTTCGTCGTACGGCACCGCGCCGACGTATTGTAGGGCGACGTCAAGGAAGCGATCCGTGACCTTGGTCAACTTGGCGAACAGGTTGCGCCCTTCCTGCGGGCTCTGCGCCATGTTGGCCAGCACGCGGAAGCGGTTCATGCCGTAATCGCGGTTGAGCAACTTGATCAGCGCGTAAGCATCGGTGATCGAAGTCGGCTCGTCGCAGACCACCAGCAACACTTCCTGGGCGGCACGAACGAAACTGACTACCGAGTCACCAATACCCGCAGCGGTGTCGATCACCAGCACGTCGAGATTGTCGCCGATGTCGCTGAACGCCTGGATCAGGCCGGCGTGTTGCGCCGGGCTCAGGTGCACCATGCTCTGCGTGCCGGAGGCCGCCGGCACGATGCGAATCCCGCCCGGGCCCTGCAACAGCACGTCGCGCAGTTCGCAACGGCCTTCGATGACGTCGGCCAGTGTGCGCTTGGGTGTCAGCCCCAGCAGAACGTCGACGTTCGCCAGGCCCAGGTCGGCGTCCAGCAGCATGACCCGACGGCCAAGCTCTGCCAGCGCCAGCGACAAGTTCACTGACACGTTAGTCTTGCCGACGCCACCTTTGCCGCCGGTCACCGCGATCACCTGTACGGGATGCATGCTGCCCATGTTATTTCTTTACCTTGTCTTGCATAGACGGAGGCCACATTACTGGCTGCGCGTTCCTGATCGGAACAATGCGTGGCAGACCATCGATGTAGGTACAAAAACTGTTCATGATTACCTCAGCCAACCTGCTTGGTCGGGCTGTGATAGATATCAGCGAACATGTCAGCCATGGCTTCTTCGCTGGGTTCTTCCTGCATTTGCACGCTGACGGCGCGGCTGACCAGTTGATGACGGCGCGGCAGATGCAAATCATCCGGAATCCGTGGGCCATCGGTCAGGTACGCGACCGGCAATTCATGACTGATCGCCAGGCTCAACACTTCGCCGAGACTGGCCGTTTCATCCAGTTTAGTCAGGATGCAGCCGGCCAGCCCGCAACGCTTGTAACTGTGATAAGCGGCGGTTAGAACCTGTTTCTGGCTGGTGGTTGCCAGGACCAGATAATTTTTTGAGCGAATGCCACGCCCGGCCAGGCTCTCAAGCTGCATGCGCAACGCCGGATCACTGGCTTGCAGGCCGGCAGTATCGATCAAAACCACGCGTTTGCGTAGCAGTGGATCCAATGCCTGCACCAGCGACTGACCCGGATCGACGTGCGTTACCGGCACGTTGAGGATGCGCCCGAGGGTTTTCAGTTGTTCCTGCGCGCCGATGCGGAAGCTGTCCATGCTCACCAGTGCAACGTTCTGCGCGCCGTACTTGAGCACGTAACGCGCGGCGAGCTTGGCCAGCGTGGTGGTCTTGCCCATGCCGGCGGGGCCGACCATGGCAATCACACCGCCCTCTTCCAGCGGCTCGACTTCCGGTACGGCAATCATCCGCGCCAGGTGGGCCAGCAGCATGCGCCAGGCCTGACGGGGTTCTTCGATGTCGGTGATCATCGCCAGCAGATCGCGCGACAGCGGGCCGGACAGGCCGATGCGCTGCAGACGACGATACATATTGGCCTGGGCCGGGCGGCTGCCTTGCAGCTGATTCCAGGCCAGGGTGCCGAGCTGCACTTCCATCAGCTCGCGCAGGCTGTTCAATTCAAAACGCATCGAATCCAGCGCACGTGGATCGACACCCGCCGAGGCCTGCGCAGGCGCTGCGGCCGGGCGCGTCGGTGCGGCGTAGGTCGGCTCGCTCAGCGGCTCGGCAGCAGTCAGCGGCAGGCCTGCGGTCAACGGCAGCCCGGCGAACAACTGCTGATTGGTGTTGCCGTCGGCTTCGCCACGCAGGCTCAGCTCGGCCTGGGCGGTGACGATGCGCGACTGGGTCTTGCGCAGCTCGTCTTCGAGTTCCATGTTCGGAACCCGTGGCGCCAGCGCCGACAATTTGTAATCCAGAGCCGCCGTCAACTCGACGCCGCCGGCAATGCGGCGGTTGCCGATGATGGCGGCATCAGCGCCCAGCTCATCGCGAACCAGCTTCATGGCCTGACGCATATCGGCGGCGAAAAAACGCTTAACTTGCATAAACCACTACCTCAGCCGTTGGGCCCTACTGTCGCAACGATGGTCACTTGCTTGTTGTCCGGTACTTCCTGGTAGGCCAGTACATGCAGCCCTGGCACTGCGAGGCGGCCGAAGCGCGAGAGCATCGCGCGAATCGGGCCTGCTACCAGCAGGATCACCGGTTGGCCTTGCATTTCCTGACGCTGGGCCGCTTCGATCAACGAACGTTGCAGCTTCTCGGCCATGCTCGGCTCCAGCAGAACGCCCTCTTCCGAGCCTTGTCCTGCCTTCTGCAGACTATTGAGCAATATCTGTTCCAACCTTGGTTCCAATGTGATTACAGGCAGCTCGGACTCAGTGCCTACAATGCTTTGGACGATTGCACGGGATACGCCGACCCGCACGGCGGCGACCAGCGCGGCGGTATCTTGACTCTTGGCAGCGTTGTTCGCGATCGCCTCGGCGATGCTGCGGATGTCACGCACCGGCACGTGCTCGGCGAGCAGCGCTTGCAGAACTTTGAGCAACTGCGACAGCGAAACCACGCCCGGCACCAGCTCTTCTGCCAGTTTCGGCGAGCTCTTGGCCAGCAATTGCATGAGTTGCTGCACTTCCTCGTGGCCGATCAGCTCACTGGAGTGCTTGTACAGAATCTGGTTCAAGTGGGTGGCGACCACGGTGCTGGCGTCGACCACGGTGTAGCCGAGCGATTGCGCCTGGGCGCGCTGGCTGATTTCGATCCACACCGCCTCGAGGCCGAAAGCCGGATCTTTGGCGTTGATCCCGTTGAGCGAGCCGTACACCTGGCCCGGATTGATCGCCAGTTCGCGATCCGGGTAGATCTCGGCCTCGGCGAGAATCACGCCCATCAGCGTCAAGCGATACGCGCTCGGCGCCAGATCAAGGTTGTCGCGGATGTGCACGGTCGGCATCAGGAAGCCCAGATCCTGCGAGAGCTTCTTGCGCACGCCCTTGATCCGCGCGAGCAATTGCCCACCCTGATTGCGGTCCACCAACGGGATCAGGCGATAGCCGACCTCCAGGCCGATCATGTCGATCGGCGTCACGTCGTCCCAGCCCAGCTCCTTGGTTTCCATGGCGCGGGCCGGCGACGGCAGCAGTTCCTGCTGACGCTTGACCTCTTCCAGCGCCACGACCTTGGCGACGTTCTGCTTTTTCCAGAACAGGTACGCGCCGCCCGCAGCCAGCGCCGCCATGCTCAGGAAGGAGAAGTGCGGCATGCCTGGCACCAGGCCCATCACCGCCATCAAACCAGCGGCCACGGCCAGCGCTTTCGGCGAGGCGAACATCTGCCGGTTGATCTGCTTGCCCATGTCTTCCGAGCCGGAAGCACGGGTCACCATGATCGCCGCTGCTGTAGATAACAACAGTGATGGCAATTGCGCCACTAAACCGTCACCGATGGTCAGCAAGGCGTAAACCTTGCCCGCATCGCCGAAGCTCATGCCGTGCTGGAAGATACCAACCGCCATGCCGCCGATAAGGTTGATGAACAGAATCAGCAGGCCGGCGATCGCGTCACCACGGACGAACTTGCTGGCACCGTCCATCGAACCGTAGAACTCCGCCTCCTGGGCGACTTCCTGACGGCGCGACTTGGCTTGATTCTGGTCGATCAGGCCGGCGTTGAGGTCGGCGTCGATCGCCATTTGTTTGCCAGGCATCGCATCGAGGGTGAAACGCGCGCTCACCTCCGAAATCCGCCCGGCACCCTTGGTCACCACGACGAAGTTGATGATCATGAGGATTGCGAAGACCACGATACCGACCACGTAGTTACCGCCGATCACCACCTCACCGAAGGCCTGAATCACCTTACCGGCGGCGGCGTGGCCGTCCTGACCGTGGAGCATCACCACCCGCGTCGAGGCCACGTTCAACGCCAGACGCAGCAGCGTCGCCACCAGCAGAATGGTCGGGAACACCGCGAAATCCAGCGGCCGCAGCGCATACACGCAGACCAACAGGACGACGATGGACAGGGCAATGTTGAAGGTAAAGAAAACGTCGAGCAGGAACGGCGGTACCGGCAACATCATCATCGCCAGCATGACCAGCAGCAACAACGGCACGCCCAGATTGCCTCGACTGAGATCGGCAACGTTGGTGCGTGCTGTATTGAATAACTGAGTGCGATCCACCGGTTTTCCCCGTTCCTTTAAAGCAAACTTTTGACGCCCCGAACGGACGCACGGCGGCTATTGCAAGAAGCTTTCCAACTTTTGCCGGGGAATGAAATAGAGCGGTTTTACTTGGGATTATCGACTGATTGGGCTGACCCCTTCGCGAGCAGGCTCGCTCCCACAGTTTGAAATGCATTCCCAATCGGACATTTGGAATACGGCCCCTGTGGGAGCGAGCCTGCTCGCGAAGAGGCCTTCGAATGCGGCGCATTTTTTCGATTTAAACGAAGCTGTTTAAAAGACACCTGCAGACACGGTCTCAAGGCTACAAATCCTTGCGCCATTGCCTACAGCCAAGCCAGAATCCGCCGGCTTGTGCACCTGGGGGTCGGGTTCTATCGTGGTCCGGTCGCTGACGAATCAGCGATCGGGTTTAGCGACTCGGACCAACTCAGTGCATCAGCGATCGTGGCTTCGTTGCGGGATTTTTCGCCCGCAATAACGTTATGGCGGCTGTATGTGGGAGACCTTCGGGTCTACCGGGGTGCCTGAGACCGGTTCGCTAACCTGCGTACAGCTGCCACCTTCACTTGTTTAGCGACAGGGGGAAAGTGGCTCCATAACCTCAGGAGCTTCACCATGATCAAACCAACACCCAACCCGCCCGAAACCGACCCCCACCTCCCCCTACGAATCCCTCGACTCAAAAAAACTCCACCAAGCCGCCGACCGCGCCCTCGACCACTACCTCTGCCCACCCGGCTCGACCCCGCCGCCGTTCAGCCCCCGCGCCATGTATGCCGTCACCGCCGACACAA
>NZ_JBTYHF010000015.1:0-64958 GCF_054871425.1 Pseudomonas glycinis | reverse complement strand
GGCCGAAAGCCGACATTCGACGACATGCCCACCTACGTAATATCTCGCAGCGTCTCGCGAGCAGATCCTCCAGCCGATCTTGGCAGGATTATCTATTCAACATTGCCCGCTTCAAGCGGAATTCGCCTGATAACGTCGTCATAAGGCACCAGGTCCAGAAAGGCAGTGACCTCAACTGCCTGCAAATTTCGCATGCGCATGATCCATACGTAGCTGTTGCGATAAGGCGCGCCGTCGGCTGCGGTGGCGGTGCCGTCCCAGTGCACAACGACGTCATCGCCTTCAGCCCAGATATCCGTCACCGTCGGGCGAACGGGCGAGGCAAGCCGTTTTGCGAAGGGTTGAACTGCGCGTTTGAGGAAGTCATCTCGGCCGCGATAAGTGCCCGCCGAAGGGCTCGTCCCCTTGATTGTCCAGATCACATCGGGAGCCAGGACATCTGTGAAGAACGTCCGGCCGCCTTGAGCCCATTGGTTGAACGCTTGCGCGATGAATTGGCGATTGCGTTCCGTAGTTGGTTCGCTGGCCACGGCGGGCGCCAGTCCTGCAATGAGTGTGGTGAAGACCAGTGCTAGCGCTGTAGAGAGGCGTTGAACAAGCGTCATTTCCTGTGCTCCTTAATCTGTCCCGAGTTGGATGGGCCGTTGTTGTTATCTGTAAGCCGCTAGTTGCGTTCCAGGACGCCGTTGTTCTATATGGGGCATTGGCAAAGAATCGGCGCGGGTGTGGACGGCAGTTTCTCTGGGCTTCATCTGGAGTGTGACTTATGAGCGGAGGAGGGCTGTTGCAGGATCGTCCTGATTTCTTGCTTGATCATCCGATAGGCCAGATGTCTAACCGCCGCATCCCCACGTTATGGAGTAGTGTTTGAATTCCCTTTCAAAGCTTGTCGATATCGTTGGTCGTCACGTCCTGGATGACGGCATTCACAGCACCGCGATTCCGGGTGTCAGCCTGATTCGCTCGGCTACGCCCACGATGCCTATGCCGGTGGTGTACGAGCCAACACTCTGCCTGGTCGCCCAAGGACGTAAACAAGCGATGCTGGGCACTACCGCCTATGTTTACGATCCGGCCAAGTACCTGATTGCATCGGTAGACCTTCCGGTGATGGGCTCGGTCATCGAGGCGAGTGAGGCTGTTCCCTATCTGTGCCTGGCGCTGGATCTCGATACCGCTGTATTGAGTGAACTTGCGCTGCGCCATCCGCTAAGAGAAGAGAGCGTCAGTGCACCGCCGGCAGGCATTACGCTCAACGATACGACCCCAGAACTGCTGGATGCTGCGGTTCGGCTGGCCGGGCTGCTCGACAGGCCACGGGATATCGAAGCGCTCGCTCCGCTGGTGATTCGCGAAATGCTTTATCGCCTTCTAACCGAAAACGGCAACAGCCTCATCAGGCAGATGGCACAAGCAGACAGCCGCTTGAACCAGATCGCCAAGGCTATTGCCTGGCTACGCAGCCACTACAACGAAGCGTGTCGGATAGATGAACTCGTCGAAATCGCCGGCATGAGCCGTTCTTCTTTTCATACGCATTTCAAGGCGATCACCTCGATGAGCCCGCTGGAGTTTCGTAACCAGTTGCGGCTACAGGAAGCACGTCGGCTGATGGTCACCGAAGCGGTCGACGCCGCAGAGGCGGGATATGCAGTCGGTTACGAAAGTCCCTCGCAGTTCAGCCGAGACTACGCCCGTCTGTTCGGCATGCCACCGGCGAAGGACGCCTGGCGGCTGCGCACGGACATTTGCGGGATTTGAATCCAGCACTTTTCTTCGCGCAGAAAAAAACGAGGCCGCATTTGCGGCCTCGTTTTCAATGTGTTCCGGACTACTGTTTGACGCTCAGGTAATCGCCGGTCGTGGCTGGATGACGACTCTTCGCCGTGAGCATGATGGACGTCCTGAGCGATCTCCCAGGCTGGCTGCCCCGAGGTGACTGACAACGAATAGGTATGCCCGGCCCAGGCCATGAACATGGCGAGAGCAAGCGCGATTACTACCGTCGTTGTCAGTGTTTTACTGAACATGGCGTTAAAGGTTTCAACTCGTTGACAGGGCGTTCAAGTCATTTGCCTAATCCCCCCTGGGGGGATACGATGCCAGCGTAATTCATCGAGCCCTGAGACTCAACTCATGAGTGAACACGAACACGACCACAGCCATCCCCACACCCACCAAAGTCATGAGGCGATCATCAAACGCCTCAAACGGGCGGACGGGCATTTGCGCGGCATCATCACCATGATCGAAGAAGGGCGTCAGTGCGTGGATATCGCCCAGCAGCTTCATGCGGTTGAGAAAGCGATTTGCCAGGCCAAACGCACGCTCATCCAGGATCACATCGACCACTGCCTCGAAGATACCGTTTCGGCGCTAGGCAATGGCGAGCGCGCACCGCTGGAAGCCTTCAAACAAATCACCAAGTACCTTTAGGTCTGACATGCCCGATTTCGCTGAACTGTTGCAGCAAGGCGGGGCTCACGCCTGGCTGTATTTCCCGAGCGCGATTCTGCTCGGCGCCTTGCATGGCCTGGAGCCAGGTCATTCGAAAACCATGATGGCAGCCTTCATCGTGGCCATCCGTGGCTCGGTCAAACAGGCTGTTTTGTTGGGGTTGGCCGCAACGCTTTCGCACACCGCCGTGGTGTGGCTGGTCGCCATCGGCGGCATGTACCTGGGCAAAGGCCTGGATGCTGAAACCACTGAGCCGTATTTCCAGCTTGCGTCTGCTGCACTGATCATCATGATTGCCCTGTGGATGCTGTGGCGTACCTGGCGCGGTGAGCAGATGTTCAAGTTCGAGCAAAGCGATGATCACCATCACGGCGAACACGACCATGGTCATCATGATGAAACGCACCGAATAGATACCGGCCATGGCCGTGTTGAACTGTCGATCTTCGAGGAAGGCCTGCCACCGCACTGGCGCCTGAAGACCTTGAGCGGACACGCCTGGGCAGCCTCGGATGTTCGCCTGACCACGACGCGTCCGGACGGCAGCAGCCAATCGTTCGCGTTCGTCGAGCGTGAAGGTCATCTGCAGTCGACGGTTGAAATTCCGGAGCCGCACGAGTTCAGCGCTCGCTTGAGTCTTGGACATGCCGGGCATTCGCATGATTACGATCTCATGTTCCAGGAGCATGATCACGGGCATGCGCATTCCGAACTCGAAGGCCTGAAGCTGTCGATTGATGGCTATCAGGATGCGCACGAACGTGCTCATGCCAACGACATCCGTAAGCGCTTCACCAACCGCGAAGTGACCACGGGTCAGATCGTCATGTTCGGACTGACTGGCGGCCTGATTCCCTGTCCGGCTGCCATCACTGTCCTGTTGCTGTGCCTGCAAGTCAAAGAGGTCGCGCTCGGCGGCATGCTCGTTCTGTGTTTCAGCATCGGCCTGGCGCTGACTTTGGTCACCGTCGGTGCCGCAGCAGCCATTGGCGCCAGACAGGCTTCCAATCGCTGGCCGTGGCTGGGAACCGTAGCGCGGCGCGCTCCTTACCTGTCCAGCGTGCTGATCATTGGCGTTGGCCTGTATGTCGGCTTCCATGGCTGGATTGGCCTGAGCGCATAAGGCGGGAGTGTTGGTGCTTTTCGTTGCGGCACTCAGTGCCGCCACCTGCCACCATAACCAGCCCGACAAACGACGTCGTTTGGCTGATGTTCGCGCCCAGTGACCCAGCCATCGCAAGCAATCGACCTTTGATCGAATCCTCGGAGAAGTCGCTTGCTCAATGAAGGCACCTGGCCATACGCTGCTCCGCGTGAGACATCTCACAAAGAATAACAACACGAGCATGGAGCAAGCCCTGATGAAACTGTCCGCCATTCTGATTGCCGCACTATTATCGATTACATCCGTTGCTGCCTTTGCGCACAGCGGTGGCACTGACTCGAAGGGTTGCCATCGCAACCACAAGACCAACGACTACCACTGCCACTAAACAGCAAGAGCCCAGCGCAAGGCTGGGCTCTTGTGATGAGCGCGGTGGGGGGCGGGACATAAGCGCACGCCCGACCTTCATCGCTTGTATTTGAAACTCTGCACCTCACCGGTAACAGGGCATTTTCGTTTACTCCACCGGCACGACATTATCCAACGCCTGATTGACCGCCAGCTCGCCGAGCATCACTACCTGCGCAATACCTTGCAGTGTCTTGCGAGCAGATCCTTCAACCATCCCGATCACATCACTCAGCATTACCGAGGCGGAGCCTAGTGATTCGCTGGCGTTGACCAGCAGTTCTTCGGTGGCGATTTTCGGGTTGGCGAGGAACATGCTGCTGGTTTGGTAGGGCGTGGTTTTGAGGGTGTCGGTGGGTTTGAGGTAGTGGTCGAGGGCGCGGTCGGCGGCTTCGTGGAGTTTTTTTGAGTCGAGGGATTCGTAGGGGGAGGTTGCGTCTGACTGTGGCGGGTTGGGCGTGACTTTGAACATGATCTTTCTCCTCGTGCCGCTTTAAAAGGAGCCATCACCCGTTCGCTACCAAACGAAGGGTGGCGGCCATGCACAGGTTGGTAGACCGGGACACGAGGCAAAACCGGCGCGCTCGAAAGCGCCCTGCGCATAGCCACCATAGAAGCCAGGCGAAGACTTCGCCAAACGGTGTCATTGCGCACCTCGTATACCCGGGCTACCAAACCCGATCACTGCTTTCAGTGACCAGCCAACGATAGAACCCTGGCCCGAGGCGCACAAGCCGGCGGATTCTGGCGTAGTCGTAGGCAATGGCGCAAGGCGTTGTAGCTTGCTGGAATAGTCTGGATGTCGGTTTTAAACGGGGTGTTTAGGGAATTGGTTTTGGCTGAGGTTTTGTGTTGATCGGGCTGGCTTCTTCGCGAGCAGGCTCGCTCCCACAGGTGTCGAGTTGGCAATGTTTATAGCGTCGTGCCGACAAGCCCCATCACACATTTTGAACTTTGCTTTCGGCGCCATTTCCATTGTTTGAGGTGACAACCCTCCAGCTCCTCCACACCTGAACCAAGGAATGACCGTGACGGCTCCCACTCATAAACCTGCTCTGCGCCGGGCAATCACTTTCCCGATGCTGTTTCTGTTTATTCTCGGCGATGTACTCGGCGCGGGTGTTTACGCTCTCGCCGGAACCATTGCCGGGGAGGTGGGCGGCGCGATTTGGGTGCCGCTGCTGATCGCGCTGTTCTTCGCCATGTTGACGGCGGGTTCCTACGCAGAGCTGGTGACCAAATATCCCCACGCCGGCGCGGCTTCGGTGTTCGCGGAAAAGGCGTTCAAGTCGCCGCTCATTTCCTTCCTCGTCGGTTTCTGCATGCTGGCGGCTGCGGTCACCAGCGCTGCGGGTTTGTCGCTGGCGTTTGCCGGTGATTACCTCAACGCCTTCGTCGACGTATCGCCGCAGATTGCAGCGCTGGTGTTTCTCCTGGCGATCGGCCTGCTCAACGCGCGGGGGATCAAGGAGTCGCTTGGGGCAAACCTGGTGATGACCGTGATTGAACTGTCCGGGCTGATTCTGGTGATCGTGGCTGCGGTCTGGTATTTCCGCACAGGCGATGCGGATCTGGGGCGGACGCTCACGTTCAAACCGGGCGTCAGTCCCGTGCTGGCGGTGCTGGGGGCGGCATTGTTGGCGTTCTATTCCTTCGTCGGGTTCGAAACTTCGGCCAATCTGGCCGAGGAAATCAAAGACGTGCGCAAGGTTTACCCGCGGGCCTTGTTCGCGGCTTTGCTTACGGCTGGCGTGGTTTACATGGCGGTGGGCGTGGCGGCTTCTTCGGTGTTGCCTACCGAGAAGTTGGTGGCAACGTCGGCGCCTTTGCTCGAAGTTGTCCGCGCATCGACCCTCGCAATCCCGCCGGCGCTGTTCTCTTTTATTGCGCTGATCGCTGTGGCCAACGGTGCGTTGTTAACCATGATCATGGCCAGCCGATTGACCTATGGCATGGCGAATCTGGGGCTGTTGCCGGGTATTTTGGGTGCGGTTCTGCCTGAACGAAAAACTCCGTGGGCTGCAATTGTTGCAACCACGGTGGTAGCGATTGCCCTGACGCTCACCGGTACTTTGGCAACGTTGGCAGAGACAGTGGTTTTGCTGCTGCTGTTCGTTTTTCTGAGTACCAATGTGGCGGTGCTGGTTCTTCGTCGTGACAGGGTAGAGGAGAATCACTTTCGCGTGCCGACCTTCGTTCCGGTGCTTGCGATCGTTTCGTGTCTGGTGCTGCTCAGTCAGCAGGGGTGGGAGACGTGGTTGCGGGCGGGGGCGCTGATCATTGTCGGGATGTTGCTGCATGGCTTTTCTCGTATCAATTTTTCTGCGATCAGTAAGGCCGGGTAGTGCAGCAGCTTGGGGAATTGGTGTTGTTTGGGCGGGCGTATTCGCGAGCAGGCTCGCTCCCACAGTGGATGGGTGGTGGTTTTCAGAATGAGTCACACGTTGTCAGTCGACGGGCGGGTGAGTAAGCTGCCGACATGAATCAGTCCTCAGTTTCCCCATCCTTCCCCGGCCCGCGTGGTCCCGTCGATCACGACATTCGTGATCAGATTGTCGCGGCGGCCAACGAGCATTTCAGCCAGTACGGCTACGCCAAGACCACGGTGTCCGATCTGGCCAAGGCCATCGGTTTCTCCAAGGCGTACATCTACAAATTCTTCGATTCCAAACAGGCGATTGGCGAAGCCATCTGCGCGAATTGTCTAGGGCAGATCGTTGCGGCGGTCGAGGAGGCGATAAACGAGGAAGAACTAACGCCCACCGAGCGTTTCCGCCGGTTGGTGAAAACTGTGATCGCCACGGGTGTGAATCTGTTCTTCAACGATCGCAAGCTCTACGACATTGCCGCGTTTGCAGCGGGTGAGAACTGGCCAAGTGCGCAGCGTTACGATGCGCAGATCAAGCGTTTCATCACCGACATTGTGCGAGAAGGGCGCGAGGCCGGTGAGTTCGAGCGCAGGACGCCGCTGGACGAGACGGTCGAGTCGATCCACTTGGCGCTGCGGCCCTTCGTCAATCCACTGATGCTGCAACACAATCTGGATTTCATCGAAGTGGCGCCCACGCTGACTTCGAACCTCATCTTGCGCAGCTTGATGCCTTGACCCTCTGCTGATCCGAATACTCGGATGAGTCGCCCCCTAATCTCGCCTCGCCCGTACAGGGGCAGAAGATGAATTACCTAAAATGTGACTGTTGACTGATATGGTCACTCGGATAGCATGGCCGCCGCAGTTCAGGTATTCCAATTCCGAGTCACCCATAGAGTCCACACAATGAAAAAAACAATGCTCAAGCACCCGGTGGGGCTGGCTGTCGTTCTTGCGTCGTCGAACGTTCTGGCCGGCGGTTTCGCGCTCAATGAGCAAAGCGTCAGCGGCATGGGATCGGGTTTTGCCGGTCGCTCTTCCTCGGCGGAAGACGCCAGTACCGTTTTCGGCAACCCGGCGGGCATGGCGCGGCTCAAGCGCGAGCAGGCCAGCGTCGGGCAGGCGACGCTGTTTGCGAAGTCCGATATCAGCCAGACCCGCAGCACGTTCGGCGGTAAGGAAGACGGCGACATGGTGCCGACCACCACGGTACCGATGGGCTATTACGTCAAGCCGATCGACGAGCATTGGGCGTTCGGCGTCGGGTTCTACGTGCCGTTTGGCCTGATCACCGACTACGGCAGCGGTTTCGCCGGCCGCTATTACGCCAACAAAAGCGAAGTCACCACGCTGACGTTCCAGCCGACCATCAGCTATGCCTTCAACGACAAGGTGTCGATCGGCTTCGGCCCGACCATCAACCGCATCAGCGGCGAGCTGTCGGGGATGGTCGCCAATCCGCTGAGCCCCGGGCGCAACGACGGCAAAGTCAAAAGCACCGGCGACGACACCGCGCTGGGCTTTAACGCCGGTGTCATGGTCCAGGCCACCGAGCAGACCCGCCTGGGCCTGACCTATCACTCAAAAGTCAGTTACCACCTCGACGCGAAAAGCAAACTCAGCGATGGCATCTTCAACGTGCTTGGGGTCAGCGGTCGCAGCTATGACGCCTCGCTGGACGTCGACACCCCGGAGTCGGTGGACTTCTCGGTCACCCATCAACTGAACAACGACTGGACGCTGTATGCCGGCAGCACCTGGACGCGCTGGAGTCGCTTCAAAGAGCTGACCATCGAAAACAGTGGATTGCCGCCATTGCTCGCCGGCCAGTTGGGGACGATCAGCGAGGAGCAGAACTGGCACGACACCTGGGCTCACGCCATCGGCGCGGCGTACCGGTTGAACAACCAATGGGTGCTGCGTACCGGGTTCTCGGTTGATCAATCTCCGGCGAACAACAGCAATCGCGGACCGCGTATTCCCACAGGCGATCGCAAGGTGTTCAGCCTCGGCGCCGGTTGGACTCCAGCGGAGAATGTCACCATCGACGTCGCCTATTCGTATCTCTGGGAAGAGAGCGTCGAGATCAACGACACCTCGGCGGCCAAGGGTTCGTACAGCGCGAAATACAAGAACAGCGCCAGCGGGCTCGGTACTTCTGTCAGCTATCGGTTCTGATTCAGCGCTGAACATCGGGCCGGTGACTCCGTGACTGTTGACGATATTGGTCACAAGACTGAGAATATGATGATCATCCTATTTTGAGTGAAGGAATTCCATGCGCCGGCTCCGACCTTTCCCCCTCGCGGTATGTTTGTTGCCCTTGGCCCTGACGGCGTGCGGGGATTCCTCCAGCTCAAAAGATCCACGTACCTTGGCGCCGATTGTCAGATCGGCGGCGGTGCAACCGGCAGAAAATGGGTCTCGATCATTCACCGGCGTCGTCGCTGCGCGCACCCAGGGCGATCTGGGCTTTCGCGTTTCGGGCAAGGTGCTCGAGCGTCTGGTTGATACCGGTCAGACGGTCAAGCGCGGCCAGCCACTGATGCGCCTCGACCCGATCGACCTCGGCCTGCAGGCGCGAGCCCAGCAAGAAGCGGTGAGCGCCGCTCGCGCCCGAGCCATACAGACTGCCGGTGATGAAGCGCGCAATCGCAAACTCGTCGCCGCCGGCGCTATTTCGGCATCGGCCTACGATCAGTTCAAAGCCGCCGCTGACACCGCCAGGGCGCAACTCAATGCCGCTGTGGCGCAAGCGGACGTAGCGCGCAACGCCTCGGGTTACGCGGTTTTGCTGGCGGACGCTGATGGCGTGGTGGTGGAAACCCTCGCCGAACCCGGGCAAGTCGTCAGCCCGGGACAACCGGTGGTGCGGCTGGCGCGGGCCGGTCAGCGGGAGGCCATCGTCCATCTGCCCGAGACCTTGCGCCCCGCGCCGGGCTCAACCGCTCAGGCAAAACTGTATGGCGATACGTCGGCTGCCGTCAGCGCAAAACTGCGTCTGCTTTCCGATTCGGCCGACAGCACAACTCGTACTTTCGAGGCGCGCTATGTGCTCGAAGGCAGTTTGGCCAATGCGCCAATCGGCTCGACGGTCACCGTCGAAATTGCCCAGGGTTCTCCGCCAGATCAGGCGCTGAAGGTGCCCGCCGCCGCGATCTACGACCCGGGCAAAGGCCCCGGCGTGTGGGTCATCGCCGGCACACCGGCGACAGTGAGCTGGCGGCCGGTCGAGGTGCTGGGCTTGAGCGATGACTCGGCCCGTGTCGCTGGCCAGCTCAACGTCGGTGAACCGATTGTCGCGCTGGGCGCGCATCTGCTGCGCGATGGCGAAGAAGTGCGCTTGCTTGCCCGCGACGATGGCCAGATTGCCGGGAGTCGTCCATGAGCGAGGGCCGGTTCAACCTTTCTGCTATCGCCGTGCGCCAACGTGCGATCACGGTGTTTCTGATTTTTCTGATCGCCGTGGCCGGCGTCCTGTCGTTCTTCAAATTGGGCCGGGCGGAAGATCCGCCGTTCACGGTCAAGCAGCTGACCGTCATCACCGCGTGGCCGGGAGCGACCGCGCAAGAGATGCAGGATCAGGTCGCCGAACCCCTCGAAAAACGCTTGCAGGAACTGAAGTGGTACGACCGCTCGGAAACCTACACGCGTCCGGGACTGGCATTCACCATGGTTTCGTTGCTCGACAGCACACCGCCATCGCAGGTGCAGGAAGAGTTTTATCAGGCACGGAAAAAGCTCGACGACGAAGCAATCAAGCTGCCGGCGGGTGTCGTCGGGCCGATGGTCAACGACGAGTTCTCCGACGTGACCTTCGCGCTGTTCGCCTTGAAAGCCAAGGGCGAGCCGCAGCGCTTGCTGGTGCGCGACGCGGAGACGTTGCGCCAGCGCCTGTTGCACGTGCCGGGGGTGAAAAAGGTCAACATCATCGGCGAGCAGGCCGAGCGGATATTCGTTTCGTTTTCCCATGATCGGCTGGCGACGCTGGGCTTGTCGCCGCAGGACATCTTCGCCGCGCTGAACAATCAAAACGTGCTGACCCCCGCCGGATCGGTCGAAACTAAAGGGCCAGAGGTGTTTTTGCGCGTCGATGGCGCGTTCGATACGTTGCAGAAAATCCGTGACACGCCTGTTGTCGCTCAGGGCCGAACACTCAAGCTGTCTGACGTGGCCACGGTCGAGCGCGGCTACGAAGACCCGGCAACCTTCCTGGTGCGCAACAACGGCGAAGAAGCGTTATTGCTCGGCGTGATCATGCGCGAGGGCTGGAACGGTCTCGATCTGGGCAAGGCGCTGGATGCCGAGACAGTCAGGATCAACGGGGAAATGCCGTTGGGCATGACGCTGTCGAAAGTCACCGATCAGGCGGTGAATATCGACTCGGCGGTCGGCGAGTTCATGGTCAAGTTCTTTGTCGCGCTGCTGGTGGTCATGCTCGTGTGCTTTCTCAGCATGGGCTGGCGCGTCGGCGTGGTCGTCGCAGCGGCGGTGCCGTTGACCCTGGCGATCGTGTTTGTGGTGATGGCGGCGACCGGCAAGAACTTTGACCGGATCACCCTCGGCTCGCTGATTCTGGCGCTCGGGCTGCTGGTCGATGACGCGATCATCGCCATTGAAATGATGGTGGTGAAGATGGAGGAGGGCTACGACCGCATCAAGGCCTCCGCTTATGCCTGGAGTCACACGGCAGCGCCAATGCTGGCCGGTACGCTGGTGACGGCGATTGGCTTTCTGCCCAACGGATTCGCGCAATCAACGGCGGGCGAATACACCAGCAACATGTTCTGGATTGTCGGCATCGCGCTCATTGCGTCGTGGGTCGTCGCCGTGGCTTTCACGCCGTACCTGGGCGTGAAGCTGTTGCCGGACATCAAGAAAGTCGAAGGCGGGCACGCGGCAATCTACGACACGCCGCGCTATAACCGTTTCCGGCGCGTTCTGGCGTGGGTGATCACGCGCAAATGGCTGGTGGCCGGTACGGTGGTCGCGCTGTTTGCCGTTGCGATTCCGGGCATGGGGCTGGTGAAGAAGCAGTTCTTTCCGACCTCTGACCGCCCCGAAGTGATGATTGAAGTGCAGATGCCCTACGGCACGTCCATCGAGCAGACCAGCGCTGCGGCGGCCAAAGTCGAAGCCTGGCTGCACAAGCAGGAAGAGGCCAAAATCGTCACCGCCTATATCGGTCAGGGTGCACCACGGTTTTTCCTGGCAATGGCGCCGGAATTGCCGGACCCATCGTTCGCCAAAATCGTCGTGCTGACCGACAACCAGGACGCTCGCGAAACCCTCAAGTTGCGTTTGCGCGAAGCGGTCGCCGAAGGGCTTGCTCCAGAGGCGCGGGTTCGGGCGACGCAGATCGTATTCGGCCCGTATTCGCCATTTCCGGTGGCCTACCGGGTGATGGGGCCTGATCCGGCGAAATTGCGCGACATCGCCGAGCAGGTCAGGGCAGTGATGCAGGACAGCCCGATGATGAGAACCGTCAACACTGACTGGGGGCCGCTGACGCCGACCTTGCATTTCAACCTGGATCAGGACCGCTTGCAGGCGGTGGGGCTAACGTCCAGCGCAGTCGCCCAGCAGTTGCAGTTTCTGCTCAGCGGGGTGCCGATCACGGCGGTGCGCGAGGACATCCGTTCCGTGCAGGTCGTTGGCCGTGCGGCGGGCAATATCCGCCTGGACCCGGCACAGATCGAAGGCTTCACCCTGGTCGGTGCGGCGGGGCAGCGCATCCCGCTGTCGCAGATCGGCCAGGTCGAAGTGCGCATGGAAGACCCGATCCTGCGCCGCCGCGATCGCACGCCGACCATCACCGTCCGTGGCGACATCGCCGAAGGTTTACAGCCACCGGACGTTTCCGGCGCAATCATCCAGCAGTTGCAGCCGATCATCGAAAACCTGCCTTCCGGCTACCGGATTGAACAGGCGGGCGCCATTGAAGAATCCGGCAAGGCCGGCAAAGCGATTCTGCCGTTGCTGCCGATCATGATCGCCATGACGCTGCTGATCATCATCGTCCAGGTACGCTCGATCTCAGCGATGATCATGGTATTCCTCACCTCGCCGTTAGGCTTGATCGGTGTGGTGCCGACGCTGCTGATCTTCAACCAGCCATTCGGCATCAATGCGCTGGTCGGGCTGATTGCGCTGTCCGGGATTCTAATGCGCAACACGCTGATTCTGATCGGGCAGATCCATCACAACGAGCAGGAAGGGCTGGCGCCGTTCCATGCCGTGGTTGAAGCGACAGTGCAACGGGCGCGGCCAGTGTTGTTGACCGCGCTGGCGGCGATTCTCGCGTTCATTCCGCTGACCCACTCGGTGTTCTGGGGCACGCTCGCGTACACGCTGATCGGCGGCACGTTTGTTGGCACCATCATCACGCTGGTGTTTCTGCCGGCGATGTATGCGATCTGGTTCAGGATTCGGCCTGAGCGCTGACATCGAGCACGATTTTTCCCCGGGTGTGTCCGGCCCAGCTTTGTTTAACCGCGTCGACAACTCCTGTCAGCGGTACCACTTGAGCCTCAAGGCTGAGCTTGCCGGATGTGAACAGCGCGGCAATCTCGGCCAATTGGCTGCCATCGGAGCGGGTGGCGAAATTTTTGCCACTCACACCGTGCTCGCTTGCCTTCTGTGCAGAGGGTGCGCTTACGGGGGAAACCAGAACGCCCCCGCGCTTGATCACACTCCATGAGCGGTTCTGAGTTTCGCCGCCGACCAGATCAATGACCGCATCGAGGTCAGCAACGCTGTCTTCGAATTTAGCCGTGGTGTAGTCAATCACCTCATCGGCGCCAAGTGAACGCAGATAGTCGTGGTTCTTCGCAGAGCTGGTCGCGATCACATATGCACCGGCAAGGCGGGCGAGCTGGATTGCGAAGCTGCCCACGCCACCTGAGCCGCCGTGAATGAGGACTTTTTGACCTGCCTGAATCCCGGCGTGTTCATGCAAGGCTTGCCAAGCAGTCAGCGCTGCCGCCGGCACGCCGCCGGCTTCTTGCAACGATAGTGTTGTCGGCGTGTGGGCCAGACGATCTGGCGTTGAGAGGGCCTGGGTCGCATATCCGCCGGTAATCCCGATAAACCCGAACACCTTGTCGCCAACGACAAAGTCTCTGACATCCCTGCCCACCGCGGCGACTGTGCCTGAGACTTCCACGCCAGGCGTGTAGGGCAGTGGCAGAGGAATGAATTGCTGCATGGCACCGGAGAGGATTTTCCAATCGATTGGATTGATCCCACTACCGGCAACATTGATTAACACCTGATCGTCATTGGGTTTCAGATCCGCAAGTTCTTTGAGCTCCAGCGCTTCTGCCTGGCCGTACTGCGCGACTTGGATCGCTTTCATGATTCTCTCCGTTGTGATGGTCAAGGCTCGTCGGAAGAAATGGACGCGCCGGCGATTCGATTAGTGGCGACGTGCGTCGAGGCTGAAACGCCCTGCGCCGAAAGAAACGATCTGCAAGAGCCCACCGGCCATGGCGATATTCTTGAAGAAGTGAATGAACTGATTCTGGTCCGCCAGGGCGTTATGGAAAATCAGTGCGGTCAGTACGCTGAAAATCGCCAACAGCGCTGCGGTGGTACGTGTGCGATAACCGGCGATCAACGCTACGCCGCCGAGAACCTCGACAGCAATCGCCACGCCCAACGCCAGTGCGGGAAAAGGCAACCCGACAGAGCCGAAAGCCAATCATCATGGCCGGTGCCGCGATTTTCGACAGGCCCGAAAGAATGAAGATCGCGCTCAGAAGAATCCGCCCGATCAAGGAAACGCTGCTGTTGAGGTTGGAAGACGTTGAGGCAGTGACGCTGGAAATTGTGGCTGCGTGGGACATGACGTGGATTCCGCTGATTTCAGCGCCTCACCATGAAGCGCCGTTGTGGAGCAGATGATGTCACCGCGCGGCTTTGCGCAATAGCCGACAAGTTTCGATGATCAGGTTCGAAAAAATAGAAATGCAGCAGAAATCGAAGTGGACCTTCCACTGTGGTCAGCGACGTGTGTTGGTGAGCAGGATCAGGCAAATGTCGCGGACTAATCGGATAACAGCGGCGGGGCGGATTCGGTACGTTGGTCTCGAACGCGGTTCAGCCGAATCCTGAACCGCCGCTATCAAGAGGAGTACTGCAATGAACGAGACTAAGGTTTGGTTGGTTACAGGCTGTTCCACCGGGTTCGGTCGCCACATCGCCACGGCGCTGCTGAATGAGGGGGAGCGTGTGGTGGTCACGGCGCGCAACACACAGCAGATCGAGGATCTGGCCGCCCTCGGCGACGCTTTGATTCTGCCTCTGGACGTGACCGATCCGGCGCAGGCGATGCAGGTCGTACAGGCGGCCGAGCATCGCTTCGGGCGCGTGGACGTGCTGATCAATAACGCCGGCGTTGGCTATTTCTCATCGGTAGAAGACAGCGACGATGAAGCTGTTCGGGGGATGTTCGAGGTCAACTACTTCGGCACGGCCAATATGATTCGCGCGGTACTGCCAGGCATGCGCAAGCGGCGCACCGGCATGATCGTCAACCTCACATCGGTAGGCGGTCTGGTCGGGTTCGAAGCGGTCGGCCACTACTGCGCGACGAAGTTCGCCGTTGAGGGCCTGTCGGAAAGTCTGCGCGCCGAAGTTGCGCCACTGGGTATCGGCGTGATGACCGTTCAGCCCAGCGCCTTCAGAACCCAATGGGCGGGGTCTTCGGGCGCTGCGCAAACGGTGGCCGAGGATTATCAGGCAACCGCCGGCGCTGCGATGCGCGCGTACCAGCAATCTGTTGGCAATCAAGCTGGCGACCCAGACAGGGCGGCAGCGGCGATCTACGCCGCGGTTACCTGCGCAGCGCCGCCGGCGCGCCTGCTGTTGGGCAATGAAGCCTATGAGGCAGCGCAGGCGAAGCTTGCCGCCATGGGCCGCGAGTTCAGCGCATGGGAGTCTACCGCCCGTGGCGCGGACTTCCCGACGGCCTGACAGGCGAAGCCCGCACTGATGGCATGGACGCTACAGAATCAGGCAAACACCTGAGAGGAGTGAGTTAACGGGGACGACGCGGTGCGGGAAAAACTGGGCGAGTGAGTTGACTCGCCCAATTTTGAACGGCATTTACCGAGGAGTATTTGTATGAATTCGTCGTCCCCGTCCCGACCTTTCATGTGGCTTTGCGCATTCGCAGCGGGGTCCATGATCGCTAATCTCTATTATCTGCAGCCGATCCTGTCGTTGGTAACGGGGACATTTGATATTCCGCTCGCCACGTCCGGCCTGCTGGTGAGTTGCGCTCAACTTGGCTACACGCTGGGCATTGTGCTGGTCGTCCCGCTCGGTGACGTCCTCGAAAGAAGAGCGCTTCTGAGCCGGATGTTTACCATCAACGCACTAGCGCTGTTTGTGGCTGCGGCCAGCCCGAATTTCTTGTTGTTCTGCGCCGCAGTGTTGATCAGTGGAGTCACGGCATCCGCTGCCATGTTGATTGTGCCGTACGTAGCGTCCATCGCAGCTGAGCATCGGCGCGGTCAAGTGATCGGCGTGGTGATGACCGGGGCCTTGCTCGCGATACCGCTGTCGTGGCTGGTCTCCGGCGGTATCGGCAACGCGGCAGGGTGGCGCTTGGTGTACGCCAGCGCCGGGTGCGCGGCGCTGATCCTGCTCATGCTGCTCAGAATCACCTTGCCAACCGAGCCCGAGCGCCGAGGCCAGCCCGTGCGTTATGAGCAGTTGATGCGCTCGTTGTGGCAACTCATCCTCGAGTATCCAGCGCTTGCTCGCCGGGCGCTTTACGGTGCGCTGGGAATGGCCAGCTTCAGCATGTTGTGGACTGGATTACCAATACTGTTGTCGCAACCGCCGTTCGATTTTTCGACTTCGAGCATCGGACTGATCGGGCTCACGGGAGTGACTGGCGCGTTGATTCCCGGTGTGGTTGGCCGGCTCTGTGATCATGGCTACCGGCACGCGCTGGCATTCGGGTTGGCCTCGTTGATGATACTGGCCTGGGCAGTGCTGAGCTTTGCGGCGACAGGGCTCTGGATAATTATCGCTGCCGCAATGGCCTTGAACGTTGGCGTAATGGGCTTGCAGATCACCCATCAATCGGTCATCTACAAACTGGCCCCCGCAGCCAATTCACGGATTACCGCGGTGTTTATCAGTATCAACTTTGTTGGCGGCGCTATTGGCTCCGCAGTTGCAAGTTTCGGTATTCGGTATGTCGGCTGGGAAGGGCTGTGCCTACTGGGCGCTGCTTTGCCCGCGGCTCTTGTGCTGGCCTATGCATTGAAGGAACGGCCCTTTGCCCGCGTTGCGGTTCAATGAACATGCAAATGGGCGGCGAGGAAATCCATCAGGGCTCTTACGCGTGCGGGCAGATGTCCGCCTTGGCCGACGTAAATCGCATGAATCTCCGTGACGCTTGCAGGCACGAATGGTTGCAGGACGCAAACCAACCTTCCGGCAGCCAGGTCATCTGCAACCTGGCAGAACCCCAGCTTGGCTAGCCCTGCGCCCAGCACCGTCAACTCACGCAAGGCGTCGCCATCGCTGACGCGCAGATTGCCTTTTACCGGGTACATACGTTGCTCGCCGCTCTCGTCGAGCAAGGCCCACTCCATGGCGGGAGGCGAAAAGGTGAAACCCAGACAGTTGTGATCGGCAAGGTCTTGAGGCACCAGCGGAGTGCCCTTGGCCGCCAGGTAGTCAGGAGATCCTACGATCAGCCCTCTGGATTGCCCGAGTCGTTTCGCCACAAGGTTGGAGTTCTTGAGCGCTCCGGTGCGTATGGCGATATCCGCACGTGCTTCGATGAGATCGACCACCTCATCGGTGAGGAAAAGTTCGACGCTGACCCCAGGATGTTGATTCATGAACAAGTTGATGATGGGAAGAAAAAGCTGGCGGCCGATACCCACATTACAGCTGATTCTGACCACGCCCTGCGGTGCAGAACTGGCAGATGCTTCGCGTTCCGCTTCGTCAAGATCGGCCAGTATGGCAACGCTGCGTTCGTAAAAAGCCATTCCTTCTGGCGTCAGCAGTTGCTTGCGCGTGGACCTGTTCAGCAAACGTGCGCCAAGACGGCTTTCCAGGCGCGTCATGAGCTTGCTCACGGCAGAGGGGGTTATCGCGCAAGCTCTTGCGGCCGCTGAATAACCTCCGCGTTCCACCACTTTAACGAACACGCTCATCTCGGCGAAGCAATTGATATCCAGTCGTCGCATGTGAACTCACGTCATAAATCGTGTGCCTGGGCACGGGCTGTTTATCTACCATTTCGCGCGCCTAATATTTTGCCAACGCGATATGGAACGGTTGCCGACTTTGCAAGCAAAGAAGTGGCCACTTCCAACCATCGCGCTCTTGCTGTCACGTTGTTTTCTCTAACCGTAGAACATTGCCATGTTGATAGCTGCTCGGAGGCTGAAATGACTCACACACTGCAATTAGTACTGATCCATAACAGCAACCAGTCCAACGGCGTAGACACGGCGTTGGTGCAATGGATTACCGCCGTGGTGCAAGACCGCAGCGAATTTGCGTTGAGCGTGGTAGAGCCGTTTGACCTGAGATTTATAGACGATTTTTCGGAACAACCCGGTCGTCGAGTGTGCTTGAGAGCGCTAGCGGCAGCAGATGCCTATATCGTCTTGGTGCCCGCACGTCACCTTGGTTACCAGCATGGATTGAAAGTCTTGATGGCGCGCTGGCCTGAACACCTCCAGGGACGACCTTGTTCATTTGTTGGTTATGGCACCACGACCGGCGGGGAGGATGAGGTCGACGAGCTTGGATGCGAGTTGTTGAAGCTGCAGGCCATGCCTGTTGGTGGTTATGTGAAGTTCGCTGAGATTGCCGAGCGTCTCGAACAAGGCTTCGGACTGGAGCACTTTGCGCAAGCACGGGTTTCGATGGCGCAGTTGTTGATCCAGCTGGCCTGGTGGGCACGGGCACTGAAAGATGCGCGGGCCTTCTCTCCTTTGCAGAAGTTCGCGTAGTCCTTCGCTTAGCCGTTTCTGCGAGCGCCTGGAGCATTGGGCAAAACCTGCGCAGGAATTGCATACCGGCACCGCGCCGCGACTTTTTACTCTTGCTTCAAGTCCTGCTGAACGGCAGGAAACTCTGATCTGAAAACAGGAGTTCTAAAATGTCCGATGTCGAAATTCGCGTAACCCCTGATGCGCAAGAAAACGCCACGGCAAATCCAGCCGGCGATCAGGTCAAGTACGTTGGCATGTGGGTGACAGCCGACGGTCATATTCGCCATGAGTTGCTGCCAGGAGGGCGATATGACGAGGCTCGCGGTCGGCAAAAAAGCGCTTATCAAGGGCGCTACTGGCTGGAAGGCGACCACATCGAGTATGTGGACGATACTGGCTTTACCGCAGACGGAGAGTTTCGAGATGACGTGCTGTACCACGCGGGCATGGTGTTATATCCCGAGCGCTGACGCATAAGCCGGAATGAACATTCCGGCTTTTTTATTGGTGTCGTATTACAGATTCTGTGGGCGGAATTGATCGCGCAAATCCAGGGTTTCGCCCGCCACCATAAATCTCCCCTGCCCGCGGTAATGCAGGGTTTTGGGGTTTTTCACCGACGTAGCCACATGCGCCTTGACCACTTCCCACACGAACAGACCGTACTCGCCGATAAGATTCGAGTCGAACAGCTTGCACTCGAAATTGGCGTAGCACTCTTTGATCAACGGGGCCTTTACCCGTTCTGCGGGGGCGGCTGTGAGGTCAAATTGGGCAAACTTGTCGATGGCGCCACCGCTGCTGTTGCCGACGGCAACAACCTGGTCCACCAATTCGACGGTGGGCACGTTGATGACGCACTGCTGGCTGTTGTGGATCAGCTCGTAGCTGTGGTTTGCACTCCAGATGTAGCAGCCAAACAGGGCGGGGGAGAACTGCATCATCATGTGCCAACCCATGGTCATTATGTTGGTTTCACCTTGCCAGGCGGAGGTCACCAGGACGATGGGGCCGGTTTCCAGATGCTGGCGAACCTCGCTCAAAGGGAAGTCGGATTTTCGAAATGCGGTCATGGCGCCTCCGGGGATCAAAAGAGGATAAACAGTTGTTGTCAGTCGCTTTCGACAATTCAACTTTCCTGCTTTTTGACATGCACCTCTCCGGCAGCCTTGCTCAGGCTGTCGGATTTTTGCTCTTTTTCCTGGATTGATTACGTCGGCAAAAGCTGTTCGCCGAACCGCTTGATCAGCCATTGCCCAGCCGGACCGGGCGGCGAGTCGGTTCGATAAATCGCATCGAAGGCGTAGGTGCCGCCTTTACAGTCGGGCATATCCAGTTCGACCAGGCGTCCTTCGTCCAGGTCAGACTGAACCATGGGCACCGGCATATTCCCCCATCCGATGCCCTCTTTGAGAAGCATGTGTTTGGCGCCCAGATCCGCCAGTCGCCAAGTGCGAGTGCTCACAACGGCAAAGTCCTTGTCACCCGTAAGCGTTGAACGATCCGATAGCACCAATTGAACAAACTCTCTGGCAGCGCCAGGGGATTTGGAACACTCGGTTGCAAGCGGGTGTGCAGGCGCGGCGACCGGTATCAATTGAACACTGCCCACGCCGATGCGCTCGATGCCGTCCAGGCCAATGTCCAGCGGACCGCTGATGCCGACTCCAGCTTTCTTCTCCATCACCAGTTGGGTCACTGCCCCCAAGGCTTCCATGTGCAAGTGCAGAGTGACTGTGGGAAATTCTTCCCTGAAGGTCCTCAACGCATCGACTACTCGCTCGGCAGGGAGCATTACATCGAGCGCGAGGTGAACTTCTGCTTCAAGCCCATGCAGCAAACCGGAGACTTTTGCGCGCAGCCCATTTACGCCGTTGGTAATAGTGCGTGCTTCAGCCAGGACGGTTCGACCTGCCTCCGTCAGTTGCGGTTTGCGCGTGGTTTTGCGGTCAAACAGTGAAACCCCGAGCTGCATCTCCAGATTGGAAATGGAGTAACTCACCACCGATGTCGCGCGATGCAGTTTTCTGGCCGCAGCGGCAAAACTGCCCACTTCTACAACCGTCAGAAATACTTTCAGTTGATCAAGCGTTGGTGTTCCTGGATCGGAGATCATTTCTACTGTCTCGAACGTTTGGGGAGTACTTGTCCTGATTTTGCAGACAGCAGCATATACGCAAGATTGAGCACTTGATCGGCTCTAACAATCAATTGACCGGTTTGTTTCTTCGGCAAGCCATTCGCTGCGCGTGATCTCCCACACCTCCACAGGCATCGGCCCCGCCACAAACTGGCCGTCCCGTGTTTCAACCATCCGCATGCCTTCATCTTCGGAAATCTTGCGCGAGGCGTGGTTGGCGGCGGCCTTGGGCACCTGCATCAATGGGCGCATCAAGGTGTCGAACCAGAAGGCATTGATCACCTTGCAGGCCTCGCGCATGTAGCCGTTGCCCTGAAACTGAGGGGCGAGCCAGAAGCCTCGATGGTTACCCGGTTGATCAAACAGGCTGATACTGCCGATGCAGCTCTCGGGCTGAACGCGGGTGCGGATCATCCAGTGCCATTCCTTTGCGGCAGCCATCGCGGGCAGCGCGACATCGCGGACGTAAACAAGCGCGCCGTCGTCCGGATACGGCCACGGAACGCGGCTGTCGAGATAGCGCACGACCTCCCATTGCGGAAACAATTGTTGCACCGCCGCTGCATCACTCAGTTGCAGCGGGGTGAGGATCAGGCGGTGGGTGTAAAGCGTGGGGATGCGATCCATGGCAATCAATCCTTGCGAGCAGTGGCGGGCAGGACCGGTACTCTCTCAAACGAGCAGTTCAAGTGTCGAGCGACCTGTGCGCGGTCTCACTCAAGTAGTTCGATCAACTCCCCACCGTCCTCTCTCAACCGCTGCAAAAACACCTGCGCCTCCAGCAACTGATAGGGAAAATACAGACCCGGCTTCACGGATGGCTGCCCATCCAGCCCAACCAGTCGCTCCAGCAGCATGGCCACACTGAGCCCGGTCAACGCTGCTGCGCCTGATTGGTGAACCACGGCGTGGCGTGTACGCAATGGCTGGCCATCGTGATCCGTGCCTTCAAGTTCAATGAGTATTTCCGTCGACATCGGCAGACCCTGACGCCGGGTCGAGCTGATGCCGCTGGCGAGGTTGAACTCGACGTTCGGGGCGTCGGTGGCGGCGGCCAGGCCGGTGACGTCGATGGAGGAAAAACCGGCGCCCTGCATGATTGTGCCGTCGACGGCGCGGAAGCTGACCTTGGCGCCGTCGCCTTCGCGCCAGATGAATTTGCCGTCGCGGCGGGTCAGCGCGGCGGGCAGCATTTTGTTCAGGTGTTCGAAATCGACGGCGACGGTCGGGCCGCCGCCGTCCTGTTCGTCGACCAGTGCATGAATGCGGATGTCATCTACGCGGGCGAACGCCTTGGTGAGGTGCAGCGTTGCCACGGTCGTGGCACCGACCATCCATTCATAGCCGAGGACAATGGGCGACGCGTCGGGCGAGTGGATGAAACTGGCGATCTGCGGGGCGATTTCGAACACGCCGGAAGAGATGCTCAGGTGCGGCACCTTGCGCTTTTGCGCAAAGCGTAGCCCGGCGAGGGCATGGTCCATGTAGAACAAGGCGATGGCGCTGACCGGGCGATCACCCAGCCCCAGATCATCTGCGCGAGCATCGATGACCACACCCTGGGCATTGCCGATTTGCTCGGCGGTTTGCTGAGCCTTGGCGAGGTCGCGTCCGCCGATCAGCAAGGGGACGTCGGGATGCGCTGCGCGCAATGCGCGAGCCGTCTGGTGGCCGATGGCGCCGGAGCCGCCCATGAACAGAATGGGATGAAGTGGCATGAATCCTCCTCATTTTTCCTGGATTGAAACGTGCTTGGGCTACACACCCTAGCACGCACTTTCCAGTTCGCCGGTGCGCTTGGCCTGCGCACCGACGAACGACCACTTGAGGAATCAGCCCAGATGATGCCGCTGTGCAAGGCGATAGACATCGGTGTCGAGGCCTTCGAAACGGGCCTTCAACTGCAACGCCAGATACAGCGAATAGTGCCGTGACTGATGCAGGTTGCCGCCGTGGAACCAGAGGTTCTGCTGCTGGGTCGGCTTCCACATGTTGCGCAGTTCACCTTCATACGGGCCGGGGTCGTTGGTGGTGCCGGAACCCAGGCCCCAGCAGCGCCCGACCTTGTCGGCGACTTGCTGAGAAATCAGCTTCGCGGCCCAGCCGTTCATCGAGCCATAACCCGTCGCATAAACGATGAGATCGGCCGGCAAGCGGCTGCCATCGGTGAGCACCACCGCATCCGCTTCGATGCGTTCGACACCGAGGCCCGGCGCGCTCTTGAGCTTGATCGTGCCGTTGGCGATCAGTTCCGAGGCGCCGACGTCGATGTAGTAACCCGAGCCACGGCGTACGTATTTCATGAACAAACCCGATTCGTCATCGCCGAAATCGAGCATGAAACCCGCCCGGTTCAGGCGTTCATAGAAGTCCTTGTCGCGCTCCTTGATCGCGTCGAAGATCGGCCGATGAAACTGTGGCATGACCTTGTACGGAATCGAGGCGAACAGCAGGTCGGCCTTGTCCGTGGTCAGCCCCGACTCGAGCGCCTCTTCGGAATAAAGCCCGCCGAAAACCAGTTCCATCAGGCTGTCTGAACGCACGATGTGCGTGCTCGAACGTTGCACCATGGTCACCTCGGCGCCGTTTTCCACCAGATCGGCGCAGATGTCGTGGGCTGAATTGTTCGCGCCGATGACCACTGCGCGCTTGCCTTTCCACGCATCGCCGCCGGGGTGACGGCTGGAGTGATGTTGCTGGCCCTGAAAGTTTTCGGCGCCTGGATACACCGGCACATTCGGTACGCCAGACATGCCGGTGGCGAGGATCAGTTGCGTCGGTTGCAGGGTGACGGGCTCGCCGTTGCGCAGGACCTCCACGGTCCAGCGGCCAGTCTCTTCGTCAAACGTAGCGCCGAGGCATTCAGTGCGCGGCCAGTAGTTGAGTTCCATGACCTTGGTGTACATCTCCAGCCAGTCGCCGATCTGGTCTTTTGGGGTGAACACCGGCCAGTGGTCGGGGAAGGGCAGGTAGGGCATGTGGTCGTACCAGACCGGGTCGTGCAGGCACAGTGACTTGTAGCGGCCGCGCCATTGATCGCCGGGGCGTTCGGCTTTGTCGATGATCAGCGTCGGTACGCCCATGCGTTTGAGCCTTGCGCCGAGGCCGAGCCCGCCCTGACCGCCGCCGACGATCAGGCAGTACGGTTGCGTGGTAATGCCCAGCGCCGCTTCTTCATCGCGGCGGCGCTCCAGCCAGTTGCGCTTGTCAGCGTGGGCATGGCCGTGGCTCGCGCCCATCGGCCGGCGGCGGCCGCTGGGTTCTTCGAAACCCTTGAGCTCGCGCATGGTGGTCAACAAAGTCCAGCACAGACCGTCCTTCAGGCGCACGTAGCCTTTGCCACGTGCGGTGTCGGTTTCCAGGCTCATCCAGCCTTCAAGCACGCCATCGGTGAGCGTGGCTTCACCTTCGAGTTGCCAGCGTTCGGGCCGGGTCTGCTCAAGGCGTGTTTCGAGCATGTCGCGAATCGCCGGTTTGCCTTCCAGGGTGACGAGGTTCCAGCTGAACAGCAGCAAGTCACGCCAGTGGCATTCTTCGGCAAACAACTCCAGCGTGCCGTCCACATCTCGTTGCGCCAGACGTTCGCCGAGGCGTTCGACCCAGGCCGCAAGTTGCGCTGTTGGCGATTGCAAAGGGGTTTCAATAGCGATGTTCATGGGGCCACTCCCGATCTTGTTGTTTTGGTAAGCCATGGCATCAGAGCAAGGCTTGGGCCATCTCATTGAAAGGCGCGGGCCAGAGCGTTTGATGCAAAGGCCGACAAGGCTTGGCGCAGGCGAAATGTCACAAATTCGAGAATCGCGGATGACACTGTGTCACTCGGCGCGAAATTCCCCCGCAACGAGCTTTTCATCTAAGCTGCGGACACACCCGTGTCTTCACCGAAGCGGAGAACAACAACAATGAAACCGGCCTCGATCAACGCCCACGCGCGCCAGGTACTGCAAGCCGTGCAGGGCTCTGTTGCCAGCCACAGCGCGGCGGCAGACCTGGCGATCACCCGTTCGTGGCGGCGCTGCCTGGATCAATACCAGCTCGATCCGGCCAGCCGCCGCGCGCCGGATGTGCTTGAACAGGCACGTTTGCGCGAACACCGTGCGCCGTTGGAACACATCATCTCCGTTGCGCATTGGCAGATGAACAGCCTGCATCGGCAACTGGGACGTGACGGCCATGTCGTGCTGCTCACCGATGCGCGCGGCGTGGCGATCGACAGCGTGTTCAACGAAGCCGAACGCGGCGAGTTCCAGCGCTCCGGGCTGTGGCTCGGCTCGGTCTGGAGCGAGGAGCATGAGGGGACCAACGGTGTCGGCACCTGCCTGGTCGAGCGCCAGCACGTGACCATTCGCCGCGACGAGCATTTCCGTGGCCAGCACGTCGGCCTGACCTGTTCGGCCAGCCCGATATTCGACGCCAGCGGTGGGTTGCTCGCGGTGCTCAACCTTTCCTCCGTGCGCGAGGAAAGCAGCCTTGAGCAACGCTTCAAGGCCATGGCCCTGACCAATCTGTCGGCCAGGTTGATCGAGAGCTGTTTTTTCCTTGGCCACGATCCGCAGCGCTATTTGCTGCGGTTTCATCCCGACGCCGGGTTTGTCGGGCTGCTGGGTGAAGGCCTGCTCAGCTTCGACGAGAGTGCGCGGATCTGTTCGGTGAATGCGGCGGCGCTGGATCTGTTGGGCCTGAGCCGCGAGCAAATGGTCGGGCAGTCGTTGACCATGTTGCTGGAAACGCCGATGGAGCAGTTGCTCGATCAGGCCAGTGCTCAGGCGCACGTCTGCTGGCCGATGCGCTTGGCCGACGGGCGCTTGTTCTACGGCCAGTTGCGCGAACCGATCCGCTCCGCGCCGTTGACCCTTGCGCCTGTCCCGCCAATCAAGGATGAGCGCGTGTGCCTGGAAGACCCGCGCCTGCAACGCGGATTCGCTCGCGCGTTGCGTGTACTGGAGCGTGACGTGCCGGTGTTTCTGCAAGGTGAAACCGGCACCGGCAAGGAGGCCTTTGCGGCAGCGCTGCATCGCGCCAGTTCCCGCGCCGGCCAGCCGTTTGTCGCGATCAACTGCGCGGCGATCCCCGAGACGCTGATTGAAAGCGAGCTGTTCGGCTATCGCGGCGGCAGCTTCACCGGCGCGCGCAAGGACGGCATGGTCGGCAAGCTTGAGCAGGCCCATGGCGGCATTCTGTTTCTCGACGAAATCGGCGACATGCCCCTCGCGCTACAGACCCGTCTGCTGCGCGTACTCGAAGAGCGCCAGGTCGTGCCGCTGGGCAGCGCAACGCCGCGACCGCTTGATGTACGCCTGATCAGCGCCAGTCACCAGAATCTGCCAGCCTGCGTGGCCGACGGACGCCTGCGCGAGGACCTGTTCTATCGCATTGGCGGTTTCGCCGTGGAACTGCCGCCGCTGCGCGAGCGTTCCGACAAGGGCCGTCTGCTCGACCTGCTGCTGCGCGAAGAAGCGGCGGGCGCCACTGTGCGGCTGCAAGCGGGAGTTCGAGAGCGCTTGCTGGCGCAGCCCTGGCCGGGCAATGTCCGGCAACTGCGCACCTGTTTGCGGACGTTGGTGGCGTTGGCAGTGGAAGGCCGGGTCACGCTGGAGGACGTGCACGAGTTACTGCCCGCAAGTGACGACCAACCTGTTGACGATCCATTGGGCGTATCCGAACGGCAAACTCTGCTCAGCATGATCGAAGCTGAACACTGGCATGTCGCGCGAGTTGCCCGTCGTCTGGGGATTAGCCGCAATACCCTGTACCGCAAGCTTCGTCAGCATGGGATCACTCGACCTGGTTGAAGACAATCGCGATCATTTGCGTTCATTCGCTGTTGATTGCGCGTATTGCCGGGAAATTGCTTGGATCCAATCATTAACTCACTATATCGCATGCCGACAAGCGGTAGGCTCACGCTATTGTTAGAAGTGATGGCGCAATGACATATTGCAGCCACCTTTCCTCACTTCAAGATGTACCGAAAATGCGCCCCCTCAAGTCACTTGTTGCAGCGTCGTTGCTGCTCAGCGGGTGCAATGGAATGCCAGTCGCTTTTGTTCAGGATCCTGTTTTAGACCAAGCCTTTGTCGTCCACTCCGGCGCGCCTTTGCCTTACGTGCTGATGGGTTCGGCTGTGCAATGGAATGAAGACTTCGCCGTGACGGTGAAGCACATTCCTTACTTGTCGGGCACGGTTTTCCAGGGGCAGGCAGACGTGCAGTTCTTCCGCCACAAGGCCAATAGCGTGCCGGCGTGGCGCGGCTACAAGCCGGGCGAGGAGCTGACTTCGGTGGGGTTCAATTCGCTGTACATGTCGGTCAAGGGCACCGGCCAGGCGTTGCCGGCCATGGTTCGCCTCGACGTCAAAGAGGGCAATGTGCTTTACGGCACCCATAATGGCGCGCTGGCCAAAGGCATGTCCGGAGGGCCGGTGTTTTCCGCCGATGGCAAAGTGGTTGGCATCAACGTGGCGTTCCTCACCCGTGACGACGTCAGCCGCCTCAAGCGCAAGGACCTGCTCGATCAACCGCGCGTGAGCATTTTCCTGCCGTACGCGGAGATCAATCGCGAGTGGTCGCGCTATCAGGCCAGCATCACTCCAACGACGCCACCAGCGACCAAACTGGCCAGCCGCTGATCAGCGTTCGCGCAACGCTTCGCGGGCGCGGTTGAGTGGTTTGATGAGGTAGTCGAGCACGGTTTTTTCGCCGGTACGGATGTCCACCGTGGCGATCATCCCGGGCACGATGGCGAAGCGTTTGCCGGCCTTGTTGCGCAGTTCATCCGAAGCGGTACGGATGAACACGCGGTAGTAGAAGATTTCCGGCTTGGCTTCGTCCTGGATGGTGTCCGGCGAGATCGTCACCACCTCGCCGTCGAGGCTGCCGTAGATCGAATAGTCATAGGCGGTAATTTTCACTTTCGCCGCCTGGCCCGGGTGAATGAAGGCGATGTCGCGCGGCGAGATGCGCGTCTCGATCAGCAGTTGTTCATCGAGCGGCACGATCTGCATGACCTGGCCGTTGGGCGCAATGACGCCGCCAATCGTGCTGACCTCGATGTCCTTGACGATGCCGCGCACCGGCGAGCGCAGGGTCAGGCGCGACAGTGAATCGGTGCGCCCACGGATCACCGCTTCGAGCATCTGCGCTTCAGCGTTGGCCTTGGCCAGGTCTTCGCGGGCGCGGACCATGTAATCGGAGCGGGCTTCGGTGGCCTTCAATTCCAGCTCCGAGCGTTGACGGGTCAGTCGCAGCACTTCAACCCGACTCGAGGCGCCGATCTTCGCCAGGTTTTCAGTGATCGCCAGTTCGCTGCGCACCAGTTTCAGCGAGCTCTGAATACCGTCGAGGGTTTCCGCCAGACCTTTGCGCCGGGTCTGATAGAGCTCGGTTTCGGCGCGGATCAGATCGGGAAATTCCTGCAGCGATGCATCGAAGGTCAGCGGCTTTTCGCTGACTTCGGCCTGCAAGCGGTTGACGCTGGCCAGCGCCGCGCGGTACTTGGCCGCGCTTTCGCCGACGTTGGACTGGTTCTTCACCGGGTCCAGTTGCGCGAGGATCTGGCCGCGCTCGACCAAAGCACCTTCGCTGACATTGAGCTGCTCAAGAATGCCGCCCTCCATCGACTGAATCACCTGCTCGCGCGAGCTCGGCACCACTTTGCCGGTGCCGGTCGAGACCTCGACGATCTCGAACCACGCGGCCCAGGCAATGAAGCAGGCGAGCATCAGCGCGCAACCCCAGATCACCTTTGCGCCACCGGCAAGTGCGCGCTCATCACGGCCGTCGAGGTAGGACATCGGGTCAGGCACATCGGTCATCATCGGCTTCATACCGCCACTCCTTTGCCCGGTGCGCGCAGCCGCGCCAATGCCGCGTCGCGGTGGTCGTCAATGACGATACGCCCGTTGTCGAGGACGATGATCCGCTCGACCAGTTGCAACACGCTGACCCGATGCGTGGCGACCACCAGCGTTCGGCCCTGGGTCCAGGTCGCGAGTTTTTCCAGCAGCAGACGCTCGGTGACGTCATCGAGCGCGGCCGTCGGTTCGTCGAGCAACAGCACTTGTGGCTGACGGATCAACAAGCGTGAAAGCAACAGGCTTTGACGCTGACCTCCGGACAAACCCAGGCCGCCCTCAAGCACCAGGTGATCCATGCCTTTGGGCAGCTGCCGAACAAAGTCCAGCGCACCGGTAACGGTCAGCGCGGCGATGATTTCCTGATCGCTGGCCTGACCGGCGCCGAGGGTGATGTTGTCGCGCAAGGTGCCATGAAACAGTCGCGCCTGTTGCGACAGCAGGCCGACGTCGCGGCGCAGGTCGGCCGGATCCAGATGTGCCAGGGCGATGCCGTCCAGGGTGGTTTCACCGCTGCTCAGATCCATCGCGCCGCCCAGCGCTTGCAACAACGTCGACTTGCCGGCGCCGTTGCGGCCGAGCAGGGCGATGCGCTCGCCGGGGCGAATGCTCAGGTCGATGTTGTTGAGCGCCGGGGTCGATTCCTCGCTGTAGCGAAAACTGGCCTGACGCAGGCGGTAGTCGCCGCGAATCGCCGGCAGGTGCACGCGCTGACTGCCTTCGGGATGATCCACCGGCATCTGCATGATCCGGTTCAAGCCTTCGAGCGCGACCTTGGCCTGCTGCCATCGCGTTAATACGTGAGTCAGTTGCGCCATCGGCCCCATCATCCGCGACGACAGAATCGACGCCGCGACCAGACTGCCGGTGGTCAGGTCGCCGGCAATCACCATTGGCGCGCCGAACACAATGACCACCGCGAACACTCCGCCTTGCACATTCTGCGTCCACGCCACCAGGCTGTTGGTCAAGGTGCGCAGGCGCAGGCTGCTGTCCGCCGAGGCGGCGTTGTACTGATTCCACTGTTGCTGGAAACGCTGCTCGGCCTGCAATGCCTTGATGTCGTCGAGGCCCTGAATACTTTCCACCAGCATGGCGTTGCGCAGCGCCGCTTCACGCATCGAGGCATTGGCCAGTCGCGCCAGACGCGGTTGCGCGATGATCCCGGGCAGCAACATGAACACCAGCGCTACTAACGGGATCAGCACCAGTGGCCCGCCGATCAAATAGAACACCAGCAGAAACAGCAGAAAAAACGGCATGTCCGCCAGTGCCGTGGCGGTGCTGGAGGTGATCAGGTCGCGGATCTGCTCCAGCTCGCGCAACTGCGAAATGAACGAACCGGTGGATTTCGGCCGTGCGGAATTGCGCAGACGCAAGGCGTGGCCAAAGACCAGATCGGAGACGCGCAAGTCGGCGCGTTTGCCCAGCACATCGGTGATGCGCAGACGCAGAATGCGCATGACGAAATCGAACAGCAGCGCCAGCATCACCCCGCCGAACAACACGTACAGGGTCGGCAGCGACTCGGCCGGAATCACCCGGTCGTACACCTGCATGGAAAACAGTACCCCGGCCATGCCCAGCAGGTTGGCCACCAGCGAGGCGATCATCACTTGGCTGTAAGGCCGCAGATCGGTGAGGACGATGCGGCGGAACCAGTGCTCGTCGTAGGGCTTGATGTAATCGTTGGTGCGCACGTCGGCCACCGGTTGCGTCGGACGCAGAATCACCGTGCGCAATGCCTGCTCGGCGAGCGCGCCAGCCTCCATGCGACTCTGCAAACCTTGATCGCCACTGAAGCAGATGCCCAGCTCGCCGGTTTCGCCGATGCTTTCGAGCACGCCGACCTGACCGTCGCGCAGTTGCACCACCAGCGGCGTGCGCCAGCGGCTCAGGCTCTTGTTGTCGAATACCGCGAATTTCACGCTCAAACCGGCCTGACGCGCCATGTGCCGAACCACTTCTTCGACGCGGCCTTCGCGGTGCACGGAGGCCAGGCGCACGCTTTCCGGCGAGACGTCGAGTCGGTAGTGGCGGGCGACCTTCAACACCGCTTCCAGCCATGGCGAATAATCTTCGCGAGTTTCGGCAGCAGCGGGTTCGGGAACAGTGATGCTGGCATCGGTCATGGCAGGATCTCGACATTCTGGATGGCGCTGTGGTCGATGCCGAAGACCCGGCGAATCGCACCGCTGTTGTAGAAGCAGTCGATCTGCAGGCGTTGCAGATCAGCCTGGGTGTTGACCAGATCGAAGCGCGACTGATGGATTTCCTGCTCGGCGTTAAGCAGGTCGAGCAGCGGTCGCGTGCCCAGTTCCAGGTACTGGCGGCCATACAACATGCGCGCCTCGGTGATGCTGGTCTGGCGAAATTCCAGCGAGCGCAGCCGCCGGTTCAGACCCGAGGTTTGCGCCTGGGCTTCGGCCAGACCCTGGCGCGCTTGCAGACGGGCGAAGTCTTCGGCCGAATCCGCTGCGGTCAGCGCATGCCCGGCGGCGCGGCTGCGCGCACTGATCGCGCCGCCCTGATAGATCGGCACTTCGAGGTTGAGAAAGATCCCCGCCTGGGTGCGATCAGCGCGCGAGTTCTGATCGTCGTAGTGGTCGTCCAGGTATTGGTTGACCGACGGTTGCAGCGACAGGGTCGGGTAGGCCTCGGCTTTGGCCTGGGCCAGCTCGGCCTGGGCCTGGGTGCGTTGCGCGGCGGCTTGGAGAACGGCGGGCAGGGTGTCGGAAATCTTCGACGCGTCACAGGCCTGAGTCAGTGTCGGCGCGGCGGCGGCGCTGACCGCCGGCGGCGTGCGCCGTCCGAGCAGACTGGTCAGGGTCGCTTGCCAGCGTGCGTATTGCGCCTTGAATTCCTGCAACGTCGCCGTCGCGCCTTCGGCCCGGGACTGCGCCTGAACCATATCGGAGCGGGTGCTGGCGCCCATGTCGCTGCGTTGCTTGGCCAGGTCGACGATGCCACCGATGCCCTGAATCTGCTCGCGGGCAACCTCGAGCAGACGCTGATAACGCTGCACCTCGATGTAGGCCCTGGCGGTGTCGCGGGCGATGTCGTCAATCGCCAGCAGAATCCCCGCCTGACTGCGCGCCACCCGGGCGCGGGCGGCGTCGACCGAGCTGGAAACCTTGCCGAAGTCATACAGCATCTGCTTGAGGGAAATGTTCACCGATTGGCTGCCGGCATCGCTGCCGTAACCGCTGGTGTAGCCACCCTTGATGCCGCCGGTGACCTGCGGGTAATAGCCGGATTCGGCGACGTTGACCCCTTCGCCTTGCTGGAACAGGGTGCCGATGGCTTCGCCGATGCGTGGGTGCCAGTCCACGGCCAGCCTGACCGCTTGTTCTAGCCCCAACGCGTCCGCATCGGCGGACGCTTTCAGAGCAGGGGCAGGGCGCTGACGGCTTTCATTGCCTGCCGGTTGTTGCAGTTGCGACGGGCTGATGCTGCGCAAGCTGCTGTCAAGGTTGTCGTCGGCGCGAATGCCGACGGTGAAAGCGGGGTAGAGGCCGATGGTCAACAGGACCACCGGCCATTTCTGGCGAAAAACTGACTCCACAGACTTCCCTTACTGTTGAGAGACCAACGTTCGATGTCTTGTTTCAAACCACTTGAATGCCGTTCTGTACCCACAAGTGGTGGCTCGGATCCTCCTGTGCCGTGTATTGAACATAGTCGATGCCGTCGGCCTGTTGCGTGCCATCGGCGACCCAGCCATCGGTCATGTGCACGCTGTCCCTGTCGTCACCCTTGATCAGCAGGGTGTTGTTGTCCGAAGAGGTAATCGCCAGCAGATCGCTGAGATTCAGTGTCAGCGCAACCGCACTCGAGTGATTGAGGTCAAGGATTTCGACGTTGTGGATCTTGCTCTGCAGATCGCCGAGGTTGATCGACACATCACCACCGGCCCAGAGCAGGGTGTCGGTGCCGCTGCCGCCGTCCACCGAGGTGAATTGCTGATCGGCGATGATCAGCGTGTCGTCGCCACCGCCACCTTGCAGGGTCACGGCGCCACCGTGCGAGCCGTCGAGGGTGTCGTTGCCCTCGGTGCCCTGGATCAGGTCACTGCCAGTGGCATGGGCGAGACCGAGGTCATCGCTGGCCAGTGCCGAGAACGCGGTGCTGGCGAATGCGCCGGCATTGTTCAGGTCGATGGTCAGCGTCGCAGTATCCACGGTGCCGTTGGGGTGGGTGAGTTGGTAAGTGAAGGTGTCTTCCTGGCCGATCACCGCATCGGTCAGGCCGGCCTTGAGCGTGTAGGTGTAGTTGCCGTTGGCCTGGACCACCAGGGTGCCGTAGTTACCGACCAGCGAGACGCCGTTGTAACCCGGCGCAACGTAACTGCCGGCGACCAGCACGCTGAGCAAGGTGTAGACCGAGCCCAACACATCGGCGCCGCCGCCAGCGGTGTCGGTGAGCAGATTGCCCGATACCGGCGTGTAGCTGCCGACCACGAACTGATTGTTGTAGGTCGCGACGTTGATCAGGCTGGTGTTGACGCTGGTCAGCAGTCCGAGGCCGCCCACTGCCACCCGCACCTGATAACTGCCGGCGGTCTGGTCGTCGAACTTGATCCCGTAGTTGCCGCCGCCGAGATTGACCAAGACGTTGCCGCCGTAACTCTTGACCAGCACGTACTGGTTGGTCGCCGTGTTGAGCTTGTACAGGCCCACCGTCATCGAACCGAGCAGCGCCAACAGGTTGCTCGAATTGACCACCACGGTCAGGTCACTGACGGTATCGGCCGCGACCACCGTGTTGTAGTTACCGCTGCCGCCGCCCAGCAGCACATTGAACGTGCCGAGGGCTGAGTTGGTGGTGACTTCGCGGTTGATCAAGGTGACGTCAGTCGAGGCGATGTCCGCTGTGGCATCAACCACCAGTGCCGGGCTGCCGAGGTTGGCGTCATTCCACACTTCGCTGGCTTGCGGGCTGTCGATGCGCACGTACAGATTGGCGGTGTCACTCAAGCCGTTCGGGTGCACCAGTTGGTAGTTGAACACGTCGACTTTGCCGACGCTGCCGACACTGCCGTTCGGTTTGTAGCTGTAGTTGCCGTTGGCGTCGATGGTCAGCGTGCCGTACAACCCTTGCACCGTGGTGCCGGCACCGGCGCTGACCCAGGCGCCATTCTTGAATATCTGCAACTGCGCGCCGTTGTCCGGGCCGGTCTGATCGGCCGTGCCATCGACGCCGACGTTGGTGATGACGTTGCCAGTCACCGCTGGCCCGGCAATGCCGTTGAACTGGGTCAGGCTGCTGACATCCAGTTGCAGCTGGGTATTGACCGTGGTCAGCACGCCTATACCGGTGCTCGAAACCGTCAGTCGATAATCGCCCGACAGCAGGTTACCGATGTCGACCCGCACGCCTTGGCCGGCGAGCGCGATCAGGTCGAGCAGGCCGCCGCTGCCGTTGACATCCAGAGTGACCCAGTTGCCGCTGGCATCCTTCACTTGCAGGGTGTAGACCACGCCATCGATCAGCGAAATCAGGCTGCTGGTGGTCAGCGTCAGGGTCGGATCAAGACGCGTGCCGCCAGCGACGGTGAAAGTGAAGGTTTTCGAGAATCCGGCCAGCAGCGTGGTGAACGAGTCGTTGAAGGTCTGCGAGGCGGTGACCGGGGCCAGCGTGACGGTGCCGACGGCGAGGTTATCGCTGGCGATCACTGGCGCGTTGACGTCGACGTCCGGCGCAATGACGTTGGCGGCCACCGAAACGTTGCCGCGTGCGTCGCTGAGGTTGACGGTGAGGTTTTCACCGTTGATCTGCGCACTGCTCAGGGTGACGGTAAACACGCCGAGGTTGTTAACCGTAGCGGTGCCCAGAACGCTGCCGCTGGCCGACTTGATGGTCACGGTTGCGCCGGCTTCACCGGTACCGGTGACAGTGAGGCCATCGGCACCGACCAGCAGCGCGGTGGCCGCCGCTGGAGGCGTCAGGTCTGGCGCCGTCGCGGTCGCCGCAGCCGATACGTTGCCACTCGGATCGGCCTGGGTGACGCTGAGTGCCTGGCTGTTGATCTGCGCCGAGGCCAGTGCCACGGAGAAACTGCCGTTAGCGGCGACGGTGGCGGTGCCGAGCACCACGCCGCCGACGCCTCGCACGCTGATGGTCGAACCGGGCACGCCGACGCCAGTGAGCACGGTGCCGCTGCCATTGACGCTGACGCCGGTCGGCGCGCCGGGCGCGGTAATGTCCGGCGCTGTCAGGCTGGCGTTGGGCGACAGATTGCCGGCCGGGTCGACCAGACGCACGGTCAACAGCTGCCCGTCGAGTTGCGCGGTGTTCAGGTTGAAGCTGAACGTGCCGCCACTGCCTACGGTGGCGGTGCCAATCAGCGCGCCGCCCGGGCCGTAGACGTTGACCGTCGCACCGGCTTCGCCCGTACCGCTCAAAGTCAGACCGTTGGCAGCGAGCGTCAGACCGCTGGCTGCAATCGGCGCCTGCACGTCAGGGGCCGTCAGATTGAAGACCTGCGACAGATTGCCCGTCGGGTCGGCCTGTTGGACGTTGAGCTGTTGGCCGTTCAGTTGCGCGCTGGACAGTTGCACGGTGAAGGTGCCCCCAGCATTGACCACGGCGGTGCCGAGGACGGTACCGGCTGCGTTGGTCACGCTGACGGTCGCGCCGGCTTCACCCGTGCCGCTGACGGCTAGGCCGGTGCCGTTCAGGCTGACATTGCTCAGCGGCGCCGGCGCGGTGGTATCGCCGACGCTGAGATTGGTAACCGGCGAAACGTTGCCCGCCGCATCGCTCTGCGTGACGCTCAGTTGCTGGCCGTTGAGTTGCGCCGATGACAAGGTCACCGAGAACGAGCCATTGCCCGCCACCGTCGCCGTGCCCAGCACCGCGCCACCGACACCGCGAACGGTAACGGTGGCGCCGGCTTCACCGAGCCCGCCGAGGACCAGACCGGCGCCGCTGAGTACGAGAGCCGTCGGAGCCGCCGGAGGGGTGATGTCGGGCGCAGTTACGTTAAGCCCGGATGAGGTGTTATTGGACGCATCGGTCTGTGTCGCATTAAGCACCTGACCGTTGACCTGCGGCGTATTGAGCTGCGCGCTGAAGGTGCCATTGGCGCCGACCGTCGCATTGCCCAACACCACGCCGCCCGCGCCGGTGATGGTCACCGACGCGCCGACTTCGCCGCGACCGGTGACCAGTGTGCCGCTGGCATTGACCGCCAGATCGCTGAGTGGCGCCGGCGCCGAGGTGTCGCCTGCGGTGATTTCAGTCGGCAGCGAGGCGCCACCCAACGCAGTGTTGGCGGTGACTTCGAGGCTTTGGCCGTTGGTTTGCGCAGGCGTCAGCACCACGCTGAACGTGCCATCCGCGCCGGTGACGCCGGTGCCGATCAGGCTGTTGTCCGGCGCGTAGACATTGATGATGGTGCCGATCGCCGCCGTGCCGGTCAGCGTCACGCCGTCGGCTGTCAGCACAAGATTGTCCGGCGCAGCCGGCGCTGGCACTGCCGGAACAGTCAGGTCGGCGTCTGCGGACACATTAGTCGCGACGTCTGTTTGATTCACTGTCAGCACCTGGCCGGTGGTGATGCCCGGGGCCAGATCGATCAGGAATGTACCGTTGGCCGCGACCGTGCCGCTGCCGACAACATTGCCCAGCGCATCGGTCACTTCGACACTCGCGCCGGCTTCGCCACGACCGGCGAGTTGGCTCAGATCGCCGCTGATGGTCAGACCGGTGACGGCATCCGGAGCCGTGGTATCTGCCGCCGGGTAGAGCAGCACTGGCGATGCGTTTTGCGCCTCGTCCGTCGCGATCACCGACAACAACTGACCATTGGCCTGAGCCGGATTCAGCGTGACTGTGTAGGTGCCGTCGCTCAATGCCACCGCTGTGCCGAGCACGGTGCCGGTGGCGGACAGCACAGTCACGGTGCTGCCGGCTTCGGCGGTCCCGGCGAGCAAGGTGCCGGCGCCGGTCAGCGATGTCACCGTTGGTGCGATCGGTGCAGTGCTGTCCGGCGCGTCGACCAGAACGGGCTCGGACTGGTTGGTTTGTGCGTCGGCCTGCACGACCGACAGTGCGCGGCCATCGAGTTGCGCAGCCGACAACGTGACGCTGAAGCTGCCATCTGCCGCCACCGTCGCTGTGCCGAGCACCACCGCGCCGTCGAGCACGGTGACGGTTGCGCCGGGCTCGCCGGTACCGGTGACGGTCAAGCCGTCCTGGCTGACGTTGAGGTCGGCCACCTCCAGTGGATCGGTGATATCGCCCGCTTGCACGGGCGCTGTCGGCGATGTGTTGGATGCCAGATCGGTCTGATTGACGCTCAACAACTCACCGTTCACTTGCGGCGGGTTGAGGGTCACGCTGAACGAGCCATTGCCGGTCACGGTTGCCGAGCCCAGTACCGTGCCAGTCGCACTGAGCACGCGCACCGTGGCGCCGGCTTCACCGGTACCGGTCAATGTCACGCCGTCGGGCGCGAGCACGAGGCCGGTGGGCGCAGCGGGCAGGGTGATGTCCGGCGCAGTGACGGGCACGATCGGCGAAGGGTTGCCCGCCGCATCGCGCTGGATCACCGACAAGGCTTCACCGTTGAGCAGAGGCTGATCGAGGATGACGCTGAAACTGCCATCGGCCGCGACGGTGCCGGTGCCGACGATGGTGCCCACCGCGTTGGTGACGACCACTTGCGAGCCAGCCGCACCGGAGCCAGTGATGAGGCTGCCGCTGGCGTTGATCTCGACATCGGTCAGTGCTGCAGGAGGCGTGCTGTCCGGTGCGCTCAGCGTGCCGGCAGGCGAGGCATTGCCGGCTGCATCCGCCAACACCACGAACAGCGCTTGGCCATTGGTTTGCACCGGAGTCACGGTGATCTGGAAACGGCCATCGCTGCCCACGGTGCCGGTGCCCAGCTCGGTACCGTCTGCGGATGTCACGCGGACAATGGCGCCGACTTCGCCGGTCCCGGTGAGGGTGTCGCCATCGGCATTCAGTTGCAGATCGGCCGGCGTCGCTGGCGGGGTCAGATCCGGTGCGGTGATCGACACCGGCGCGCTGACGTTGCCGGGTGGATCGGCCTGCTGCACGCTGAGGATCTGTTCGTTGATCTGCGGCGGATTGAGGGTGACGCTGAAGGTGCCGTCGCCGAGTACCACACTTGTGCCGAGCAAAGTGCCGTTGGCATCGCGCACGGTCACGGTCGCGCCGGGTTCGCCGGTACCGATGACCAGCGCGCCGGACGAGTTGATATCGACGTTGTCCAGTGGATCAGGCGGGGTGAAGTCCGGCGTGGTCAGGTTCACTGCCGGCGAGTCGTTGCCCGCTGCGTCGGCCTGGACCACGGTGATCACTTCGGCGTTGGTCAACGCAGGGTTCAGTGGCAGGGTGAAGGTACCGGTCGCGCTGACCACGGCGGTGCCAAGCACGTTGCCGTCGCTGTCGATGACGCGCACCTGCGCGCCCGGTTCGCCGCGCCCGGTCAGGCTTGCGCCGTCGCCGCCGATGCTCAGTTGCGAAACGGCCGCTGGCGGTGTGCTGTCGACCGAAGTGAACGGCGTGGCTGCCGAGGTATTGCCCGCCGCATCCGTCAGCGACACGGTCAGCGCCTGGCCATTGGCTTGCGGCGTGGTCAGGGTGATCGCAAACGTGCCGTCGATGCTCACGGTGCCTGTCCCGACCAGCGCTCCGGCGGCGTTGTACACGTTGACCGTGGTGCCGGCCTCACCGGTACCCGACAGCAACGTGCCGTCAGCGCTTGCCACCAGCGCCGCCGGCGCATTGGGCGCGATCAGATCCGGGGCGATCAGGTTGACGCTGTTTGATTCGTTGCCGGCGGCGTCGGCCTGGCTCAGGCTCAAAGTCTGGCCAGAGGTTTGTGCCGGGCTGAGGGTGACGCTGAATGTGCCGTTGGCCGCCACCACCGCGCTGCCGAGAACCGTTCCGCCGGTGCCGAGCACGGTCACGGTGGCGCCGGCTTCACCGCGCCCGGTCAGGGCCGTGCCATTCGGTGCCAGGCTTAGTTCACTCAGCGGTGTTGGCGCGGCGATATCGGCAGCGGTGTAGTCGGTCGGCGACGAATTAATGCCGGTGCTCGAGGTTGCCACGGCAGACAGCTGTTCGCCGTTGAGTTGCGCGGCGTTGAGGGTGACGCTGAAAGTGCCATTGGCCGCCACCAGCGCGCTGCCGAGCAACAGGCCCGAGGCATTGCGAATGCTCACAGTGCTGCCGGCGGTGGCCGAGCCGGTCAGGGTCAGGCCGTCGGCGCTGAGGGCCAGATTGGTCGGTGCGCTTTCCGCCAGATTGCCCGGCGCGGTGACCGGACTTGCCGGCCCGGTATTGCCGGCAGCGTCAATCTGCACCACGGAAAGATTCGATCCAGCCACCGCCGCCGGGGACAACGTGACGCTGAAATTGCCATTGCTGGCAACGGTCGCAGTACCCAGCAAAACACCGCCGGCATCGCGAACTTCCACGCTGGCGCCGACCTCGCCGATGCCGGTCAGGGTGGCACCATTGGCGCTCACCGCCAGATCGCTCGCCACCAACGGCGCCGTGCTATCGACCGCATTGACGATTGCCGGGGCTGACGGATTGCCTGCCGCATCGGTGGCCGTCACGTTCAGCGACTGGCCATTGGTTTGCGGACTGTTGAGGGTAATCTGGAAAGTGCCGTTTGCGGCCGCCGTGGTGGTGCCGAGAAGATTGCCCTGGCTGTCGCGTACGGTCACCGTACTGCCGGCCTCGGCGTTACCGGCCAGTTGCACGCCTGCTGCATTCAAGGTCAAGCCGCTCGGGATCGCCGGCGCAGTCAGATCCACCGCAACCACTTCAACCGCCGTCGAGACATTGCCCGGCGGATCTTCCTGAGTGACGGTCAGCACTTCGGCATTCAGTTGTGCTGCGTTGAGGGTGACCGTGAACGCGCCGCCACTGCCGACCTGCGCGGTGCCAAGCAAGGTGCCGTCGGCGCTGCGCACGGAAACGGTGGCGCCCGGTTCGCCATGACCAGTGACGGTGACGCCGTCAGCATTCACCGCGACTTGGTTCAGCGCCGCCGGCGGGCTGATATCGGGTGCGTTGACACTGGTCGACGGCGAGACATTGCCGGCAGGGTCGGTCTGGCTGATCGCCAATGCCTCGCCATTGCTCGGTGCTGGCGCCAGGGTCACGCTGAACGAGCCGTCCGCGCCAACCACGGCACTGCCGAGCAAGGTGCCGTTGGCGGTAGTGACATTGACCGTCGCGCCAGCTTCACCCGTGCCGCTGAGGGTGCTGCCATCGGCGCTGATCAGTGGGTTTTGCACAGCGGCGGGCGGGGTGCCGTCGACGGTGATCACACCAGTGGACGTCGAAGTGTTGCCGTTGGCGTCGGTCAGAGTGACCTGCAGGGTTTCGCCGGTGTTCTGGGCATTGGGCAAGGTGACCTGGAAATTGCCGCTCTGATCGACCACGCCGGTGGCCAGAACATTGCCGGCGGCATCGCGTACGGTCACGGTGCTGCCGGCTTCGCCTTGGCCTTTGACCACGGTGCCGACGTCATTGATGCTGACGCCAGTCGCGGCTGCTGGAGGTTGCAGATCGGTAGCGATGATGCCGGCGGGTTGCGACAGGTTGCCGGCGGCGTCGCTCTGGATCGCAGTAAGCGCCTGACCATTAAGTTGTGCCGGCGTCAGCGTCAGGCTGAACGTGCCGTTGCTGGCGACCAGTGCAGTACCGAGCACGGTACCTGTGGCGTCGGTGACAGTGACCGTCGCCCCGGCCTCTCCGCGTCCAGTGAGTGTTGTGCCGTTGGTATTCAGCGCCAGATTGGTCACAGCATCCGGCGCCGTGCCATCGACCGCCGTCACCGTGCCCGGAATCGACACGTCACCGTCGGGACTGGTGGCCGTCACCTGGAGAACTTGCGCATTGATCTGTTTGCTACTGAGCAACAGGGTGAAGCGGCCGAAGCTGTTGATCAGCCCGGAGCCGAGCACAGCGCCGCTGCTGCTGGTCACCGTCACGGTGCAACCGGGCGTACCGGCGCCAGTCAGGGTGAAACCATCGGCACTCAAGGCCAGATCGGTCGGGGTCGCGACCTGGCTACCGTCCAGTCCTGCCAGCGGCACGACGGGCGAATCATTGCCGCCGCCATCCGTGCTGATGACTTCCAGATTGCCGCCAGGCTCGGCCGGTGGGCTGAGGGTCACGACAAAGCGGCCATCCGCATCGGCCGTCGCGGTGCCCAGCACAGCGCCACCGCCGGCAATGCTGACGGTGACCGTCGTGCCCGGTTCGGCAAGTCCCGACACTTGCGTGCCGGCGGGGTTGAGCGCGAGATCGCTGACCGCTGCCGGCGGGGTGCTGTCCGGCGCGGTGACGCTGCCGGGAAGCGAACTGTTGGCGCCGTCCGACACCACGACTTGCAAGGCTTCGCCATTGGTCTGAGCCGTGTCGAGGTTGACCGTGAAGGCGCCCGTGCCGTCAGCGGTCGCGGTGCCGATGACGTTGCCGTCGGCATCCAGCACCTGCACCGTGTTATTGGGTTGCGTGGTACCGGTGACGGTGGCACCCGCCGGATCGATGAGCAGACCGCTCGGTGCAGGTGGGGCGGTGATGTCCGGTGCGGTGACCGGCGTGGCCGGCGAGGGCAGGGCGCTCGCATCGGTCTGGATCACACTCAACACCTGACCGTCGAGCTGAGCCGGGCTCAGGTTGACGCTGAAACTGCCGTCGCTGGCGACCACCGTAGTGCCAAGCACCGTGCCGTCGGGCGCGCTGACGGTTACGGTGCTGCCCGCTTGCCCGGTGCCGGTCAAGGTCACGCCGTTACTGGCGAGCACGACATTGTCCGGCGCCAGCGGCGCGGTGGTGTCCGTCGCCGTCAATGGTGTGCTGGGGGAAACGTTCACGCCATCCGATTGGCTGACTTGCAGTTGCTGGCCTTCGATCTGCGGGCTGTTCAGTGGCACTGTAAAGGCGCCGCTGCCGTCGACGATCGCGGTGCCCAACACATTGCCGGCCGAATCCTTGACCGACACGGTGGCACCGGGTTCGCCGGTGCCGCTCAGTTCAGTGCCACCTGCATTCAGCGTCAGATCCGAAGGAGCCGTTGGGGCCTGGATATCCGGCGCTTCAACTGGAACTGCCGGCGAGCCCGACGGCGAGCCATCGGTCTGCACGACGCTGAGGTTCTGGCCATTGGTTTGTGGCGAGGACAAGGTGACTTCGAACCGGCCGTTGCTGCCGATCAAAGCTGTTCCCAGCACGGTCCCGTTGGTGTCAGTGACAGTAACGGTGGCGCCGATCTGACCCGCGCCGGAGACCACGGCGCCATTGGCGGAAATGCTTACATCGGTCACGGCTACCGGTGTGGTCAGATCGGGTGCTATCACGTTGACCGGCGCCGAAGGATTGCCGTCCGCGTCGGTCTGGATCACTTGCAGCTGTTGCGCATCGGTCTGTGGTGTGGAAAGTGGAACGGTAAAATTGCCATCGGCACCCACCGTGCCGGTGCCGATGATGTTGCCGGCCGGATCGCGCACAGTGACTGACGCACCCAACTCACCCTTACCGGTGAGCGTCTGCCCCTGAGCGTCGAGTGCGAGATCGGAGACGGCCGTCGGCCCTTGGGTGTCAGGCGTCACGTAGTTCAGTGGTGCGGAAGTATTGCCAGCGGCGTCGCTGGCACTGATCTGAAGCGTTTCGCCGTTGTTCTGTGGACTGCTCAGTTGCAGGCTGAACGTGCCGTCCGCCGCGACAACGGCCGTGCCGAGCAGATTGCCGTTGGCGTCACGCACCGTCACGGTCGAACCGGGCTGGCCGCGTCCACTCAATTGCGTGCCATCGACGCTCACTGCGATGTCACTTGGTTGGGTCAGTCCGTCGAGGTCAACCGCGATGATCGTCACTGCTGGCGAAGGGTTGCCGGCGGCGTCGGTGACCAGCACGCTTAGCGCCTCACCATCGATTTGCGCGGCGTTGAGTTGCACGGTGAACGAGCCATCGGCTGCGACTAAAGCCGTGCCGAGCAGTGTGCCTTGGGCATTGGTGACGCTGACTGTGCTGCCGGGTTCGCCACGGCCGGTGACCGAGAGGCCGTCGCTGCTCACCGCCAGATCCGTTGCAGCGGCGGGGCCGGTGATGTCCGGCGCATTGAAGGTGATGGCCGGCGATTGCGCACCGGCGCTGTTGACTGCCACGACACTGAAGGTTTCACCGTTGGCCTGCGCACGAACCAGCGTCAGCAGGAAAGTACCGTCAGCGGCCACCGCCGCGCGCCCGAGCAATTCGCCGTTGGCGGCACGGACTTCGATCGTGGTGCCAGCCCGGGCGGTGCCGGTCAGTTGGCTGCCGTCGCTGCTCAAACCAAGATTGCCCGGCGTCGTCGGTTCGACGATCTCCGGCGCGCTGATCGTTGCGCCGGTCGAGGTGTTGCCTGCGGCATCGGTGGCATTCACTGTCAGCGGCTGACCGCCGGTTTGCGCGGGGCTGAGGACGACGCTGAAGGTGCCATCGGCCGCAACCACGGCGCTGCCGAGCAGGCTGCCATCGGCGGCGCGCACCTGGATGGTCGAGCCGACTTCACCGGTGCCGCCGAGTTGCGTGCCGTCGGCGCTCACAGCGAGGTTGCCAGGCGCAGTGGGCGCGGTGGTATCCGGCGCAGTGACCGTACCCGGCGTCGAAACGTTGCCCGCAGGGTCGGTGAGCGTGACGTCGAGCGGCTGACCATTGTTCTGCGGCGTCCCCAGGTCGACCTGGAAACTGCCATCGGCGCCAACGGTTCCGGAACCCAAAAGGTTGCCGGCTGCATCGCGTATCTGAACGACACTGCCAGCTTCGCCAAAACCACTCAGCACCCGGCCATCGGCCGACAAGGTTAATCCGGTAGCGGGCGCAGGAGGCGTCGCGTCTCCACCGCCACCGCCACCACCACCGCCGCCGCCCCCACTTCCGCCGGCAGCGGCTGCCGCACCACCCGCGCCCAACAGGCCAAGCCCGGCAATCGCCCAGGCCGGCGTCGCGCCATCCACCACACCGACGCCAGCGATCAGCTCGTCCAGCGAATTGATTTCGTCAAAGGTAAAGCCATTGAACGGCTCGGCGCTGTAGCGCGCCTGCCACAGCGTCGCGTCGTCACCCTGAAAGACAATGTCATTGGGCACGCCGTCAGGGCTGGTGACAAAGAAATTGGAGATTTTGATTTGCTCGCCAGACTTCAGATTGACGATCAAATCCTGACCGCTGCGACTGGTCGACGCCAATTGATCGGGCCGAACCGGCATTTGTACAACTGAAGGCTGACTGAGCTGAACATTGCCCCAGTTCTGGGCAGTGAGCTGAGAATTGGCTTTGTCGGCAATGACGATGTTGTCCATTACTACTCCCTGTAAATGGGTGGGGCGGACGTCCACGGGTGGTTTTAAAACCATAGATAGGGAGTGTCAGATGGGGCTGCCTGATTTTTGACGAGCGTCTGGATGGGCCATTTGCCCACGTTTATCTACTTGAAAATCTGTTCTATTCAGGTCGTTACCGTTTGTCGGGACGTTGGATCCAAGCGCTTTTTGGGTGCAACAAAATGTGTCGTTTTCGACATTATCCAAAGGGACGCTGGAAAAGGTCCGGGCGGAGTCGACGAGGGTGATGGCTAAGCGATATTGAATTTTTCAAAGCGCAGGCCATCCTCCGCAGTTGCCTGTCTGCGAAGGTGTTAATCAAAAAGCGTAGAAGGGGAGGAAGGCTTTGTATAAGAAATTCTGTTGTACCGTTTCAGCGGTTCTTTCTACCCCTCAGCAGTTAATGCGCTAGCTATCGATCGCCGAAGTGATCGGACGATATCCAGCGCAGACTGAGCGCTAACGCTACCGGGGCACTGATCAAACATATGTGGCGCCCCAGGGTAGACATGCAGTTCGACGGCAACCCCGGCGCGGGACAGGCGCAGGGCAAATGCAACGTCCTCTTCCAGAAACAGATCCAGCGCGCCAACGGCCAGAAACGTCGGTGGCAAGTCACGCAGATCGTCTTGCAGGGCCGGCGAAAACCAGCCGATTGGCAGATCATCCAGCGCTTGGTCAGCGCGCAGGCAATCCCAGCAGAACTGGTTGGCTTGCGCCGGCCAGCCAATCACTCCGGTCGTGCTGTTCTGGTGAGGCGAGGCTGCGCTGCCCGAACGGTGATCGAGCATCGGATAAACCAGCACCTGACTTGCGATGGAATACTCGCCGCGATCCCGCGCCACAATGGCCAGCGCTGCTGCCAGCCCGGCGCCGGCACTGTGGCCCATGACGACCACGTTGTCGGCGTCGATGTTGAGCGTTTGCCGGTGGGCGAAAACCCAGCCGAGGGCGGTGTAGCAATCCTCCAGAGGAATAGGGAAGGGGTATTCAGGCGCGAGACGGTAATCGACAGCAACGATGATCGCCTGAAGTTCTTCGGTGAGGTTAGCCAGATAGTCATCGGCCATTTCGGGGCAACCGAGGACGAAACCTCCACCGTGGATGTACAGGATCACCGCAAAATTACCGTCCGGTGCTGCGGCGGCGGGCCGGTAAAGACACAGGCGCAAATCCTCACCGTCGTGGGCCTTGGTCCATAGGCTTTCTCCGAGCGCTTGTTCTCGGGATTTGAATGTCGCGTGAACACGCTCCCTGATCGCGGGCAGCGTTTCCAACGTCCAGGCTTCTGCGCCGGGGGTTAAAAAGCTTTTGAAGTCGGGATCCAGCAGTTCATGTGCTTTCACGTTCTGCCTCCTGTTTTCGAATGAACGAGCGCCTCGGATGGAGGCGCCGCTCACGTTGGAGTTACAGCCAGGCTTTGATCTGCGCGCACACAGCCGGCGTCGAAATGCCGTAGCGATCATGCAGCGTCGGCAGGGCGCCGGCGTCAAGGAACGCGTCGGGCAACGCGATCTGTCTGAAGGTGGGCGTCACGCCATTGCGCAACAACAACCCGGCAACCGCCTCACCCAAACCGCCGATGATCGAGCTGTTCTCGGCTGTGACCACCAGACGCCCGGATTTGCGCGCTTCGGCGAGAATGGTTTGTTCATCCAGCGGCTTGATGGTCGGCACGTGCAGCACGGCCACATCAATGCCGTCGGCCTGCAATTGCTTGGCCGCTTCCAGTGAGCGCATGGTCATCAGCCCGGTGGAGATGATCAGTACGTCGTTGCCCGTGCGCAGGGTCTTGGCCTTGCCGATCTCGAATTTATAACCGTACTCGTCCAGCACCAACGGCACATTGCCGCGCAGCAAACGCATATAGACCGGGCCTTGGTGAGCGGCGATGGCCGGCACGGCCTGTTCGATTTCCAGCGCATCGCACGGGTCGACAATCATCAGATTGGGCATGGCGCGGAAAATAGCCAGATCATCGGTGGCCTGGTGGCTCGGCCCGTAACCCGTGGTGAGGCCGGGCAGCCCGCAGACGATTTTGACGTTGAGGTTTTCCTCGGCGATGGCCATGCAGATGAAGTCGTAAGCACGGCGCGAGGCGAACACCGCGTAGGTAGTGGCAAACGGCACGAAACCCTCACGCGCCATGCCCGCCGCAGCGCTCATCAGCAACTGTTCGGCCATGCCCATCTGATAGAAACGCTCCGGGTGCGCCTTGGCAAAAATGTGCAGGTCGGTGTACTTGGACAGGTCAGCCGAGAGACCGACGATGTCCGCGCGCTGGTCTGCCAGCGCTGCGAGCGCATGGCCGAACGGTGCCGAGCGGGTCGCCTGGCCCTCGGAGGCAATCGAGGCAATCATCGCGGAGGTGGTCAGGCGCTTTTTCACCGGCGTGCCAGTAGCAGTCGAAGGCGCAGTGTTGGCGGCGTTGCTCATTGGTCTTTTCCTTCTTCAAGGTTGCTCAGTGCCAGGTCCCATTCGTGCTCTTCGACGCGAATGAAGTGGGTCTTTTCCCGGTTCTCCAGAAACGGCACGCCTTTGCCCATTTTCGTGTCGCAGATGATCACGCGCGGTTGCCCGCCGGGGTGATTGCGGGCGGCATCGAATGCAGCGACCAGGGCGTCGAGGTCATTGCCGTCGACGCGCTGGGTAAACCAGCCGAAGGCTTGCCAGCGATCGACAATGGGTTCGAACGAAAGAATCTCGCTGGAGTAACCGTCGGCCTGCTGGTTGTTGACGTCGACGATGGCGATCAGGTTGTCGAGCTGCCAGTGCGAAGCCGACATCACCGCTTCCCAGGTCGAGCCTTCATTGAGTTCGCCATCGGACAGCAGGTTGTAGACGAACGAGGCCGAGCCTTTGCGCTTGAGGCCCAGGCAGGCACCGACCGCGATACCCAGGCCCTGACCCAGCGAGCCGCCGGTGATCTCCATCCCCGGGGTGTAGGCGGCCATGCCCGACATCGGCAGGCGGCTGTCATCCGAACCGTAGGTTTCCAGCTCGTCGAGGGGAATGATCTCGGCTTCGATCAGCGCTGCGTACAGCGCGATGGCGTAGTGGCCGATGGAGAGATAGAAGCGATCGCGCTGCTCCCATTCGGGATCTGCGGGGCGATGATTCATCGCATGAAAGTAAGACACCGCCAGCAGGTCAGCCGCGCCGAGGGCTTGGCCCACATAGCCCTGGCCCTGAACCTGGCCCATGCGCAGTGCATGGCGGCGAATGTTGTGCGCGCGCTGGGTCAGGCTCAGCGATGCAGCGTGTGCAAGATTAGTCGTCATGATGAAACTCCGTTGACTCAACGATTGACCAAAGCGGCGGGAATACGCAGGACCAGGCTGGCGCCGAGGAACAGCACGCCGGTGATGAGGTACATGCCGATGGCACTGGAACCGGTCAGGGTGGTGATCCAGCCGATCAGATAAGGCGAGCAGAACCCGGCGAGGTTGGCGAAGCTGTTGACCGCGGCGATGCCGGCCGCCGCAGACACCCCGCCAAGCAGCGTGGTGGGCAGCATCCAGAACAACGAGGTGGCGGACAGAATGCCGGAGGCGGCCAGGCACAGACTGAGGATCGACAAGGTCGGATTGCCGCCCATCAGCGCTGCCAGACTCAAGCCGATCGCACCGGCAATCATCGGTACGATCAGGTGCCAGCGGCGCTCGCGATGTTTGTCGCCACTGCGGCCGACCAGGAGCATGGCGGCGATGGCGCACAGATAGGGCAGGCTGGTCAGGAAACCGATGTGCAGCGGGTCGGAAACGCCTGCGTTACGCACCAGTGTCGGCAGCCAGAAGGTGATCGCGTATTGGCCCATGACCACACAGAAGTAGATCGCCGCCAGCAGCCACAAGCGCCGGTCGCGAATGAACTCGCCGACCGAGGCGTGGGTGACCTTTTGCTGGTCGTCTTCGGCCAGCTCGCGAGTGATCAGCGCTTTTTCTTCGTCATTGAGCCAGGTGGCCTGATGCACGCCGTCCTTCAGATAACTCAGCACCAACAGGCCGACGACCACGGTGGGCACCGCCTCGAGAACGAACATCCACTGCCAGCCGGCCCAGCCGTGCACACCGGCAAAGTGGTTCATGATCCAGCCCGAAAGCGGGCCACCGACCATGCCTGACAACGGAATGGCGATAAACCACAACACGGTCATGCGCGCCCGCCGATAGGACGGAAACCAGTAGGTGAGGTAGAGCAGCAGGCCCGGCGCCAGACCGGCTTCGGCAATCCCCAGCAGAAAGCGCAGCGCGTAGAACTGCCAAGCGGTTTCGACGAAGGCGAACAGGGCCGAAACGATGCCCCAAGTGATCATGATCCGCGCAATCCACACTCGCGCGCCGACCTTGTGCAGGATGATGTTGCTGGGCACTTCGCAAAGGAAATAGCCGATGAAAAACACCCCGGCGCCCAGTCCGTAGACCGTTTCGCTGAGGGCCAGATCGTTCATCATTTGCAGCTTGGCGAAACCGACGTTGACCCGGTCCAGATAGGCGCACAGGTAGCACAGCATCAGGAACGGCATCAGCCGCCAGGCCGTTTTGCGGTAGGCAGAAGAACGCACGGTCGAAACCGCTTCGAGCGACAGGGTAGTCATGATGGTCTGATCTCTTGTTTTTATTGACCGCCAGGCCATCAGGCCCGGCTGCGTCATCGATCCAGAACCGCACGGGCCACGCAGGCCCGCCCAGAGTTACTCAGTGAATCAGCATGCCGCCGTTCACATCGAGGGTGATGCCGGTCAGATAAGCGGACAGGTCGCTGGCCAGAAACAGCGCGGCGTTGGCGACGTCCTGCGCTTGACCCAGGCGCCCCAGCGGAATGCCATCGATGATGGCGTGGCGGCGGTCATCCTGCATCAGGCCGCCGGTGATGTCGGTGTGAATAAGGCCGGGAGCGATGGAGTTGACGCGGATATTGTCCGGCCCCAATTCCCGCGCCATGGCCTTGCCCAACCCCAGCACACCGGCCTTGGCCGCGCTGTAATGCGGGCCACCGAAGATGCCGCCGCCGCGCTGGGCCGACACCGACGACATGCAGACGATGCTGCCGGAAGACTGTTGGCGCATCAGCGGAATCACCGCCTGGGACATGAGCAAAGTGCCGCGCAGGCTGACGTCCAGCACCTTGTCGTAGTCCGAAGGGCGAATATCCAGAGTCTTCAGTGGCTGGGTGATGCCGGCGTTGTTGACGAGAATATCGATGCGCCCGAAGTGCTCGATGATGGCGGCGACGGCTTGCTGAACCTGCGCTTCGTCGGCCACGTTGGCCGCCAGGCCCAGATGACCTTCGCCCAGTGCTGCGGCAGCGTCACGTGCTGCGGAGGCATCCAGATCGAGGATGACCACGCGAGCGCCGTGTTGCGCAAATGTGCTGGCGGTAGCGCGGCCAATGCCACGGGCAGATGCGGCACCGGTAATGATTGCGACTTTGCCTTGAAGAAGCATGGAGGATTCCCTCGAATTGTTTTTATTGGGTCGGTGTGTAAGTAACCGATGACTCAGCTTGTCCTCCGGGGCGAGCGTGAGCAATAACGCGGAAGTCACTCAATGCTGAAAAAAATTCAGCACTCGTCAGGCCGTTTCGCAAATGCTTGAATGAAACCTGCCGGTACATCACAAGAAATCACCACGGAGTCCCCATGCGCTCTGACACTGAGGCATCGATCATCCTGCCACCGCTGAAAGCAATTCAGGCCTTCGAACAAACCGCGCGCTTCGGCAACGTCGCCAGGGCAGCAGAAGTGCTGGACCTGACCCCCTCGGCAGTCAGCCATCAACTGGCGAAACTCGAAGGGATGATCGGCCGGCAATTATTCGTTCGCGCTGCTCGGGGCGTCTCGCTGACGCCGGTCGGCGAGCAGTACCTCAAGGAAGTCTCCGGGATTCTGCACAGCCTCGCCGTTGCCACCGAGCGTGCGGCCAGCGATGTCAGCCTCGATTGCCTGCGCTTGCACTCATCGCCAAGCTTCGGCCTGCTCTGGCTGATGCCGCGCCTGGAAGCGTTTCGCGCCAGTCACCCGGACATTCAGATCAACCTGTCGTGCTCCTATGAATCGCTGCACTTCAGTCGCGACAAGATCGACGTCGATATCCGTCACGGCCTGCCGAACTGGCCCAGTTATGAGGTGCGCACGGTCAGGAACGAGACGTTCGCGGTGCTGACCTCACCGAAACTGCTCGCGCAACGCCCGGTACGCGGCGCGTCGGATCTGCTGGAGTGCGATCTGATTCTGTCGGAAGCCACCCTGCTCAAATGGCCGCAGTGGTTTGCCCAACATGGCTTGGCGCGTCCGGAACGGCCTTATGCATTGAGCTTCGATCGTTCCTACATGTCGCTGGAAGCGGCGAGTCATGGCTTGGGTTTCGCTCTGGAAAGCACATTGTTGGCGCAGAAGTATCTGGCGGCAGGCACGCTGGTTGAAGTAGCGCCTGAATCACTGAGTGCTGCGGTGGCTGCGCACCATCTCGTATTCCCCAAAGCGCATTCCAGCTTCCCACGGGTCAGGCGTTTTCTGGCGTGGATGGAGAGCGAATTGGGGCACGAGTTCGCGTATTGAGTCGGGCTCAATTCTTTCAAACTCTCTGAACCGGCCAAGGTCAATCCATTACCGGTCACATATTCACGTCAGAGGTGAAGGAATGGATAACTACCACATCAACAAAAACCAGCAGCGCTGGGAACTGGTCAAAGAGGGCGCGCAGCGTGCGTCGAAAACGGCTGCGACCAAAGCCGAGATCACCCAGATCGCCAGCGACTACCTCCAAGACAAAACCGCCTCGCTGAAAATCCATAAAGAAGACGGGACGATTCAGGAAGAACGCACCTTTCCGCGCGCAGCCGACCCGCGAAAAACCAAAGGCTGAGCAGGCTGTTCTTTTCTATGTTCATCGTTTCTTCAGAAGGGTCTGATTTATGGTCATTGCATGTCTGGGATGGGGCTCACTGATCTGGAAACCGGACGGCTTGCCGCTGGCCAGCGAGTGGTTTGCCGACGGGCCGCAGGTACCGATCGACTTCGTTCGCGTCAGTGACACTGGCGAGTTGACTACAGCCATAAGCGCGAACGCGCCGCCGTGCAAAGTGCTGTGGTCGGTCCTGGACGTGACCGATCTCGATCAGGCCCGTGAACTCCTGCGTATTCGAGAAGGCGTGCCGGAGGGCAGGGAGGATGGCATCGGCAGTTTCACCGTCGGTACCTCGGCGATGGGCATGCTCGCTGAGTGGGCAATTCCTCGGCAACTCGATGCGGTGATCTGGACGGCGCTGCCCGGCAGATTCAAGAACATTGAAGGCCTGGTACCGAATGTCGACGACGCAGTTTCTTATCTGGCCGGGTTGAGCGGCGCGGCGCACGAACAAGCGCGCGACTATATCGAACAGGTGCCGGCGCAGATCGACACGCCGTATCGCCGTGAAGTCATTGCCAGGCTCGGGTGGAAATAATGAGCACCCGCAGTCAGGCGCAGATTGCCGCGATCTTCGATCAGCTGTTGGCACTGCGAGAAAGTGTCGACATTCTCCAGCACGTGGAGAGCGCCAGCGTCGAGTCGCTGCGTGGCCATCAGACCGTGGACGCCCCCGAGTCGTTGGATCTGGTGTTTCAAAAGCTGCAAGAAGACATCGCCAGCATGGAGGAAACCTTGGCGACGATTGCCGAGGCGACCGGGGACGTGTCGAAGTTGTGAGGCGCGCGCGGGGTGGCATGCAGAGATGATGTGGCTGGTCTGGCGCCTTCGCGAGCAGGCTCGCTCCCACAATGGATTTGTGAATCGATGATTTCCGGGAGCTGACGCAAAAACCTGTGGGAGCGAGCCTGCTCGCGAAAGCGCTGGGTCAGGCACTTACTCTATTGGATGTGCCGACGCTATCGCGAACTGGCCCGCTCCTACAACGGGGCTGGATCCACGCGCAACGCATCCACCACCAGTGAAAACGCCGGCGATGGTTGGCGGCGGCTGGGGTAGTAGAGGTGGAAGCCACCAAACGGTTCGCACCAGTCTTCCAGCACTCTGACCAAACGTCCTTCGGCCAGATGCGCACCGAACTCGTCTTCAGGCAGGTAGGCAATCCCTAACCCGTTCACAGCGGCGTCGGCGATGTGCACGGTGGAGTTGAACACCAGTTGGCCGTCGACCCGCACTTTCAGCTTTTTGCCCTGCCGCTCGAATTCCCAGGCATCGACACCGTCGTAGGTCGGAAAACGGATGTCGATGCAACGGTGTGCCGCCAGATCGCGCGGATGTTGCGGGGCGGGATGCCGGGCAAAGTAGCCGGGCGAAGCGACCACGGCCATGCGCAGCGGCGGGCCGATCGGTACGGCGATCATGTCCTGGGCGACGGTATCGCTGAAACGCACGCCGGCATCGAAGCGGTCGGCAACGATGTCACGGAAACCGTAGTTGATATCGAACTCGAGCTTGATGTCCGGGTATTGCAGCAATAGTGGCGTCAGCTTGGGCAGCAGAGTGGTCTTGATGATGTTGTCGCCGCAGGTGATGCGCACCGTACCGGCAGGCTTGTCGCGCAACTCGGTCAGCGCGTCCAGCTCGGCTTCGATTTCATCGAAACGATGACCCACGGTGTGCAGCAAACGTTCGCCGGCCGCCGTCAGTGACACGCTGCGTGTGGTGCGGGTCAGCAGGCGAATTTTCAGACGCGCTTCCAGCGCCGAGACTACCTGGCTCACCGCCGATTGCGTCACTCCCAGTTGCACCGCCGCGCGGGTGAAGCTGCCGCTGCGGGCAACCGTGACGAAGGCAAGCAGGTCGTTGAAATTGGGTTTGGCCATGGCGCAATGCTCAGGTTTATTGATTAGCAGTGTTTATAACCGCATTAAGCACTCATTAGCTAATCAAAGCCTAAAGCCTGCGCAACAATACCTCCATCCCGGCCTCGCCTGGTTTCTCGATCAAGGACGCCCCCCATGAAACGACTGTTCATACTGCTCGGGTTTCTCCTGAGTTCATTTACTGCATTCGGAGCTGACATGTCCCACGGTGCCGACAATTTCTTCAAGAGCGACAAGGTGACCGTGCAGAAGGTCAGCTTCAAAAACCAATATCAACTCACCGTGGTCGGCAACCTGTTTGTGCCCAAAGGACTCGACCCGGCAGCGCGCAGCGCGGCGATTATCGTTGGCCATCCGATGGGCGCGGTAAAGGAGCAGAGCGCCAATCTGTATGCGCAGAAACTGGCGGAGCAGGGCTTTGTCACCCTGTCGCTGGATCTGTCGTTCTGGGGCGAAAGCGAGGGCGCGCCGCGCAACGCGGTGTTGCCGGACATGTATGCCGAAGACTTCAGCGCGGCTGTCGATTACCTCGGCACACGGCCATTCATCGACCGCGAGCGCATCGGCGTGTTGGGCATCTGCGGTAGCGGCAGCTTCGTCATCAGCGCGGCGAAAATCGACCCACGCATGAAAGCCATCGCCACCGTCAGCATGTACGACATGGGCGCGGCCAACCGTGATGGCCTCAAGCACTCGCAAAGCCTTGCGCAGCGCAAGCAGATCATTGCGCAAGCGGCCGAGCAGCGTTACGCCGAGTTCACTGGCGGCAAGGTCGCATACACCGGCGGCACGGTGCTGGAACTGAAAGCCGACACCCATCCGATCCAGCGTGAATTCTTCGATTTCTACCGCACCCCGCGCGGCGAATTCACCCCGGCCAACTCGACGCCGCAACAGACCACGCGTCCGACGCTGAGCAGCAACACCAAGTTCATGAACTTCTATCCGTTCGTCGATATCGAGAGCATCTCGCCGCGCCCGATGTTGTTTATTGCCGGTGCCGACGCGCACTCCCGTGAGTTCAGCGAAGAGGCGTTCCGGTTGGCGGGGCAGCCGAAAGAACTGGTGATCGTGCCGAATGCCGGCCATGTCGATCTGTACGACCGGGTCGAGCTGATTCCTTTTGCCAAGCTGACGCAGTTCTTCAAGAGCAACCTGAAGTAACTTTCAACGCGACGGAGCAAAGCGATGCGGACTTTTGCCAACGGCTGGAAGGGATTCGTACTGATGGCATGGCTGCCCGTTGCTCTGTCTGCACCGACCGCTTTGGAGGCCAGCACGATGTGGATGACAGTCGGAGAACAGCGTTTTGCCATTGCTCTGGAGGACAACCCGAGTACGCGGCAATTGCTCACGCGATTGCCGCTGAGCCTGGAAATGACCGACCTGCACGGCAATGAAAAATACGCCACCGTGCAGCCGCCATTGCCCACCCAGCCCTACCGGCCGGGCACGATCCACAGCGGCGATTTCCTTTTGTATGGCGACGATACGTTGGTGGTCTTCTATAAAACCTTCGATTCGTCCTACCGCTATTCGCGTCTTGGTCGCATCGACCGCCCGCAGGACTTGGCCGAAGTCTTGGGGCGCGGCGATGTGCGGGTGACGTTCACTCTGCATGAGTGAGGAGAGTCATTGATGAACCAGAAATCGTTAAATCAAGGGCGTCTCCTGCGCATCGTCGCCCTCGGCTGCGCGGTCCTTGCCAGTGCAGCCTGCGTGAATCCCCTCTGCGCCAATCCTTCCCGATCACCGGAGAAACCGATCATGAAAGAACAGCCTCTGACGCCTGAACAACTGGCGATCGCCCCGATTGCCGCCAACGCTGCAATAGGCGACATGCCGCGTTTGCACGACGCACTCAATCGTGGTCTCGATGCCGGGCTGAGCATCAGCGAGACCAAGGAAATTCTGGTGCAGCTGTACGCCTACGCCGGCTTCCCGCGCAGCCTCAACGCCTTGTCATTGCTGATGAAGGTTTTGCAGGAACGCGCCGCGCGGGGCATCGAAGACGTGCCGGGACGCGAGCCGGGTCCGGTTCCGTCGGGATATGCGCTCACCGAACTCGGCACCGACAATCAGACTCGTCTGGTCGGTGCGCCAGTGTCCGGCCCCCTTTTCGAATTCGCCCCGGCGATCGATCAGTTTCTGAAAGTGCACTTGTTCGGCGACATCTTCGCCCGCGACAACCTGACATGGACGGATCGGGAACTGGCAACTGTTGGTGCGCTGGCAGCGATGGCTGGGGTGGAATCACAGCTGGAGTCGCATTTGAAGATCAGTCTGAATGTGGGATTGACGGTTGAGCAGTTGCGGCAAGCGGCGCAGGAGTTGGAGGCGCGTGGGGATTTGCAGGCTGCTGAGCGGGTGGGCGCGGGGCTGGACAAAATCCAGCGGTGAGGGCGGCTCGGATTCATTGCCGCTCTGTTAATGCAATTCTTATAGTGCGCGCTGGCGCCGACTCGCTCCCGGTGAGCTTCCTGTTATCCGCTTGAACGCACGACTGAACGCCGCTTGGGAGGTGTAGCCCAAGCGCTGCGCCACTTCTTCGATCGGCAGTCTTTCCAGGGTCAGCCACTGACTGGCCAGGCGCATGCGCAGTTCGGTGGCGTAGCGCAGCGGCGGGGTGCCGAGGGTGGTCTGGAAACGTTCGGCGAAGACCGAGCGTGAGGTGTTGCACAGCGTTGCGAGTTCGGCGACGCTCCAGTCGCGCCCCGGTTGTTGGTGCAGGGCCAGCAAGGCCTGCGCCAGGCGAGGATCACGCAGGGCGGCGACGAGACCGGAGGCATTGCCGCAAGCGCATTCGACCCAGCCACGAACAATCATTGCCGCCACTACGTCCGCAAGGCGCGCGAGAATGCCGGCGAAGCCAATGCGCGCTGCGCTGACTTCGCGTTCCATGGTCGCAAGGATTGGCATAAGTCCCGGATAACGCTGGCCGCCAGTGTCGATCAGCATAAGACCCGGCATCAGCCGACCGAGGCCTTGCAGGCTGCCGAGTTCGAACTCCATACAGCCACTAAAAAGCAGGGCGCTGTCGGGCGAATCGGCGCTGTGTCCGACCTGCACCGCGCAGACCGTGTCGCCGAGCGGTGCGGCGACGGCGCTGTCAATGTCCTGCACTTCAGCTCCGGCGTGTGACAGCAACTGGTGCGGTGCACCATGGGCAATGAATACCGCATTGCCTGCTGACAACTCGTACAGGCTGCCGTCCTCCAGTCGCAATACCGTCGATCCAGCGGCGACGAAGTGGAAATACGCATGGCCGGGCTTGTCGCTGAAACCCAGACCATACGGCGGACCAGCGTGGATCCGACGATATTGCACGCCACGCAAACGCATGCTGCGCAGCAATTCAGTGATCAGGTCTGATGACAGTGAAAAGGGATCGGTGCTGCTCATGTTCGGGGTTTCGATCAAAAGTTCAAGACTGCGCATCATAGATCATCCGGGTTGTCGCCAATAGACTGCCCTCTCGAAATGTCCGAGGGAGTCTTGAAATGAATGAACGTGTAGGTGATGGGCGAACTGACGGGGAGCCGCTGGTGCCTGCGTGGATGGCGGTGTTTTCACTGGCGATGGGCGTGTTTGGTCTGCTCACGGCGGAATATCTGCCGGCCAGCCTGCTGACGCCGATGGCGCTCGATCTCGGCGTCAGCGAAGCGCTGGCCGGGCAAGCGGTGACGGTGACCGCAGTGGTGGCGCTCTTTGCCGGATTGCTCGTACCTGGATTGACGCGCAGTCTTGATCGGCGCCTGGTCTTGCTCGGTTTCTCGGCACTGATGATCGCCTCGAATCTGCTGGTGGCGTTGTCGTCCAGCCTCGCAGTGTTGCTGATCATGCGCATCCTTTTGGGCATAGCTCTGGGCGGATTCTGGAGCATGGCGGCGGCCGTGGCGATGCGCCTGGTGCCGGCGGCGCTGCTGCCCCGCGCGTTGTCGATCATCTTCAGCGGGATCGCCGTAGGTACCGTGGTGGCGGTGCCGTTGGGCAGCTATCTCGGCGGCCAGTTTGGTTGGCGCAGTGCGTTTTTCGCAGCAGCAGCGGTGGGCGTGGTGACGCTGGTCTTTCAGATGTTCACGCTACCCAGTCTGGCGCCGCATCGTCCGTCACGCCTGCGTACGGTGCTTGAGGTGTTGCTGCGACCGGGCATTGCCGTCGGCATGTTCGGCTGTGTATTGGTGCATACCGGCCATTTCGCGTTGTTCACCTATATCAGGCCATTTCTGGAAAGCACCACCGGCGTCGGCCCGCAGATGCTGGCACTGATGCTCCTTGGTTTCGGCGTGGCGAACTTTGCCGGCACGCTGTTCGCCGGCTGGCTGTTGCAGCGCAATCCAAGGGCAACGTTGGTGCTGATGCCAGTGTTGGTGGGCGTTGTTGCTCTGGCGTTGGTCGGGTTACCGGCCTCGGTCAACGGGCAGGCGTTGCTCTTGGCGCTGTGGGGGATGGCCTTTGGTGGCGTGCCGGTCGCATGGTCGAACTGGGTGGCGCGCTCGATACCCGATCAGGCCGAAAGCGCAGGCGGCATGGTGGTCGCATCGGTGCAGTCGGCGATTGCCGCAGGCGCCGCCGCCGGCGGTTCGGTGTTCAGTTTCAGCGGTATCAATGGCGTGTTTGTAGCGGCTGGAATTCTGATGTTGCTGGCCGCGCTGCTGATTGCACTGAAGGTCAATGTCGATGTGCCGGAGCCGGGTTCGGCGCCGGTGGCACCGGTGCATTTGTGATTTGATCAATCCGCCTTACGCGTGACGGCAATGTCCCAGGTTTGCATGACCTGAGTGATAGCAGCATCAATGTTATCCAGCGCGGTGTTGTCTCTGGCGAGGATGGATATGCCCTGCAGGAAACTGTCGAATACCGTCGCCATCGCCGCCGCACTTGTGCCGCTGGCCAGCTCGTCGGCATTCACAGCGCGTTCGACGCAGGCTTGAATGCCGGCACGGGTGCGCTGCCTTGAGTGGGTCAGGGCTTGCGCCACGTGGGCGGTTTCCGGGCTCGGTGCGCTCATGACGCCGAGGGTAACCATGCAGCCCTTGGGGTGTGTGTCGTCGCACTGCATGCGTGCCGACTGGCGCAAAGCGGTCTCGATCGCCTGGCGTGGTGGCAGGCTGTCGTCCCACAGGCACTCGGTGACTTGCGCATAGGTGGTTAAATAACGCTGCACGCATTCATCGAACAACGCTTCCTTGGAACCGAACGCGGCGTAGAAGCTAGGTGCAGAGATACCGCCACCCAGGCCTGCCTTCAATTGGGCCAGCGATGTCGCGTCGTAGCCGTGTTGCCAGAACAGTTGCAAAGCCTGATCGACGGCGTCGTCGCGATCAAACTGACGGGGGCGACCGGTTCTCGCCATGACCTGACTCCTCATTGATTTAATATAAAGACTAGTCGATACAGAAATTATTGACAACGCTGCGCATGCACCCTCAGGATCTAGATCGATCGGTATTTAAATCTGAGTCGGTTTTTCGAGGAGCTTCCAGTGACACCTTCAATCACGTTAACGGCTACGCCAAAAGGTCTGCCCATCGGCGCTTTGCTGGCGCTGGCCATGACTGGCTTCATCTGCATCGTCACCGAAACCCTGCCGGCGGGCCTGTTGCCGTTGATCAGTGAAGGCCTGGCGATTTCGCCGTCCATGGCCGGGCAAATGGTTACCGCGTACGCATTGGGTTCCGTACTGGCGGTGATCCCGATGACCATCGCCACCCGGGGCTGGCGGCGCCGCAACGTGCTGCTGCTGACGATTGTCGGTTTCCTGCTGTTCAATTCGATTACCGCGCTGTCGTCGCACTACGGCGTTACGCTGGTCGCGCGGTTCTTCGCCGGGGTTGCAGCGGGTTTGGCATGGAGTCTGTTGGCCGGCTATGCGCGACGCATGGTTGAGCCCGAACAGCAGGGCAAGGCGTTGGCACTGGCGATGGTCGGCACACCGATTGCGCTGTCGCTGGGCGTGCCTCTGGGTACGTGGCTCGGTGGGCTGGTCGGTTGGCGCACTACATTCGGCCTGATGTCGGCGCTGACCTTGGTACTGATCGTCTGGGTGCTGGTGAAAGTGCCCGACTACCCGCCGCAGCCGGCCCATCAACGCCTATCGCTGAGCAAAGTCTTGACTACCCCGGGCGTGCGTCCTGTGCTTGCAGTGGTGATCAGCTGGATGCTGGCGCACAACATTCTCTACACCTATATCGCTCCGTTCGTGGCGCCGGCGGGCATGGCCGAGCGGGTGGATGTGGTGTTGTTGATCTTCGGCATCGCCGCGCTGGTCGGGATATGGCTGACGGCGAAGCTGGTCGAGCCGCTGCTGCGCTCGACTGTTCTGCTGAGTTTGGCGACCTTTGCCGCGGTCTGCGTGGCGCTGGGTTTTGGCGGACGCAACCCAGAGGTGATTTATCTCGGCGTGGCGGTATGGGGTTTGACGTTCGGCGGCGCGGCGACGCTGTTGCAAACGGCGCTGGCTGACGCGGCGGGCAACGGAGCGGATGTCGCCTTGTCGTTGAATGTAGTGGCGTGGAACAGCGCGATCGCTGGCAGCGGTGTCGTCGGCGGCGTGCTGCTCGATCAGTGGGGCGTTGCCTCATTTCCGTGGGCCATGCTGGCACTGGTCGCTATCGCCTTCGCCATTGCCTGGGGTGCCCGGGCCCACGGTTTCAAGTCGGGCCCGCGCTCTGTAGAAGCTTCGGTGGTGGCGGGGCATTGAACCCCGCCAGCAGTTTCTTCAACCGCGCTTCGGCAGTTTCCAGTTAGGCCGGATGAAATGGCAAGTGTAGCCATTCGGAATCCGCTCCAGGTAATCCTGATGCTCGGGTTCCGCTTCCCAGAACGGCCCGGCCGGTTCGATTTCGGTTACCACACGGCCCGGCCACAGCTTCGAGGCGTCGACATCGGCAGCGGTGTCTTCGGCGACGGCACGCTGCTCGTCGTTGAGGTAGTAGATCGCCGACCGGTAGCTCGGGCCAAGATCGTTGCCTTGACGGTTGGGCGTGCTCGGGTCGTGGATCTGGAAGAAGAACTCGAGGATCTGCCGGTAGCTGATTACCGCCGGATCGAATTCAATCTCGATGGCTTCGGCGTGGTTGCCGTGGTTGCGATAGGTCGCATTCGGGACATCGCCGCCGGTATAGCCGACGCGGGTTTTCAGCACACCCGGATAGCGGCGCAACAGATCCTGCATGCCCCAGAAGCAGCCGCCGGCGAGAATGGCAGTTTCGGTTTGAGTGGTCATGGTGTGTGCTTCCTCTCGAGACGATGTGGGGATACCCACTGTTATGAGGGCGGGTTGAGAGAATCCAAGGTTACGCTCATCAGAATCGACCACTGGCCTGCTGATCAAGCGGCATGCAGGCGTGTCAACCAAAGCCAAATAACGAACGCAGCCTGCTCGGTGACTTGCGTTCGTAGAACGGTTTGGTCTCCCTGAGGAAGTAATCACTCAGCCCGGCTTGTCCCGTCAGCACGCGGCAAAAATCAACTGGTCCGCCATCGGGGGCTGTGTCCGCAGCGACATTGCCGGCTTCGCGCATGACCTGTTCGATATCGCCATCCGCTTCGATGCCGACGATCAAGTGCGGTTTTTCATCAATCGAGGGGTCGTGCATCAGCGCCAGGAATGCGCGTTTCACATTGGCGTGTTTGGCCAGCAATTGCGAGAGCGAATGGACCATCGTCGATGGGTAGTCCGAAGGCTGTCCAAGCAAGACGTTGGTTTCTTTTTCCACGGTACGCTGCGTGGCGGGCCGGCCGATTTCGCCTGAGAGCAGGCGTTGCACTTCCGCCGGAAGAAATTCCTTGCCGTACGGCGACTTCGGATTCAGAAAAAGCAGCGCGCCCAGCGTGATTTCGAACAATGATCGGGCGGGTATCTCCACATAGCTCTGCTCGCTGTCGATGGATTGTTGCAGCGTTGGCAGCGAGGAGAAGAACGGAATGACCGGCGTGCCATCGGGCTTCTGCCAATGAGCGATGCTGATGTTGCTGCCGGCTTCGAGATTGACATGGCCTTGCGCCGCACCGGCGGTGCCGAGGATGTAGACGGTCGAGTCCAGGAGGGTTCGATAGAACTCAGGGCGATGCGCGGGTTCGTCGGCGAGTCGGAGCGATGTTTCCAATGGGTTTTCTTGGGAAGTATCCATGAGGTCAGTCCGTTATTTTCAGTGGAGAGCGATGATTACCTGACCGACTCGAAGATGCCTGCATTCACCAGCATTTCATCCAGCCTCTCGGGCCATATCTGATCGTCGGTGCCTCGTAGCGATTCAGCGGACCACCAACGATGATCGGCCATGACCTCGGTTTCTTCCTGAGTCCAGCCAGCTCTGGATAGCCGCTCGCTTGGCGTATGCGCGACGAAATATTGTTCGACCGCGAGTACAGTTTCGCCGCTGGGTAATAGCATGGAAAAATCACGGTGCGCTACAGGTCCGTCAACCGTGAGGACCTCAATACCGGTTTCCTCACGCAACTCACGTATTGCAGCGTCATGGAATGTCTCACCGGCCTCAAGGCCGCCGCCTGGGGTTGCCCAGTAATTTCTGCCGGCCAAGGCGCCGTTTTCATGGATGAATCTGAAAAGCAGAACTTCTTGCGAGGGACTTATGACCAATAATCGTGCTGCTTTGCGTTCGCGCATCTACATCTTCCTTGAAGGGCTTGCTACCGCTTGTTGCGTTTCGGATTCGTACTGCAAGAGGACGTCGAGCTGGCAAGAGCTCCTTATTGCACAGCCGTTAAAGACCACCCAACCCGCTAAACCACGGAAAAAAAACTCCAACTTCGTGGCCTTTATACGCTGACCTCGCCCGTAATCGTCTGCGACAACGAAGGCAGCTGATTATCGCCGGTATCGCCAATAGCGTCAGAAACCACTGGAAAGCATTGCTGGACTGAAGCGCGAGGGCCAGAAGCACATTGATCAGCAATCCCCCAAGAATCGCGACGTTGTACTTGATGTGCCGACGTTTGATCGCAACAAATTCTTCCCAGTCGTAAATCAACCAATCGTGGGAAAACTCTCCGCACTCAGGGCATTTATGCGTGGGCGGAAGGTTATCGGTGGTGAACCCACAATCAGGGCAGCAGACTGTCATTGAGCGAACCTTCCGCAAGCTGTCTCATATCGCTAGCCAGCGTAGTGCAGATTGGCTGGAGTTGTCCGTCTACAGCCAACAGGCCTCACAACAAACTCCACGAAACCCCAACATAAACCCCCATCCCTTCACCCGGAGTCGACCGCGCAGCATCCAGACCTTTGTCGTCATACCCCGGCGTGACCGTTGCCGCATAACGCTTGCCGGTCAGGTTGCGCATGTCGACCCAGCCTTGCCAGTCGCCCTTCGGCGCGTTGTAGCCCAGGGTGGCGCCGAACAGGGCGTAAGGGTCGGCGTAGTAGCTGTTGGCGTAGTCCACGGCAACTTTGGACACCAATTGTGTGTTCACGGCGGCGAAGAAACCCTGCGGCCAGTCGTAACGCAGTTCGCCCTGGTAATAATGCATCGGCAGGCCCGGCAGGCGGTTGTCGCCGAAGCGTTCGTCGTCGCGGTAGTGGAAGTCGCTGAAGGTGTAGGCCTGGCGCAAGCTCAGCTGGCGGCCGTCGGCGGCGGTCCAGAGTTTGCTGTTGAGGCTGGCCTCGATGCCTTGGTGCACGGTCGGGCTGGCGTTGAGTTCGTAGGGCGTGACGGCGTTGGCGTCCGGCAGTACCGAGAGCAGTTCGTGACGAACTTGCGCGTAGTACCAGGCCAGGCTCCATTCGCCCAAATGGCTGTCGCCACGGCCACCGATTTCCAGAGTGGTTGCAGTCTGGTTTTGCAGTTCGACCGGGTCGCGCTGGGTGCCGGTGGCGGCGCCGTTGCCGGCAGGGAAGCGCACGTTGGAGCTGTAGATCAGCGACCACGGGTGCGGTGCTTCGACGGAGCGGCTGAGGTTGCCGAACACTTGCACGTCCGGGGTGATCTGATAGCGCAGGCCGATGCGCGGTGCATAGTCCCAGTCGCTGAGACTGGTTTTGCCGCCGCCCTGCGGATAGGTCACGGCGCTTTCGCGGCGGGTGTAGATCGCGGCGAGGCCGGTGGTCAGCCAGAGGTCGTCGGCAATTTCCAGGTCGTTACCGAAATGCAGCACGGTATCCGAACCCTGATAGGTGAAATTACGCATCCGCGTGCCCGGGGCGTAGCTGGCGGTGTTGCCACTCGGGATGCGCACGAACTCGCTGGCGCCGTCGTTGGGCAGGTGCTTGGTCACGCGCAGGCCGACATTGCTGCGGCTTTCCATGCCGAACAGGGTGTCGCGGCGTTTGTAGTCGAAGGTGCCGCTGACGTCGGTATATGCCACCTTCAGCCTGTTGGGGCCTTCGCGCAGATCCATCGGGTAGTCGTGGTAGGCGAGGCCGGTCTGGATGCTCGAATCGTCATCGAGGTAGAACGTGGTCTTGTTGCCGATGAACGTGCTGCCGGGCTGCTTGCGGCTGTCATCGCGGGCCACATACGCCGGGTTGGCTGCCCGTGGGCTGTGTTCGATGGAATGCTTGGTCACGCGACCGGCGAGGTCGTTGTCAGTCTCGCGATAGCGGAAATAGAAGCGGGTTTCCAGATTTGGGTTGAAGCGGTAGCCGAAGTTGGCGATCAGGCCTTTGCTCTCGCTGGCGGTGTGGTCCTGATAGCCGTCGGCATTGGCATCGGTCAGCGACACGTAGTAATCGAAATCGCCCAGCACTTGCCCGGAGCTGACCTGGCGCTGCTGATAGCCATGGCTGCCGGTGGCGTAACGCACTTGCAGTTTCGGCGCGGTGTAACCGGTGTGGCTGACGTAATCGATAGCGCCGCCCAGCGCCAGCGCGCCGCGATCGAAACCGTTGGCGCCGCGCAGCACTTCGACATGATCGACCCACAACGGCTCGAGCAATTCATACGGCGTGCCGCCGGGGCCGGTGAGGGGCAAGCCATCCAGCATCGTGTACAGCCCCGAGGCGTGGGCACCGGGTGCGCGGTTGATGCCTGAACCACGGATGGAAATCTTTACGCCTTCGTTGCCCGCCGACTGCGCATACACCCCCGGCTGATAGGCGAGCACATCCTGATTGCTGGCAACGCGGCCCTGCAACGGCTGGCGCATGTCGACCACGTCGGCGCCGCCGGGAACCTGCTCAAGGCGTTGCCGCGCTTCTTCGACCGCTGCATCGTTGCCACTGCGCTCATCTGCCGAAATCAGCACTTGCCCCAGCTCCAGACCTTGGGTCTCGGCCATCACCGGGCAGGCCAGGGCCAGACCGAGCAGGGCAGTGGGCAATGATTTGGACGACGGCATCGAAAAAACTCCAGCAAACAGGGGATCGGGCAATGAACAGTGCGACGTCGGAACAAACCCAGGAAACACATGGCGACAGGGCTTTTTTGCCCGACGATGGCAAACAATCGGGCGTGAACTAACCTCACGGATCAGGGCCATCGGGTCAATAAACAAATTCAGCGGGCTGTTGAAGCGCGAGGACAGGTTCATGGCGAAAGACAAGAAGAAACCTGCAAAGGCAATCGAACGTCCACGCTTGAAAAACAAGGACTATCTGCAACAGCTGCGCAAGCTCCACGTTGAACTGGTCAAGCTGCAGGAGTGGGTCATCGCCAAAGGTGTCAAGGTGTGTATTGTTTTCGAAGGCCGCGACGGTGCAGGCAAGGGCGGGGTGATCAAGGCGATCACGGAACGCGTCAGCCCACGGGTTTTCCGGGTAATGGCACTGCCGGCGCCAACCGATCGCGAAAAGAGCCAGATGCATGTGCAGCGCTACCTGCCGCATCTGCCGGCGGGCGGTGAGGTGGTGATTTTCGACCGCAGTTGGTACAACCGCGCCGGCGTCGAACGGGTCATGGGCTTTTGCACGGAAGAACAGGCTGACAAGTTTCTCAAGTCGATCCCTTGGGTGGAGAACGCCATCGTCGATTCGGGGGTGATCCTGCTCAAGTACTGGCTTGAGGTCAGTCCGGAGGAACAGACCCGCCGGCTCGAAGCGCGAATCAATGACGGGCGCAAGACCTGGAAACTGACACCCATGGATCTGAAATCCTACAGTCGCTGGTATGACTACTCACGGGCGCGGGACGAGATGTTCAAGCATACCGACACCGATTGGGCGCCGTGGAGGGTTGCCGACTCCAATGACAAACGTCGTGCACGGCTGAACATCATCACTGATCTGCTCAGTCGCATCCCCTATGAGGAGGTTGAGCGCGACAAGGTCGAGTTGCCGAAACGGCAGAAGCCGGGCAAGTATCGGGAGCCGGATTATGCGTACAAGCGGGTGGCGGATCGTTTTTGACAGTTGTGGGGGTTTTCAAGGCTTGGCGGCCTTTAGGCCGACCAAGCTTTGGTTGGTTTGGGTGAATATCCGTTTTTTGCGGTGTCGCGGCTGGCGGTTTCGCCCTTACGGCGAGTCACCTTTTTCAGACGCCAAAAAGGTAACCCAAAAGGCTTGCTCCTACGTTCGGCCCTCGCAGGCTCGGGTTCCTTCGCTA
>NZ_JBTYHF010000014.1:0-80444 GCF_054871425.1 Pseudomonas glycinis | reverse complement strand
CAGCGAAGGAACCCGAGCCTGCGAGGGCCGAACGTAGGAGCAAGCCTTTTTGGGTACTTTTTCGGCGCTTGGAAAAAGTGCCTCGCCGTAAGGGCGAAACCGTAATCAGCAACACCCGCAGCAACGGATATACACACAAAAACATCAGAAAAACACCCCCACCGCAGCACCGAAAACTCCCCGGAAATTGACTAAAAACCCAAACCCATGTTCTCCTGCCCACCTTGTTACGGGTGCCCTTCACAGGGTGAAACGGGAAACCGGTGAATCATGTGCTTTACTCAAGGCCATGTCAGTCCGGTGCTGCCCCCGCAACGGTAAGCGAGCGAAGCGTCAGATCCACTGTGCACCGGCATGGGAAGGTGATGCTTGCAGGTCGGCCTCGTGCCAACCCCTCGCGAGCCCGGAGACCGGCCCGCAACACCCAGCGCGCGCAAGCGCCGCTGACCACAAACAAACCCGCGGTGGGCGGGCGCTGTTCGAAATCCCTGCGTGCCCGGCTCGCAGGGATTTTCATGCGCTCTGTTTACCCGCTGACATTTCAGAGGGAAGCGCTATGTCGATCATCAGCAATACCGTCAGCCACACTGACCACATTTCCAGCAGCACCACACTCGGCCAACGCGTCGCCGCCGCCCTCTTCGCCTCGATCCTCGGTGCCAGCCTGGTCTGGTTCGCCGGTTTCTCGCACATCGAAGCGGTGCACAACGCCGCCCACGATACCCGCCACAGCGCCGCGTTCCCGTGCCACTGAGGCCTGCCGAGATGATCAAGCGTATCGCGCAAACCGCAGGCTTCACCGGCTTGCTCGCCGCCCTGCTGCTGACCCTGCTGCAGAGTTTCTGGGTATCGCCACTGATTCTGCAGGCCGAATCCTTCGAGAAATCCGAACCGGTCGCGCAAATTCACGAACACGCCGCCGGCACCGCCGCCCACAGCCATGATGGCGAGGCCTGGGAGCCGGAAGACGGCTGGCAGCGCGTGGTCTCGACCACTGGCGGCAATCTGGTGGTGGCGGTGGGTTTCGCCCTGATGCTCGCCGGCCTGTACACCTTGCGCGCGCCGACCAAAACCTCGCAAGGGCTGCTCTGGGGTCTGGCCGGTTACGCGACGTTCGTTCTCGCGCCGACCTTGGGCCTGCCACCTGAATTGCCGGGCACTGCGGCTGCCGATCTGGCTTCGCGGCAGATCTGGTGGATCGGCACTGCCGCTTCGACCGCCGTCGGCCTGGCACTGGTCGCCTTCAGCCGCCACTGGCTGATGAAGCTTCTCGGTGTGGCGATTCTCGCCGTGCCCCATGTGATCGGCGCGCCGCAACCGCAGGTGCATTCGATGCTTGCCCCAGAGGCACTGGAAACCCAGTTTAAAATCGCTTCGCAGCTGACCAACGTCGCGTTCTGGCTGGCCTTGGGCTTGATCAGTGCATGGTTGTTCCGCCGCAAAAGCGCAGGCCCATATCAGGCATGACCGATGACCGCGCAGCGCCGACCTTCGTGGTCGGCCTCGGCTGCCAGCGTGGCTGCCCGGCCAGTACGCTGCGTGCACTACTCGATCAAGCGTTGCAGGCGCACCGCATCGATTTGCGAGCGGTCAAGGCTTTGGCGAGTATCGACCTCAAACGCGACGAACCGGGGTTGCTGGAACTGGCCACACAATTGAACCTGCCGCTGCAGTATTTCAACAGTGCCGAGCTGGCGCCCTATCAACAGCGCCTCAGCCATCAATCGCAGATCGCCTTTGAACGCACCGGCTGCTACGGCGTGGCGGAAAGCGCCGCGCTGGCGCTGGCCGAGCAGTTGATTCAGGCGCCGGCAAAACTGCTGATCCACCGGCAGAAATATGCGCAGGCCACGCTGGCATTGGCCGGCGCTGCATAAAATCCCGATAATCCCCGCCATTGATCATGAGCACGTTTCATCTGCAGTGTGCCTGCGCCTCTTCACAAGGATTCAACGATGACTGTCTACTTCATCGGCGCCGGCCCCGGCGACCCGGAACTCATCACCGTCAAAGGCCAACGGCTGATTCGCAGCTGCCCGGTGATCATTTATGCCGGCTCGCTAGTACCCGCAGCGGTGCTGGAAGGTCATCAGGCCGAAACCGTGGTCAACAGCGCTGAACTGCATCTGGAACAGATCATCGACCTGATCAGGACGGCCCATGCCAAAGGCCAGGATGTTGCCCGCGTGCATTCGGGGGATCCAGGTCTGTACGGCGCGATTGGTGAGCAGATCCGCTACTTGCGTGAGCTGAGCATTCCTTTCGAGATCATTCCGGGCGTGACCGCGACGGCTGCATGCGCAGCGCTGCTGGGCGCCGAGTTGACCCTGCCGGACATTTCGCAAAGCGTGATCCTGACCCGTTACGCCGACAAGACCGCGATGCCCGTTGGCGAGGAGCTGGCCAGCCTGGCGCAACATGGTGCGACCATGGCGATTCATCTGGGGGTCAATCACCTGGAAAAGATACTGGTTGAACTGCTGCCGCATTACGGCGCGGACTGCCCGATTGCCGTGATTCACCGCGCAACATGGCCGGATCAGGACTGGGTCGTCGGTACAATCACGGACATTGCCGCAAAGGTCGAGGCCAAAGGGTTTCGGCGTACGGCGCTGATTCTGGTCGGGCGGGTGCTGGGCAGCGAGGTGTTCAGCGAGTCTTCGTTGTATCGCGCCGGGCATGCGCATTTGTACCGACCGTGAGTGGAACGCGGAGCGTCCCGGGCTGCATGCCCACGCGGAGCGTGGGCATGATCAAGCCACAGGCATAAAAAACGGCGCTCACGGGGCGCCGTTTTTCATGTTCGCAGCGAACGCCTTAGTAGTAGGCGTTTTCTTTCTGCGTGTGATCGGTCACGTCGCGAACGCCCTTGAGCTCCGGGATGCGCTCGAGCAGAGTACGCTCGATGCCTTCCTTCAAGGTCACGTCAGCTTGGCCGCAGCCCTGGCAACCGCCACCGAACTGCAACACGGCAATGCCGTCCTCGACCACATCGATCAGGCTGACCTGACCGCCGTGGCTGGCCAGCCCCGGGTTGATCTCGGTTTGCAGGTAGTAGTTGATGCGCTCGTTGACCGGGCTGTCGGCATTGACCATCGGCACCTTGGCATTTGGCGCCTTGATGGTCAGCTGGCCGCCCATACGGTCGGTGGCATAGTCGACAACGGCGTCGTCAAGAAACGCTTCGCTGAAGGAATCGATGTAAGCGGTGAAGCTTTTCAGCCCCAGCGCGGTGTCTTCAGGCTTCTCTTCGCCCGGCTTGCAGTAGGCAATGCAGGTTTCGGCGTACTGGGTGCCAGGCTGGGTGATGAAGACACGGATGCCGATGCCCGGGGTGTTCTGCTTGGAGAGCAGATCAGCCAGGTAATCATGGGCGGCGTCGGTAATGGTAATAGCGGTCATAAAAACTCCTCGCAGGCTTGGGCGCAGTTTACGCCAATCGGCGCGGCTGACAAAGTCCTAGTATTTTTGTCGGGAAAGAATCCCGGCATATGCCTGCGAATGCTCAAAGGTTCTCGTACCGGTTCATATCCAGCACACCCTCTTCCACCGGATCGGTTTCGTGGATGTACTGGCTCAGATCGTGGAAATACAGCCAGAACTGCGGATGACTGCGACGAATGCCCCAGCGTTCGACGATTTTTTCGAACCGATTGGCATCCCTGGCATTCTCCATCGCATCGACAAACGCTGGCACCTGCTCGGCCGGGACGTTGAACATGAAGTTCGGGTAACTGGTGAGTACGCCCGGATAGATCGTCAAGGTGTCGAGACCCGGTTGATAGCGCAGCGACTCCCCGAGCAAAAACGCCACGTTGCTGTGCGCGCGGTTGCGCAGCACGCTGTATACCTCGCGCTTGCCACTGGCGGTTTCAACGCGCAGCAAGGTCGCTTCGGGCATCTGGTCGATGACTTTCAACCCTGCGGCCGGTCGCGAGGCCAGACGGCTCAAGGCCTGCTCGGCGTTCTGCAACGCCGGATCGATATTCGGTCGCGAGCAATAAGCGCCGTCGCAGCGATTGATCGGGTCTGGCCGCGCGTTCAGATCACCGTAGCGCGCCAGCAACTGCATGGCGAAATCGTGTTTCGGGTCTTTTTCGTCGAGCTTCAGCGCGGTCGGTTTGTCGTCATCGATGGCCTCGTAATCGAGCCACATCTTGAATTGGCCGCCGTCCTGGTACCAATCGTTGAGGTAATCCTCACGTGAGTCGGCGGGCATCAGGCGCAGGAAGTTCTGCTCGGCGCCGTTACGGATCAGGTCGAAATACAGACGGGTCTGCGCCTGATGGGAAACGTTGCCGAACACGTCGAAATTGACCGCGAGCTGGTAGTAGGTGCGTTCCAGAAGCGGATAGTCGAACAGCCACATGGTTTGCGGCACCTCACCGATCAGCCCCTTGGTCACCGAAGCGCTGTCGAAGTGGCGGAAAATGCTCAGCAAGGCGTTGTCGTTGCCGGCCCACAGCGTCGACCAGCTCGGCGCCGGCAGATCGGCGTAGCTGTCACGGCGCAGTGCCTCGTATTCGTTGCGCTTGTCGCGGTAGTTGCGCCACAGACTCAGCACGCTGCCGACATCGTCGTTCTGCCCCGGCATCGCCAGCAGCGGCGTGGCCTGGCCACGGTAGTTCGGGTCGGTGATGTAGAGATCATGTTCCGGCGCCTGGAACAGCGCCCAGAAGTTGTCGCGGATCACGTCGGTCGCGATCTGCCCACGGCACACCGGGCCGCGAATGAAGGTGCGGACGAAGTATTCAGCGTTATCGAGCATGAACTGATAGCGCGCCTGCGCCGGAATCGCCTCGAAGGTGGCAAACGGATTGGCGCGGCTTTGCGGGCCGTAACCCGGTAACGCGTTGACCTGCCAGTTGCCGCTGTAGAACAGGCTCTTGATCCGCGCCATTTTCGCCGCGCTCAGCGGATAAGTGATGTGCGTCTTGTGCACGATCACCCCCTGCACCGGCCACAAGCGGTAATACACCTGGGTGCCCGGGTCGTCGTTGGGGCGGCGCGTGGCGATCAGGTCGATCGGCTGGCCGCTCGGCGTGCGCGAACGCACCCACTGGAAATAATGCCCCGGCTCGCCGTCCTTGAAATAAATGTGCGCCAGATACCAGTGTTCGAACAACCAGCGCCCCACCAGACTCTGCCGCGCACCGGGGGCGTTGAGCAGGTTTTCCCACTGCAGGATCTGCATCGCCTCTTTGGCACTCGGTGCCAGGCTCTGTTCGTCGATCGGCGCGCCAGACGCCAGCCAGCGCTGCAGGGTCTGGTATTGCTGGTCGGTCAGGCCAGTGACCGCCAGCGGCATGCCCTCTTTCGGGTGCGCGCCGGCATATCCGTCGAACTCCGCAGGCATTGCGCATAGATTGTTGCGATTGAGCCCCAGGACAATGTCTTCGGGCAGCTTGGCGTTCGGCGTCAGCGGCGTCTTGTGGCCGAGTTCAAGCATGCGTGCCATCAGCGCAGCCTGACTGCCCTGGGCATCGAGCACCGAATAGAAGTCTTTCTGCTGCCAGGCGCGCTTGCCGAAGGCGTCGTAAAACAGGCGCGTGGTCGGTGCTGCCTGAGTGCGTTCGCCGTCGTACACGGGCATCTTGCTCGCGCCACGAGCAGCGCCTTCGCCACTGCCCAGATTGAGCTGACAGGCCGAGTCATAGCAGGCATGGCAGGCTACGCACTTCTCGGTGAAGATCGGTTGGATATCGCGGGTGTAGGAGATGGAAGAAGAAATGGCAGGATCTTGCGCCGCAACGCTCCCGCTCAGGACCAGCAACCATAAACTGATGAAGCGGTGCGGCATGTTGCTGATCTCGATGATAAAAAAAGGCTGCGATTCTACCGTTATGACGCTCGTACCAACATGAGCGATATTCATGCAAAAGCTGCACATGCTCCAAAAGCGCACAGGTTTGCTATGATCGCGCTCCTTCGTAATGGTCTTTTCGAGTAGTCCACATGTCCGATCGCAGCGTCCGCCTTCAAGCTCTCAAGCAAGCCCTCAAAGAGCGCATCCTGATTCTCGACGGCGGGATGGGCACGATGATCCAGAGCTACAAGCTCGAAGAGCAGGATTATCGCGGCAAGCGCTTCGCGGACTGGCCGAGCGACGTCAAGGGCAACAACGACCTGCTGGTGATCACCCGTCCGGACGTGATCGGCGGTATCGAAAAAGCCTATCTGGACGCCGGCGCCGACATTCTCGAAACCAACACTTTCAACGCCACGCGCATTTCCATGGCCGATTACGGCATGGAAGAGCTGGCCTACGAGTTAAACGTAGAAGGTGCACGTCTAGCGCGCAAGATTGCCGACGCCAAGACCGCCGAAAACCCGGCCAAGCCGCGCTTCGTTGCCGGCGTGCTCGGCCCGACCAGCCGCACCTGCTCGCTGTCGCCCGACGTCAACAATCCCGGCTACCGCAACGTGACCTTCGATGAGCTGGTGGAAAACTACACCGAAGCCACCAAAGGCCTGATCGAGGGCGGCGCCGACCTGATTCTGATCGAAACCATTTTCGACACCCTCAACGCCAAAGCGGCGATCTTTGCCGTGCAAGGTGTGTTCGAAGAGCTGCACCTCGAATTGCCGATCATGATTTCCGGGACCATCACCGACGCCTCCGGCCGTACGTTGTCGGGCCAGACCACCGAGGCGTTCTGGAACTCGGTAGCGCACGCCAAGCCGATTTCCGTTGGCCTGAACTGCGCCCTCGGCGCCAGCGAACTGCGTCCGTACCTGGAAGAGCTGTCGAACAAGGCCAGCACCCACGTATCCGCGCACCCGAACGCCGGCCTGCCGAATGAATTCGGTGAGTACGACGAACTGCCCTCGCAAACCGCCAAAGTCATCGAGGAATTCGCCCAGAGCGGTTTCCTCAACATCGTCGGCGGTTGCTGCGGTACCACCCCGGGCCACATCGAAGCCATCGCCAAAGCCGTGGCCGGTTACGCGCCACGTCAGATCCCGGAGATTCCCAAGGCCTGCCGCCTCTCCGGTCTGGAGCCGTTCACCATCGATCGCAGCTCGCTGTTCGTCAACGTTGGCGAGCGCACCAACATCACCGGTTCGGCAAAATTCGCCCGCCTGATCCGTGAAGACAACTACACCGAAGCCCTCGAAGTCGCTCTGCAGCAGGTCGAGGCCGGCGCGCAGATCATCGACATCAACATGGACGAGGGCATGCTCGATTCGAAGAAGGCCATGGTGACCTTCCTCAATCTGATCGCCGGCGAACCGGATATCTCGCGCGTGCCGATCATGATCGACTCGTCGAAATGGGAAGTCATCGAAGCCGGCCTCAAGTGCATCCAGGGCAAGGGCATCGTCAACTCGATCAGCATGAAAGAAGGCGTCGAGCAGTTCATCCATCACGCCAAGCTGTGCAAGCGCTACGGCGCTGCGGTGGTGGTGATGGCCTTCGACGAAGCCGGTCAGGCCGACACCGAAGCGCGCAAGAAAGAGATCTGCAAACGCTCCTACGACATTCTGGTCAATGAAGTCGGCTTCCCGCCGGAAGACATCATCTTCGACCCGAACATCTTCGCCGTCGCCACCGGCATCGAAGAGCACAACAACTACGCCGTCGACTTCATCAATGCCTGCGCCTACATCCGCGATGAGCTGCCGTACGCGCTGAGCTCCGGCGGCGTGTCCAACGTGTCGTTCTCGTTCCGTGGCAACAACCCGGTGCGTGAGGCGATTCACTCGGTGTTCCTGCTCTACGCGATCCGCGCCGGGCTGACCATGGGCATCGTCAACGCCGGTCAACTGGAGATCTATGATCAGATCCCGGTCGAGCTGCGCGACGCGGTCGAAGACGTGATCCTCAACCGCACTCCGGACGGCACCGACGCCCTCCTCGCCATCGCCGACAAGTACAAGGGCGACGGTAGCGTCAAGGAAGCCGAGACCGAAGAGTGGCGTAACTGGGACGTCAACAAACGTCTGGAACACGCGCTGGTCAAGGGCATCACCACGCACATCGTCGAGGACACCGAAGAATCCCGCCAGTCGTTTGCGCGGCCGATCGAAGTGATCGAAGGCCCGTTGATGTCCGGCATGAACATCGTCGGCGACCTGTTCGGCGCCGGCAAAATGTTCCTCCCGCAAGTGGTGAAATCCGCGCGCGTGATGAAGCAGGCCGTGGCGCACTTGATCCCGTTTATCGAACTGGAGAAAGGCGACAAGCCGGAAGCCAAGGGCAAGATCCTCATGGCTACGGTCAAGGGCGACGTGCACGACATCGGCAAGAACATCGTCGGCGTGGTGCTCGGTTGCAACGGCTATGACATTGTCGACCTCGGCGTAATGGTCCCGGCCGAAAAAATCCTGCAGGTCGCCAAAGAAGAAAAATGCGACATCATCGGCCTTTCCGGCCTGATCACGCCGTCGCTGGACGAGATGGTTCACGTTGCCCGTGAAATGCAGCGTCAGGATTTCCACCTGCCACTGATGATCGGTGGCGCGACCACGTCGAAAGCGCACACCGCGGTGAAGATCGAGCCGAAGTACAGCAACGATGCCGTGGTCTACGTGACCGACGCCTCGCGCGCCGTTGGCGTGGCAACCCAGTTGTTGTCCAAGGAGCTCAAGGCCGGGTTCGTCGAGAAGACCCGCCTGGAATACATCGACGTGCGCGAGCGTACGTCCAATCGCAGCGCCCGTACCGAACGCCTGAGCTACGCCGCCGCGATCGCGAAGAAGCCGCAATTCGACTGGGCCAATTATCAGCCAGTCAAACCGACCTTCACCGGCAGCAAGGTGCTCGACAATATCGATTTGAAGGTACTGGCCGAGTACATCGACTGGACACCGTTCTTCATTTCCTGGGACCTGGCCGGCAAGTTCCCGCGCATCCTCGAAGACGAAGTGGTCGGTGAAGCCGCCACTGCGCTGTACAAGGACGCGCAGGAAATGCTCGCCAAGCTCATCGACGAAAAACTGATCAGCGCCCGTGCGGTGTTCGGTTTCTGGCCGGCCAATCAGGTCAACGAAGACGACATCGAGCTGTACGACGACAACGGCAAGCCGCTGGCCAAGCTGCATCACTTGCGTCAGCAGATCATCAAGACCGACGGCAAGCCGAACTTCTGCCTCGCCGACTTCGTGGCGCCGAAGGACAGCGAAGTCACCGACTACGTCGGCGGCTTTATCACCACCGCCGGCATCGGTGCCGAAGAAGTGGCCAAGGCCTATCAGGACGCCGGCGACGACTACAACTCGATCATGGTCAAGGCTCTCGCCGACCGCTTGGCCGAAGCCTGCGCCGAATGGCTGCACCAGCAGGTGCGAAAAGAGCACTGGGGTTATGCCAAGGATGAAACGCTCGACAACGATGCGCTGATCAAAGAGCAATACCGTGGCATCCGCCCTGCTCCCGGCTACCCGGCCTGCCCGGATCACACCGAGAAAGCCGCGCTGTTCACCCTGCTCGATCCAGAGGCTGCGGAAATGCGCGCCGGGCGCAGTGGCGTGTTCCTCACCGAACACTACGCAATGTTCCCCGCCGCAGCGGTCAGCGGCTGGTACTTCGCCCATCCGCAGGCGCAGTACTTTGCCGTGGGCAAGATCGACAAGGATCAAGTGCAGAGTTACAACGCGCGCAAAGGCCAGGACCTGAGCGTGACCGAGCGTTGGCTGGCGCCGAATCTGGGTTACGACAGCTGAGTCGAGCAGACCTGGGAGCGCGCTGCTCCCAGGTCTGCTCGATCACTCAGTCGCGGCGCCACGAAGGTCCGGGTTTCGGTGACGACGGTGCCGATGGCGACGCTCCCGCATCCTGCGACGCCAGGCTCTCCAGTTCTGTGCGAGTCAGAGCCTTGAGTTTCTCGATACGCGCGTCCGCCAGTTCGATTTCAAGCACCCTCATCGCGTCCAGATAATCGCTGTTTTCTCTGTCCGGGTAGGCATCCTCGACCGCTTCGTGCCGCCTGGTAGCGTCGCGTTCAAGTGCCTCGAACGCCTCGGCGTGGCGATCCTGCAAATAGCGGATCCAGTAGTCCCGCGCAATCAGATCCTCCAGAAACATGGGTGATGCCTCGTCCGCGAGAACCGAGGCACGCGCATTGAGCAATCGTCGCCCGCGAATCGGTGAGGCGTACAACATGTGTTCGGGTTGCGCCGGCAACTCCAGGTCGTCCGGCCAGCCGCGTGTCAGGCCGATGCGGTATTGCAGGCGGACTTCCGCGCGATCCTTGTTCCTGGCGGCGGCTTCGGCCAGTCGATCCACCCTTTCCAGGCGAAACAGCCGTCGAGTCAGATCAAGCAGCGCTCGGCCGCGTTGCAGCTGACGATGCCGCGGAATGTCGCGCAGAGCGTTGTATTCATAGACGCGGGTCTCCAGTTCGCTGAACGACAGGATCCGGCCATCGGGGCACGTGCCGTGGGTTTCGGCGTTGAAAAACAACAGCTCGCGCAGTTCAGCATTTTCCGTGGCAGCCTGGATCACTTGCCAGACCCGGTGGGTCAGATCGGCACCGGCAAACCTGAATTCCAGGGTGTCGGGCAAGGTCGAGAGCAAATGAAAGAACGCCTCATGGTTGGCCTGTCGAGCCAATTGCAGCCATAGCGCTTGCCGTGCTGCACGCGCATCTGCATGCGTATAGGTCATCCATATGTCCATCGCCGGCGTCGCCACGTCCTGCGCCGGATTGGCAATCACCTCCGCAGCCTCCACACCGGCATGCATATCCACGGGCCTGCTACTGCTACCGCCACCGCCTCCGCCACGCGGATCATCACCATCGTCGCTATCGGAGTCGGGGTCCGAACCCCGATCCGAATCCGATTCGGATCCGCTATCGCTTTCCGAGTCGCTCATACGCTCGGCGATCAAGCGCTGCAAGGACTCCGGCGTGTAGCCCAGCACGTCACTGCCGCCATGCGCGACGCTGTAGTCCCTGATCTGCTCCAATGCGTTAAGCGACAGCGAGTTCTCCGACAGATCGGTGCCTGCCACGAGCGCCTCATGATTGCCGCCCAACAGCCGGTCCGGGAAAACCATGATGTTGTTGCCCGACAGGTCCAGCCTTTGCAGATGCGCCAGTTCAAGCACGCCTTCAGGCCAGAAATCCAGGCCGTTCTGGCCGAGGTTGAGGGTTTGCAGACTGCTGTAGGTTGCGGCGTTGAATTCTTCCAGCTGATTGTGACTGAGGTCGAGCCAGCGCAGCCGCGCCCCGCTCGCGTGCTGATACACCGATTGCGCCACGGCCAGGCGATTGCCGCTCAATTCCAGCCGTTCGAGCCGGCTGAGACTGCCGACAGCTTCCGGCAGGCGTGCCAGGCCCGTGCCATTGAGCATCAGCGTGGTCAACTCAGGAAACGCCGGGCAGAAGAGGTTGAAACTCTCGACGGAAAATTTGGCCCCGGTCAGGTCCAGCGTCCGCACATGGGAAAACACGTTCGACAGCGCAGGCAAATCACCCAAGCCGCCCGCTGACAGGCTCAGCGTGCGTCCGGCGGATTCGGTATGGCCGGTGAGCCCGTCCCGCCAGCAAGCGCGGATCCTGGAGGCATCAAAGAATCTTGTTGACGACGCCCCTTCACCAGCCCCTTGCGCCGGGTTGAAGATCCAGCCGTTCAACTCACGCGTCAACGCCTCGTTACTTGCTTGCCACTGATTCAGTCTGCCGACCATTTGCTCAGGGGACAGGCCTTCAGTGCGTAAACGCTCAACGCTGGCCTGGGCCTTTTCAAGCGACAGTGACGGAAAGATTTCCAGCACTGCGCGATGCATGTCGGTGCCTTGCTGAATGACCGAGACAGATGGCAGTGGCAAGAGATGAGCAGCGCGATTGAGTGCCGTGTCAGGCGTGGCACCGCTGGAACCGGCGGGTAACGATGGCGCTTGCGATTCGAACCGTTGCAGCGCCCCTTCGGGCAAACCCAAGGTCATTTCGATACGTCGCTGCGCCGCCTTTAGGCTCGCTTCGCCGCCGACACTGAAGCGGTTGTTCAGCAGCCTGGTCTTGAGCAGCACAGCGTTGTCGGCAAGCACGTGATCGGGGAGCGAGCCGATGGTGTTATGCCGCAAATCCATTGCTTGCAAATGCGCCAGGTTCTCCGCCCCCTTCGGCCACACATTGAGCCCGTTTGAGCTGAGGTTGAGCGTCCTGAGGCCGGTCAGGCGAGAAACGTCCAGTGTGTCCAGCCGATTGAGGCGGGCATTGAGATGTTCGAGATTGCTCAGCGCGTCGAATTGATCTTGCACCTCAGGGGTCACGGCGATTCGGTTGAAAGACAGGTCCAGCTGTGTGAGCCGGGGCAAATCGGCTGGCCGCACCGGCACTTCGGTCAATCCGCAGGCGGTGACCTCCAGGCTTGTGGCGCCACTGAACGCCTGGAGAAAGCCGCGGATTTGTTCGACCGGCACAGTCAAGCGGTCCAGCCGAACCCGCTGTACATGAGCAAACGTACCGGCCGGCAATTGCGGCAGCTCACTCACCGACTCCGCGCCCAGCGCCCAGGCGGTGTCAACCAGTTCAAACATGCTGGCGTCGTCCAGATCGCTGGCGGATATCCAGTCCTCAGCATTGAAGGGACGAACGTCATCGTTCAAGCGATAACGCCGGCGTATGGCCGCGCGCCAGTTTTTTTCCAGTGCACGAACCACCCGGGCATTGGGCGGCGCTTGCCAGCGCGCTGCCGGCGTCGCCGTACGCAACTCTGCGGATGCGCTGGCCTCGTAGAACTGGCGGAAAATTGCGCTGTGCTCCACGCGCAGAATCTCCACGGCTCCAAGTCGGGTCTCCGGTGTGTTCCACAGACTCATGATGCGCTGAGGTAACGGGTTGAGACGGCCGGCCTCACCCGTCAGAAACTGCAGTTCCCCGGCGCAGTAGCGGCGGACCATCAAGTCCAGATCAACCAGATGCCCCCATTCCCCCATGTAGTTTTTCACATAGTCGTAAGCCGGTTTGAACGCTCCGTGGGAGAACCTCGACCAGTCCAGGGACAAACCGGCCCAGAGTCTCTCGTGCCCGACATAGAGGGTCTGTGGAAGGGATGCGATGGCGGTCTGCGTCAGATCCAGACGCTCCAGTTCAGGCAGTTGTTCCACATAAGCCGGCCACTGCGTCAGGCCCGGCGCTTCAATCTTGAGTTTCTTCAGTCGTTCAAGGGGAGCCAGGTCCAGCTCGGGCGGGCTGCCTGCGCCGCCGGGAAAATCGAGATGAAGCTCCTCAACCGCGGTCAGGCTACGCAATCTTGTCGACAGATCGGCAGCCATCACCCGCGCTGGCGTTCGGAACTTGAGCTTTTTCAACGCGGACATGCGGGTCACGCTCAGGGGCAAGGTCGTCAGTGACTGCTCGTGCTCCATGTAGGTGCCGAACAGACTGCCCCGCTCCCCCAGCGACAACTTTTCGATATTGGCAAATCGCGCCAGGAAGGCATCGGCATTGGCGTCGGTCAAACCTCCGCCGCCAATCGACAGTTCACGCACGTGAGCAAAGTCGACGGTCATCTCTGGCAGAGGATCGTAGGTGAGAATCGACAGTTGATCGGCACCCGCGACCCCAGTGGACAAAGCGTTGCGCCAGCAGGTTTTCAGCGCTTGCGCGGTGCGAAACTTGTAATTCGTTCCGGAGCGTTCCCAGGGCGCCGCCGTCGCTGTCCCCGCCCATTCATCCAGCGTCGCATTGAGCTGTTCCCACTCACGCCGACGTGATTGCAACAGCTCGAAAATGGCCCGGTCGTTTTTTCCTGCCCGATACTGGTCAAGGAGAAAGCCACGAGCCTGTTCGTCGCTCAATTGCGGGTAGATATCCTGGATGTGAGCCAGCAGGTTCGGTGCCAATCCCGCGCCGCGTCCACTGGCGGGATAACCGATCAAGGTAGCGTTCACCCGCACCGGGGGCTTTATCCACTTGACCTGAGGTGCCAGCAACGCGGGTGCATCGGCCTGGTGCTGGTCGGCGTGATCGATGATCTTTGCTTGCAACTCTGCGGACTGCCCGACCTCAGGGACACCGAGGCCGCGGCGCGCATGATCAGGCAGGGCATGCATGATCGAGGAGTAAAAATTGTCGCCGTCGCGAGGCAGGCTGTTGAGTGCCTCACCGCGCTCGTTGTATGCCTGAAACTGAACGCCTGTTTTGATCAGGTATTTTTTCTCGCCGGCGGTTTCACTGCCGATGCTGTCGAGCAGCATGCCGGCGTCGTGGCCTTCGCGTACTTCAATGCGAAGGCTGTCGGGCCAACCCGCCAATTGCTCCAGCGTGTGCATCGCCAGGCGCCGGCTGTCCGCAGACGCGACGTTTTCGCTGCGCAGACCGGCATATGCCGCTACCTGTCGACTTTGCCGCGCGTACCAGCGGGCCTCCTCCAACAGGCGCAGCGGTACTCGTTGCCCTGAGCCGAGTCGCTGAAGATCATCGGGTCGACCATGTGCCAGCACCGTTTGCGCCGCCGGTTCACTGAGTCCCGGGCAGGCCTTCTGCAAGCGCGCGACCTGCGGATCGACGGGGTCGGTGCCCGAATGAATGCTGTCGTAAATCGCCGGCTGGCGGGTGTTGGCGTAGTCGGCGATCTGCTTGCCAAACTCTGCCGGTCGGCCATTGCGCACGCGTGCCCCTTGCTCGCCGAGGAGCCGAGTGATTTCTGACTCGTCCAGCCCTGCGAGAATACGTGCTGGCAGTTCACCGCTGAAGATATCGGCCCGCGATATCTGAATGGGTGGCTTGACGCCGACATCGCGAAACCGCCGCGCGGCGCCATACCTGACGAACTTGCCGGACAATTGCTCGCCGTCGAAGACTTCCAGCACCCGGTTCTCCGGCCAGCGCGGCATTTCGGTGATCAGCGGCAACGCGTAGAGGTACAGTTCATCGATCGGTTTTGTCCCGCGCAACTGCTCGACAACCAGTGCCGCGTTGCCGTCTGCTTGCATCATGCGCATGGCCTGGGTCAGTTCCGGTGGTGGCAGCGAAGAATCAATGTGCATCTTGCGCAGCGCGGCTTCACTGACACCGCTGATATCGGCAGCCTTGATCAGCTGTGCATCGGAAAACGCTTCGGTTGCATGGCCGATGCGCCGCAACAGGGTCAGACGATCCCAATCCTGCGGACGTTCCAGAGTATGCCGCCAGGCACCGCTTCCATTGCTGTGGAGCACCGGCTGCCAGGCGTTGATGTCGGTCGGATGGCTGATCCGCCATTTGCCGATCGATTCATCGAAAAACTGCTCATAGACCTTGCCGCTCTGGCGAATATAGGTTTTACCCTCAAGCACGTGCTGGCCGGCACTGTTTGGCCCGGGACTGACAGGCAGTGCGACAGCCGACTCGTAAGCGCTCAAGTCGGGTTTCCACAGCCGGGTTTCGCCGTTGGGCAACTTCACCGGATGCAGACTTTCAATGACCGGCACGGCTTTGGCGCTTGAGATTTTCCTTACTGCGGCGCCCACACCGGCCATCAGCGCAATCTGCGCAAGGTTTTCTGCCACATCGATCAAATGATCCTTGGCCGCCCGCCGATCGCCCTCGGCCCATTCGATTGCGCCCTCAAGCGTTTCATAGAGCAGTTGCCCGGCCATCACCACCATCATCACTTCGCCCAACACAGGCACGAACATCGAGACCATGTTCAGACCGAGCATGCCGAGTTGCATCAGATGCGCCAGTTTGGCGTCCCTTGCTCGCGCGTCTACCTCGGCAGTCGGTACCGCATGGCTTCGGGCATCATCGATCAGCTTGGTGCGGTTCTGGCTATAGAGGTATTGCCACAGGTCCTCGTTGGGAGCCCAAAGTCCCTGCCCCTTGCGTCCCAGGGTGGACGGTGCGATGTAAGGGTCCGCCACTGGCTCCCATTTGACCTGGCGTTCGGGCGGTACCTGCTGAATGCGGGTGAACGCCGAGCCGGCGGTGAAGCCCTGCAGCACCGACAGCCATGGCGAGCGCAGCAGATCCCAGCCATCGCCGGGTGAGTCAGGCGCCTTTTGCCTGAACTGGCTGAAATACTCGGGACGCTGGTCATAAGGCAGGAACTGGCTGAGAAAGCGCTGGTAGGCGGTGGGCTCCGCGCCCGTCTGTTGCGGAGCGTCGCGTGCAGTGAGCAAGCGTTTGAGCTCGTCGCGCATCTGCTGGAACGTGTAGCGCTTGAGCGGATGTTCAGGATCGTGCGGGATGTAAAGGATCAGTTCGTCGGTATAGCGGTATTTCTCGCAGATGACGAACGCGACGCAGCCGGTGAGTCTTTTTTTCATCAACCCCAGGTCCTTGAACCAGACCTGTTTTTTCCCCATCCAGGGATGCATCTCGCCGTCAATCACCGAGACGATCATCGCGTGATCCGCCGCCTCGATATCCTTTTGCAATAGCGCCTGCTCGGCCGCAGCGCGCAGCGTCGCCTTCTGCGCGGCAATGAAGCGTTCGGCAAGCACTGCCTCCGCCACCGCCTTCTCAGGATGAAAAAATTCTTGCAGGTAAGTCTGGTATTGCTGGCCGATATCCAGATCGCGGCACAGGTGCAGAAACTGGCTGACCGAAATACCGATGCTCACATGGTCGAACGTCTGCGCCGTGGACCCTGCCACCACAAAACCAGAGCTCGAATGGTAGGTCCCTTCGCATTCGCCAGCTTCGAAGTTGTGCAGTGCGGCTTCCAGCAGCGTTATCTTGAGCACCTCGAATGAGGCCAGTTCGATTTGCTGGATACCCATCTCCACCGGGCGGCGCAGACACAGCAGCGTTTTGTCGACATCGATATCCAGCGAGTGTTTGTCTTTCAGCGCTTTGATGACTAATGGCCGGGCAAACGTCTCGACGTCCTGAAGTTTCGCCATGCGCTTGTCGAGACTGTTCTGGGCGATGACACTGGCCTTGAACGTGTCGTCCACGGTTTTGCGCTGGGCCGGCGTCGCATCCTGATACCAGGCTGGCAATGCTGTCGCAACCGCCTTGAAAGCTTCGCGCCGTTGCGGCGAAGCGTCGGTCAACCATTGCGGGATCGAAGCTTCGAGAAACTCGCCGTGCAGGCTTTGCGTGGCAACGAGCTTTACTGACCGACTGGCGTCTGCCGGCTGATCGGTCGACGCAGGCTGCGTCGACACGGGTTTTGAGGAAATAGCGATCATGGTCACTCCTTGTTGATGGAGCGCTCAGCAAACCATGTCGCGTTATCGCTTCTGCGTTATCCGGGTATTGCGCAACCAGCAGTGGTAAGCGGATGTGACTTGGCCTGCCTCGGACCGCCTCAGCAAGGTGCCCTCAGGAACCGGATGTTGGTGGCAGGCGGCCGGGTTGTTCGGATTCCGCAGCGAAGCTGTTCAGCTCGCTGATCACCCGGCGTGTCAGCTCGGCGCGTTTCTGTGTGCGCAGCACGTCCATGGCCTTGCCCAACCTGTTCAGCTCAAGGTCGTATTCCTCGGAACCCAGTTCATTGCGGGCGAGACGCTGATTGAGCTGGTCCCACAGTTGCTGGCGTCGCTCGTCAACCGCAACGTCCAGCGCGGCCATCTCTTGTGGGTGGAGATCTTGCAGGTAAGAGATCCAGTAGTCGCGCTCTGCCATGCTTACGGACAGCGCATCGGTGCCCTCTGCCTCAAGAATCGAGGCGCGGGTGTACTCCAGCAGTTCATCACTCAGCGGAACGTCATAAATCATCGACGCGGGCTGGCCAGGTAAATCGACACCGTCGCCCCAGCCGCCCGTCAAACCGATACGATATTTAAGGCGCACTTCCGCACGATCCATACCCACACCGGCGGCTTCAGCCAGCGTCTCGACACGATCCAGGCGAAACAGTTGCCGCGACAGACGCAGCAGCGCCCGACCTCTGGACGCCATTCGATTCAACGGAATGTCACGCAACTGGTGATAGACCGCGACCCGCACTTCCAAATCACTGAATGTCAGTATCCGCCCGTCCGGACAGGTGCCGTGGGTCTCGGCGCCCTGAAACAACAGTTGCCGCAGTTCGGTATTTTCCTCAGCGGCCTCCATGACACGCCAGACTCTTTGCGTCAGATCGCCTCGCAGCAGCCTGTAATCCTGCGTATCGAGCAACAAGCGCAGCAACTGGAAAAACCGCTCGTGATTCGGCTCTTGCGCCAATTGCGCCCAGAGCTCGGCTCTTCGCGCAACCCACTGCGGATCGCTGTCCACAAGCCACGGATCGCGTGAGCGTGGCGCGACATCATTGGCTGGATCAAAAACCTTCTCGGCAGGAAATACCTGCGCATGGGGATCGTCGACAACGCCGCCAGCGTTATCGGTTGGAGCACCGTCTTCAGGAATCCCGAACAGATCACCGAACACCTGACGGTTGATCATCGTCTCAACCTGCGCGCGCGTCATACCCAGCACATGCGGTATGGCGCGCTCGCGGCTGTAACGCCTGAGGTCTTGCAATGCAGAAAGCGACAAACTGCGATTTTCTGACAGATCAGTGCCTGCGATCAGACCCGAATGATCGCCATCGAAAAGCGCCGCGGGGATTTCCGCGATGGCGTTACCGCTGAGGTTCAGGGCCTGCAACCCGGGCGCCCGCAACACACCGTCAGGCCATTCGCTCAGTTGATTGTAGCGCAGATCCAGAGACTCGATCACGCCATAATCGGGCGGATTGAAAACACGAAGTTCGTTGTAACTCAAATCCAGCGTGCGCAGCCGCGCGTTGCCCAGCAAAGGGTAAACACTCGTCGCACTGCGCAAGCTGCAATACTGCATGTCCAGGCGCGTGAGATGACGCATGTGCAGCACCGGCGCAGGCACCACGCCCAGTTCGTTACCACTCAGATACAAGGTCTCGAGGTCGGGAAAACCGTCGAGAAAACCCGCGCTCCCCCGCGCCGTGATCCCTGCACCGCTCAGATCGAGCGTCGTCACGCCCGGAAACTGCACCACAAGCGCCGGCAGTTCTCCGGTCTGCAATCCTGCCAATTCGAGCTCCAGACCGTCTCCGCCGGGGTGTCGGGTCAGGGTGTCGCGCCACGTCTCGCTGATTCGCCGGGCCACCAGCGAACGCACTTGCGCACTGACCAGGACAGTGTTCGTTCGTACTTCCCTGGTATAGAGCCAATCGTTCAACTGACGGGTCAGCGCCTCGCAGCTCAAATGCCATTGGCTGATCTGCGCATCGATCTGAGCGTCATTCAAGGCCCGTGTTCGCAGCACCAGCAGACTGCGTTGCGCCCGTTCGCGATTGAGGATCACCGCCAACCGCTGCAAATGCCCCGAAGCGCCTGAACTGACAGGCGCCGGCTGCGGGAGTGGCAGGAGCAGATCACTGAACGAACCGCCGGTTTCCAACGGCGGAAAATGCTCTGGCACCGGCTCTGCGGCGAAGCGTGACAACGTGCCCTGGCCCAACCCCCGCTGCTGCTCGATGCGCTGCAGCGCCGCGTGAAAAGCTGCCTCACCGTCGGCACTGAAGGCGTTGCCCGACAGATTCGTCCTCATCAATGCGTCAGGATGCGCCAGCGCTTGCGGCGACAGGCACGCGATCCGGTTGTCTCGTAAATCGAGCCATGACAGCCGTGGCAGAGTTTCCGCCCCGGTGGGCCAGGCCAGCAAATCCGTCGATCTCAGATTCAAGGCCTCGAGCCCGCTCAAAGCCGTTGCATCGAGTCGCCCCAGCGGGTTATGACTCAGGTTCAGTCGTACCAGTTGTGGCAGCGCATTGAGTTGGCGCTGGACCATTGCCGTCACCGTGATTCTGTTACCGGACACGTCGAGCCGACGCAGCGCGGGCAATTCCTGGGCTGCAAAAGGGAGCTCGGTGAACGTACTTCCCCCCAGTTCAAGGGTTTCGATATGACTGAAGGCGCGAATAAAATCCCGCGCCTGGCCGGAGGGCACGTTCAGCCCTCCCAGACGCAGCGTGCGCACATGGGCGAAACTGCCGGCCGGCAACGAAGGAAGCTCGACACCGGTGGTGGCACCGGGCAGCTCGACGAAGCTAAAGCGCTCAACGTCGGCTGCCAGGCCATAGCGCTGACGAATCGCACCGTGCCAGCTGCTTTTCAGCGTATGTAACAGGTCCGCGCTGGCCCCTGTCGACCAGCGCCGCGCGGGCGCTGCATAGTGTGATCCCTGGCGCGGGGATGGCGGATAAAACGCGGCGAAGATGGCCTCATGTTCGGCCCGAAGCTGCTCGATCGCCGCCACCCTTGCCGACGGTGTTGACCAGGCCGCGTTGAATGCCTGCGGCAAAGGGTCGGCGCTATCCGGCGCGACGGCCATGCTATCGAGTTCGGCGCGGCAATATTCACTGACCATCTGATGCACATCGAGCAAGTGGCCGCCCGGGCCGGAGTGGCGGCTGACAAACTCATAGGCCCGGCGGAACGTCGCTGGGGTGACACGTGACCAATCCAGCGATAGCGCGGCCCAGAGTCTGTCATGGCCGCTGTAGAGCGAGTCGGGCAAGGTTTCGATCAAGGTGTGCGTGAGGTCAAGGCGTCTGAGCTGCTGAAGTCGTTCAACGTATGCCGGCCATCGCCATAACGCGTGGGGCGCATCGATGCGTAATCTGCGCAGTCGTGTCAGCGATTGCAGGTCAAGACCATGCAAGGTGGTGGAATCGAATCCGTGATAGTCGATGCGCAGTTCCTCCAGCGAAGTCAGTCCACCCAGCCTTCGCGCAAAGCTTTCCGCGAGCAATGGCGCATCGGTAGAGAAACGCAGACGTCGCAGGCCGGGCAGCCGCTCAACCGCCTCCGGCAATGTGCTAAGCGGTCGGGTGACAGGTGTCTGGCCATAGCGCCTCAATTCACCGAGCCATAAATCGGTGACATTCGGGAACGCCGCCAGAAACCCGTCCGCATTGGCGTCGGTTATGCCGATGCCGGTGATGGCCAGTTCACGCACGTGGGGAAAGCCTGTACTCAGCTCGGGCAATGGCGTGTCGCAATGGATTGTCAGGCGGGCCGCCTCCGCCGCCTGCCCGTCCAGCGGACCATTACGCCATGTCTCTCGCAGTGTCTGAGCCAGTTGCGCCCTGTGCGTTGCAGTGCGGCTATCACTCGGCGCTGCCTGCCATCGCTCAAGTGCAACGTTCAACGCGTCCCAATCCTGGCGGCGAGATTCCAGTTCGAGCTGAATCTGCGTTTCACTCTGGCCGTGTTGCCGGGCGAGAAATGCCCGTGCCTGGCGCGACTCGGGGTATAGATGCGCAATGCGTGATTCGAGGGACGGATTGAGGCCTGTACCACGGCCACTGGCGTAATAACCCAGCAGTCCCGCGCCCACGCGTACCGGCGGTTTGAACCACTTTGCAGCCGGTGACAGCAATCGCGCAGCGTCGGCTCGATGAAGGTGGGCCGATTCGATGATTTTCTGTTGCAGCTCACCATGGGCGTTGCCGACGGACAATCCGATTGATGAACGTGTGTCCTCAGGCAACGCGTGCATGAGCGAACTGTAAAAGCTGTCCTGGACCCTCGAGACTCTGCTCAATGCCTGGGCGTGATCATTGAACGCTTGATAGAAGGGTCCGTTTTTCACCAGATAGCGTCTAACCGGCGCCATCGGCTCGCCGATGCTGTCGAGCAAGGTGCCAGTCACGCTCCCCTCGCGAATTTCCACACGCAGCGAGTGCGGCCAGCCAGACAATTGTTCCAGCGCGTGCAAAGCCAGTCGCCGACTGTCCGCCGACGCCAGGTTTTCGCTGTGCAAACCGGCAAATGCGCGGGCCTGGCGGCCATGGCGGACATGCCAGCGAGCCTCTTCCAGCATTCTCAAAGGGGAACGCCCGGTCGCATCCATTCGGGCCAGCTCGTGCGTCGAAGCATGCTCGATCACATCCTGAGCCGCCACGTCGCTGAGAGCGGGACATTCACGCTGCAACAGGCGCACGGGCGCACTCGGCGATTCGGTACCCCGATAAAGACTGTCAAAAATCGCCGGTTGACGCGTATAGGCGTACTCGGCGAGTTGTTTGCCGAACTCATCGGGCCGTGCCGGGCGAAATTGTGCTGCCGTGCGTCCCAGCAGATAGTTGATTTCCTGCTCTTCCAACGCAGCCAGAATCCGCGCCGGCATTTCCCCGTTCAACACTTGCGTACGTGTCAGGCGGATAGCGGGCTTGTGGCCCGAACCGGGCAGCGTATTCTGCGCACCATAGCGGATGGACGGCCCTGCTCCGTGCGGATCAGCTGTCATCTCCAGAACCCGATCGGCAGGCCAACGGGGCATCTCGGTGACCAGCGGGACTGCATACAGGTAGTGCTCGTCGATGGGCCTGGCTCCGCGCAATTGCTCGACCATTTGCCTCGCCTGTGCATCGGCATCGAACAGGCGCATGGCGTCTCGCAGTTCAGGGGGCGGGGGCAACTGATTCAGATGCATCTTGCGCAGGGCGCCATCGCTGATACCGCTGATATCGGCCAGCGCCAGCAAGGTGTCATCGGAGTAACCATCGGTGAGGTGCCCGATGCGTCGCAGCAGGGTCAAGCGATCCCACGCCATGGGCTGTTCCAGGCTCAGGCGCCAGGCACCGTGGCCGTTATGGCTGAGCAACGGTTGGTAAGCCAGAGAATCGGTGGGATGTTTCAACCGCCAGTGCCCGCTGGAGCGGTCAAACGTCTGCTCATAGAGCCTGCCGCCCTGGCGCATCCAGGTTGTGCCGGCGACGCGGTACTGCCCCGCCGCGTCGGGGCGCGACAACTTGCCGGGGCTGAGCGCTTGTTCATAGCCGCGCAAGGTCGGCCGCCACAGGCGCCTCTTGCCATCAGGCAGCGTCACCGGGTGCAGATCTTCGATCACCGGCTCCGGTTTAACGGCTGTCACCCGATTGAATGTTGCTCCTGCGGCGGCCATCGCACCGATCTGCGCAAGGTTTTCAGCAACGTCGACAAGATGCGCCCTGGCGGCGTGTTTATCCCCCTCGCTCCACTCGATCACGCCTTCGACAGTTTCGTAGAGCAACTGGGCCGTCATGACAACCAGCATGATTTCGCCCAGTACCGGAACGAACATGGACGCCATGTTCAGCGCCAGCAGACCAAATTGCAGCAGCCCGGACAGCTTGGCATCGCGCGCCTTGGCGTCGACGTCGGCGGTAGGTACCGCGTGACCACGAGCGTCGTTGATTAGCTTGTCACGATGTTTTTCGTACAAGTACGCCCAGAGGTCGCTATTCCTCGCCCAGGGATATACCTGAAGGTGCGGCATCAACGAAACTGCCACGTAAGGATCGGTATCCGGGACCATTTTTTGATATTTCGGTGAAGTCTTCCAGATCTCTACAAAAATCAACGTTGTCTGCAGAATCTTGCGCCACGGTGACGACAGCCAATCCGATGCGCCGTCTGCAGACTTTACGAATTGGCTGAAGTAATACGCACGCTTCTCATATGGGAAGAACTGACTGAAGAATCGTTGATAGGACGTAGGGGTCGTGCTGTCCGCCTGTTGCGCATCGCGAGCACTCAACAGGCGCTTGAAGGTGTCCTGCATTTGCGTGCCGGTATAGCGCTTGAGCGGGTGTTCCGGATCGTTGGGGACGTACAGAATTACCGCGTCGACCGGGCCATACTTTTGCGCGATCTTGAACACCACACATCCGACCAGCCGGTGCCGCATCAAGCCCAGGTCTTGAAACCACACCTGCTTGTCGCCGATTCGCGGGTGCCTTTCGCCGTTGATCACCGCGAGGATCATCGCGTGATCTTCAGGTTGAATATCCTTGGTCAACAGTGCGCGTTCGGCTGCCGCGCGCATGGCCGCTTTCTGACTGGCGATGAAGTGCCGGCGCAACTTCGCTTCCGCGGCCGGATCGACCGGATGGAAAAACCTTGTCAGATAAGCCTGGTACCGGGCACCGATATCCAGTTCGCGGCACAGGTTCAGGTAGTTCCTGACCGACACATTCACCGGAACAGCCTTGAGGGCACCTTTTACGGCGGTCGCGGTTGCGAAGCCAGAGCTGCTGTGAAAGGCGCCGTAAGCACACTCATCACTTTCGAAGTTGTGCAAAGCGGCCTGGAGCATCGGCAGCGTCAATGCCTCGAATGAACCGATTTCCTCGCCGAGAATGCCAGCGCGTATCGGTCGCCTGAGACACAACAGCGTGTTATCCAGGTCCACGGCGACCTGATAGCGGTGTTTCAGCGCCTGCGCCAGGAGCGGCCGGGCGAAGGTTTCGATGTCTTTGAAGGTGGACATGGAGCGGTCCAGCCTCGTCTGAGCAATAAAACTCATCCTGTAGCTGGTATTGACCACCTGACGCTGGGCCGGCGTCGCTTGCGTGTACCAGCGCGGGAACACTGTCTGCGCCTGCTTGAGCTCGGTTTTCCTGTGCACCGGCGCCTGAATCAGCCAATGCGGCATCACGGACTCGAGCCAGGGTGCGTGAAGGCTCTCGGACGCCGCAGGTTTGAGGGGGCGCTCGGTTACGGTCGAAACGTCTGAATCGGTGGACATACATCGCTCCTGTAAATGGAGCGACAGCACATCACTGACGCCGCGCTGTCCGGCGGTACATGGCTATATCCCTGCGCAAAAGTTGTAACGCGGCATCCGTGACCACAGCGATTGACTATGCTTCGGGGGACGATTTTTCGCAGAGGGATTTATGGACGATCCAGTCGACAACAAACCGCCGAGTTTCTGGCAGATGCTGCACAGCGTCATGGCAGCGGCGTTCGGCGTGCAAAGCGGCAAGAACCGGGAAAGGGACTTTACCCACGGCAAACCCAGCCACTTCGTGATTCTCGGCGTTTTGTTTACAGCCGTGTTTGGCCTGACGCTGTTTGCCATCGTCAAACTGGTGTTGTATCTGGCCGGGGTGTGATGGCGCCAGGCCGGGCACCGACCGAGCTATCCGGGCCCTGAAAGAAAGGCCCGGAACGCTGATTTATTGATGGCTGACCCAGAAGACCGCTGTTCCTACAACGAGAATGATCAGGAACAAAATGGCCCACGCATCGACGCTACTGTCGCTTTTCCTGGCTTTGGTCGGGTTGCTCATTGCATCGCCTCTTGTCGGTTTTATCGGTGATTGCACAAAGACTCGATCACAGTTAAGACGATGATTGTCCGCACGACAAATGTGGATTAGATGACCGGCATTCGCGTTAGGCGATTTGGTTCTTTACATATACTCAAACATCACTTTTGCGCATAACTGCAAACGGGTATATTGCCCCGGCTCCGTGACGGAGTGCGCGGCCGTGCGCGCAGAATTGCAGAGGCAACATCGGACTCCAGCAAGCGAAAACGCAGCGTTTTCCGAGTAGCCCAAGCCTGAGAACAGGACTTATATGTACGTATACGACGAGTACGATCAGCGGATCATCGAGGACCGCGTCAAGCAGTTCCGTGATCAGACCCGACGCTATCTGGCAGGTGAGCTGAGCGAAGAAGAATTCCGCCCCCTGCGCCTGCAAAATGGCCTGTACATCCAGCGTTTCGCGCCGATGTTGCGCGTGGCGGTGCCTTACGGCCAGCTCACTTCGCGCCAGGTGCGCATGATGGCCAAAATCGCCCGCGACTACGACAAGGGCTATGCCCACATCAGTACGCGGCAGAACGTGCAGTTCAACTGGCCTGCGGTGGAAGACATCCCGGACATCCTCGCTGAACTCGCGACCGTGCAGATGCACGCGATCCAGACCAGCGGCAACTGCCTGCGCAACGTCACCACCGACCAGTTCGCCGGCGTCGCCGCCGATGAAGTGATCGACCCGCGCCCATGGTGCGAGATCGTCCGCCAGTGGACCACGTTCCACCCGGAATTCGCCTACCTGCCGCGCAAATTCAAGATCGCCGTCAACGGCTCGACCAGCGACCGTGCTGCCATTGAAGTCCACGACATCGGCCTGGAACCTGTCTACAACGCTGCTGGCGAGCTGGGTTTCCGCGTGCTGGTTGGCGGCGGCCTCGGGCGTACGCCGGTGGTGGGCGCATTCATCAATGAATTCCTGCCTTGGCAAGACCTGCTGAGCTATCTCGACGCCATCCTGCGTGTGTACAACCGCTACGGCCGTCGCGACAACAAATACAAGGCGCGGATCAAGATCCTCGTCAAGGCGCTCACGCCTGAAGTGTTCGCGCAGAAAGTCGATGCGGAAATGGAGCACCTGCGCGGTGGCCAGACCACGCTGACCGAAGCCGAGCTGCATCGCGTCGCCAAGCATTTCGTCGACCCGGACTACAAAACCCTCGACAACCAGACTGCGCAACTGGCCGATCTGGACCAAGAGTATCCGGGTTTCGCCCGCTGGCGCAGCCGCAACACCCTGGCGCACAAGAAACCCGGCTATGTGGCTGTGACGCTGTCGTTGAAGCCGACCGGCGTTGCCCCTGGCGACATCACCGACAAGCAACTCGACGCCGTCGCCGATCTGGCCGAGCGCTACAGTTTCGGTCAACTGCGCACCTCCCACGAGCAGAACATCATTCTTGCCGACGTCGAGCAGAGCCAGTTGTTCACCCTGTGGGGCGAGTTGCGTGAAGGCGGTTTCGCTACGCCGAACATCGGCCTGCTGACCGACATCATCTGCTGCCCAGGCGGTGACTTCTGCTCGCTGGCCAACGCCAAGTCGATCCCGATTGCCGAATCGATCCAGCGTCGCTTCGATGATCTGGACTACCTGTTCGACATCGGCGAACTGGACCTGAACATCTCCGGGTGCATGAACGCCTGCGGCCACCACCACGTTGGCCACATCGGCATCCTCGGCGTGGACAAGAAAGGCGAAGAGTTCTATCAGGTCTCCCTCGGCGGCAGCGCCAGCCGTGATGCGAGCCTGGGCAAGATCCTCGGCCCGTCCTTCGCACAGGAAGCCATGCCTGACGTGATCTCGAAGCTGATCGACGTGTACGTTGAACAACGCACCGAAGACGAGCGCTTCATCGACACTTATCAGCGTATTGGCATCGACCTCTTCAAGGAACGCGTCTATGCAGCGAATCATTAAGAACAACGAAGTCGTCGACGAAACCTGGCACCTGTTGCCGAAGGATTTCAATATCGATGAAATCAGCAACTGCGACGATCTGATCGTGCCGCTGCAGCTGTGGCGCGAACACAGCCGCATGCTCCTGGCCCGCGACGGTGGTCTGGGTGTGTGGCTGGATGCTGATGAAGAGGCCGAGGAAATCGGTGAGGACGTCGCCAAGTTTCAGGTGATCGCCTTGAACTTCCCGGCGTTTACCGACGGCCGTAACTACTCCAATGCCCGTCTGCTGCGTGACCGTTATGGTTTCAAAGGCGAGCTGCGTGCGATTGGCGATGTACTGCGGGATCAATTGTTCTACATGCATCGCTGCGGTTTCGACGCCTTTGCCATTCGCGCGGACAAAGACCCGTACGAAGCACTGGAAGGCCTCAAGGACTTCTCGGTGACTTACCAGGCTGCCGCTGACGAACCACTGCCGCTGTTCCGTCGCCGCTAAGCGTCGGACGTTGTTGCAGACATAAAAACGCCGGTCATGTGACCGGCGTTTTTTTATGCCTGCGGTTTACCAGAAGCGTTGCTGGGTAAGACGGCTCCACCAGCTCAACAGCACGCGGTCCACCGAGCCACTGGCAGCCATGCCGATGCGTTCCTGCAGGCTTTTGCGCTCGGCATAGTGCAGGTGATACACCTCGGCCTGTTTGGCCTTCTGTGCCAGGTATTCATCGCTGGTCTTCAGTTCGTCCACCAGTTGGTTTTCCAGCGCAGCGATACCGAGCCACACCTCACCGGTAGCCACCTCATCGATCGCCAGTTGCGGGCGATAACGGGCGACGAAGTTTTTGAACAAGCGATGGGTAATGTCGAGGTCTTCCTGAAACTTCTCGCGACCCTTTTCGGTGTTTTCACCAAACACGGTCAGGGTGCGCTTGTACTCACCGGCGGTGAGCACTTCGAAATCGATATCGTGCTTCTTCAAAAGGCGATTGACGTTGGGCAATTGCGCGACCACGCCGATCGAACCGAGGATGGCGAACGGAGCGCTGATGATCTTGTCGCCGATGCACGCCATCATGTAACCGCCGCTGGCCGCGACCTTGTCGATGCACACGGTCAGTGGCACGCCCGCATCACGGATTCGAGCCAGCTGCGACGACGCCAGACCGTAGCTGTGCACCATTCCGCCGCCACTTTCCAGACGCAGAACCACTTCGTCTTTCGGCGTGGCCAGGGTCAGCAGCGCGGTGATCTCGTGGCGCAGGCTTTCCGTGGCGGAAGCCTTGATATCGCCGTCGAAGTCGAGCACGAACACCCGGGATTTGGTCTCAGGCTTGTTCTTCTGTTTCTTCGCGCTTTTTTCTGTTTTCGCTTCGCCCTTGCGCAATGCCTTGAGCTGATCCTTGTCGAGCAGGGTCTGCTCCAGGCGTTCACGCAGGCCCTTGTAGAAATCGTTGAGCTTGCTGACCTGCAACTGGCCCGCCGATTTGCGTCGGCCCTTGCTGCGCAATGCAGCAAAACTGGCAAGCACCACCAGAATGGCGATCACCAGCGTGACGGTCTTGGCCAGGAAGCTGGCGTATTCGGTGAAAAAATCCACAGAGACTCCTCAAAGCAATGCGTGACGGTGTATTACACGCGGAATGGCTCCAGCATACCCATGCGCCGGCTCGTCGGCCAGCCGTGAAACCTCTGGCAACACGCCTGTAACGGGCATTTCAAACAAGCGTATGTTTTTTCATTGACAGCCTTACGCCATCCTCATAACCTCGCCTGACCTTCAACGTACCGGGACGACGCGGACGTGGGCAGCATCTACTTGATACGACATGGCCAGGCCTCCTTTGGTGCAGACGATTACGACGTGCTGTCGCCGACCGGTGTGCGTCAGGCAGAAATTCTCGGCCAGCACCTCGCCGAGCTCGGTATTAGCTTCGATCGTTGCCTTGCCGGTGACCTGCGTCGTCAACAGCACACCGCCACCAGTGCACTGGAGCAATTCAGCGCCAGAGGCCTGCCGGCTCCAGTCCTCGAAACCGATTCCGCCTTCAACGAATTCGATGCCGATGCGGTGATCCGCGCTCTACTCCCGGCCATGCTGCCGGAAGAGCCGGAAGCCCTCGACATCCTGCGTAACGCCGCGCAGAACCGCGGTGAATTCCAGCGCATCTTCGCCCTCATCGTCGAGCGCTGGCTTGCCGGCACCTACGACACACCCGGACTGGAAAGCTGGCTGGGTTTCGTCGAACGGGTTCAAGCCGGGCTGCACCGCATCCTCGACCTGGCGGAAAAAAACCAGAAAATCGCCGTGTTCACCTCCGGCGGCACCATCACTGCCCTGCTCCATCTGATTACGCAAATGCCTGCCAGACAGGCCTTTGAATTGAACTGGCAAATCGTCAACACCTCGCTCAACCAATTGAAGTTTCGTGGTCGCGAGGTGGCTCTGGCTTCCTTCAACAGTCACGCACACCTGCAACTGCTGAAGGCCCCGGAACTCATCACTTTTCGCTGAGTCCGGCTTACTGTGACCCTGGCTGTAACCACCCAGCTCCCATGACCAAGAAAGGATCGAACCATGACCTCCGTAGCTGATGCCGTAAAAGCAATGCAAGCCAAGTTCAACCCAGCCGCCGCTGCCGGTCTGGACCTGGTCTTCGGTTTCAACATCACCGACGAAGACAAGCAATACGCGCTGATCGTCAAAGACGGCACCTGCGACATCCAGGAAGGTGAAAACCCGGACGCCAACTGCACGCTGGTGCTGGACAGCCAGACCCTGAAAGACATCGTCAGCGGCGAAACCGACGGCATGCAGGCCTTCATGGGCGGCAAGCTGCGCGTTGAAGGCGACATGATGCTGTCGATGAAACTGTCCGAGCTGTTCCCTTCGTAAGAAGCTTCTTGGTAAAACACAAATCCCGCTTATTGGCGGGATTTGTCGTTTCAACCATTGAAGACATGGCAACGTGAGTTAACGCTTGGCTGAAGCCGTCCCATCAAGCTCTTTTTTTACCTGAAGGTATGCCGCCTCTTCATCACTTTTTTCGATCAGATTCGAAGCCATCGAGCGGGGCAAGAGTTTCTTTTCTGTCACGTCCCAATCGATCGTAACGACCACAGTCTTGTTTGCAAACGTGATGAAAAGCCAATAGGAATCCACCGGCCTGTCAGGCTCGGCAAATGAACTATAGGCATACCGTATCTGGCGGTGCAGGTCCGGCGTATTCAGAATGAGATCTTCGGTGTCCAACCTCGGAAACTGTCGCCCTACAGCGAATAACGCTTCTGTCAAGAGAACATCATTCTCAATATGTCGCAAACTTTCAGGCCTATTGCGCAGCATGGTCACTGGGCTCTCTTCAGGCGGAGTACCCATGAGACGCGGGCGATACATACCTGAACTGAACCACCGGCTGGCGTCGAAACGGTTTTCTTCCGGACTCCACGGGCCGTAATACATCATTACTTTGGCTGGCATCTGGGCTTCCTTGGCGTAAATAAATAGTCCTGCAAAGCTGACAGCAATCAACAAGACACATAAGACGTGACGTTTGCCTATAAGCTTCAGGAGCGTCATAGCGGTTTATAGGCAAGCAGGTGTTTGGGTACGCCGTCCGGTGTATCACCTGATCGAACGTCACGATGTGCGCCTAAGGCATCCAGCGGAAATCCAATCTTCCGTTCATACAATGCTCGGCTGTCATCGTGCGCCAGCAAATTGCGCTCTTCTTCAGAGACTGTTGGCGTTGGCGCCTGCGGCGCCTGTTCATCAGGTAATTGCGCCGTTGGGTCTTTGAGGGTCTTGCGATGTTCGATCAGCTTTCGTTCATAAGCGGTTTTTCGACTCAAATAATTCCGCATCGCTCGCCCATCAGCTGCTTCTCTTTCACGAATTCCCGGCACAGATCCCCGTTCTGCGGCAGTACCATAAGTTGTGTCGTAGTTGCTGCGTCTTGGAAATGCCCACACGGTGGTCCGGGTCGCATTAGCAAGAATCTGCGCCAAGCTACGCTCGTAATGAGGATCTTCTGTTTCATTGACCTTGAAGTCGGCATCGATACCCAAACCTGTGCGACAAGCGTAGGAGTGAATTTTCGCACCATAGGCAAACGCTTCGGGTTTGAACATATTCGCCTGTGCATCACGCAGACGGTAGCTATCGTTTTTATCCAGCTCGTAGCCCAACTCGATACTGCCCACCACACCATGGGAAAAAAAGTCGAGCTGTTTGATCTCGCGCCCGCGGCGTTGCCGAGCTGCGATGAAATCCACAAGACCGGATATCGAGTCCATCTCTCGGTACTGGGCCCCGTGCTGATTTTCGACAACGTCCTTCAAAGCCGTCAGCAAGTTCTCCGGATAGTCATTTTTGAAAATCAGAAATACACGCTGGATCGTGAAGTTTGGAGTGCCGGTTGGATACTTTGTGAGTTGGCGGATACCCTGATTGATAAAGCGCATCTTGTTGCCCTTCTGGCCACGAACCTTTTCATAAAGGGACATGTAAGACGCACCCACAACCGTTACGTAATCCTGTGCCAGCGTACCTTTCACTTGGGTCGTTGTATGTTGATCGCTTGTTCGAGCTTGATTCTTTTTGGGGGCTGCCACCTGCCACCTCCCTTAGTAATCTAGGCCGAGCGCGTCGAGATGGGCGGCAGCTTCCTTACCCCACTGCACAACTATCGAAGTCGGGTTGGCCGTAAACACTCGCGCGGCGTTACCATGACTATCGGTATGGCCTACGAGACGCTGACCGTCACCCGTTTCGATGCAATAGAGCATGTCGGGAATAGCTTCGCCAGTGGCCTCATCAACCAGTTGGAAGCGCTCGCTGTGTTTAGGAACAGTGATAATCGGGGAGAAAGGTGCGGAACCGACCTGGGTGCCGACAAAAACGTCGCCAGGCCCGTGATTATCATGCCTCCGTGGGCCGTCGCACTGCCCAAGAAAGCAATAGGCTTGCCATTGATCAAAATATTGCTGATGCCTTCGGTGACAGTGTCTCCGCACGCTGTGGTGTCTCCGACACGCAAAACTGGCATTCCATTGATGTTTACATCACCGGAACCGCTGTTACCGGGATTGGTGCCATGGCCTGTGATCGGGCATGCATTAAGATCGCTGCTTTGCCATCGTTAACTTCCTTGTAGTAAGAGCGTGGGCGCGAAATGTACCGGATCTTTATATTGGTTGAAAGCCTGAATCCAGACGTAGAATGCGAGCCGCCGCGAATGTAGCTGGCAGCGACTCATCGGCCCTTGATCGCTCCCGGAACCTGGAAATTGTCGTGTCGGATTCGCAGGCCCACACAAATACGATCAACCCTCCTGCAACAACCGCGTATCCAGCCCAAACCGCTCTTGCGAAACCATCCTGAACTGACCCTCCGCCAGATCGCAACTCACCAGCAAATTCCACGAGTGTCGGGTGGCCACCGAAGGCACCAGAACAAATGGATGTTCAGCCAACAGTGCATCGGCAAACTTTCGCTGGTTGGGTGAGGTTTTGATCGGGGTGAGCCAATGCGGATTAGGCACATCTTCCGGTTGCACGATTCTGACGCTGGCGTCGTGGGTGATTTCAAAACAGGTCAACACATAGGGTTCCTGATCAAGCGCATCGAAGCTGCCATGGGCGGCCACCTCCAGTATCGCCGTGGAGGGGTCGACCGACGCATAAACGACTCTGCGGCCGGGCGTATTCCAGCGGCCGCCGTCCCGTTTCGATCCAAGGCCGCTGTCCCAGGTCTCGCTGTACACCTCGCGATCCAGCCGCCAGGCGTACCAGCGATCATCCCAGGGCAAGGGGTTCATTGATAAACCCCGTATTTGATCTGGTTCAGATACTCCTCCACCATCCTGAAGCCCAGCGCATGTCCAACCAGATCGAGCGGCACATAACCGTAGAAGTAAGTAGCGCGTTGCTCCAGCCATGATTCGGCCTTGGCCTGACGCCCGAATACCTCGATGGCCAGTTCCAGCGCAGCGGCATATTGGTAGGCGATCACGCTCTGCGGCGTGTCCAGGCGCACCGACGCGCCTTCCTTGAGCAGGCGTCGCACGGTTCTCACAGATTTGCCGGTGATACGTTTGACCATCTCTCCCTGTTGGTACAGCTCGGAGGTTGCGATCATGTTCACCACATCGAGCAGCTCAAATCCTTCGCTTGTGCAGCGCAGGATGAGCATCGGATCGTCGCCGGTGTCCTGCCCACGCAACAGCAACTCCAGAGGTTTGCCCTCGAGCTTCTTCAAGCCCGTGAGCCGGGGCACTTTGGCGCTCGGCATGGCAACGTCCTCCGAGGGACACCTGGCGCGATCGTCGCGCCAGTAATGGCGAGGCGAGTAAGCAGGCGTATGGCTTTCAATCAGTGGGATTCGCATAGTCCATCCTTTGTCCGGGTCCAGAGCGATCTGTGCGCTCGATGACTTCAATGTCAGGACTGATCCTATAGACCCGGCGTCCGACGACCAACCTGAAAAAGTCGTCAGAAATATCCCCAAATCTGATCAAAACGCTCCTGTTTCCGTAGGACTCAAACGCAATTTTCAGCGGTTCAATCCGTTGTTGCTTTCAAGTTGGGGAGAGGGACTTTTGACTTACAATGCGCCCCACCTCCAGATACCGGCCCCGCCCCATGGACATCGACCTCGCTCGCACTTTCCTCGAAATCGTCCGTCACGGCAGCCTTGCCGCCGCCGCGCAGAAGCTGTTCGTCACGCAGACCGCGATCACCGCAAGGGTGCAGAAGCTTGAAAGCCAGTTGGGCAGTACGCTGTTCGTGCGCAATCGCGCCGGGGCGAAGTTGACGGCCAATGGCGAAGCGTTCGTGATCTACGCCAATCAACTGGTGCAGACCTGGGAAGCCGCGCGCCGCGACTTGCCGCTGCCCGAGGGTTATCACAACGTTCTGCATATCGGTGGCGAGGTCAGCCTGTGCAACCCGTTGATGCTCAGTTGGGCGGCGGAACTGCGCGAGAAAATCCCCGGCCACGCACTGCGCATGGAAATCCGCGATGGCGAGAATCTGTTGCGTCAGCTCGAACTCGGTGTGCTCGATGCCGCGCTGGTTTATCAGCCGGAATACTGGCCGGGTCTGCAGGTCGAGCAAGTGCTGGAGGAAAAACTGATTCTGGTGCGCGCGCCCGAGCGTCCGGAGCCGTACGTCTACATCGATTGGGGTCCGGATTTCCGCCGTCAGCACGACGCCGCCCTGCCGGAAAAAGCCAAAGCCGCGCTGAGCTTCAACCTTGGCCCGCTGGCCTTGCAATACATCCTCGAACATGGCGGCAGCGGCTATTTCCGCACTCGCGTTGTGCGCACTTACCTGGAGACCGGCGCCCTGGAAGCCGTCACCAAAGCGCCGGAATTCGGTTATCCGACCTATCTGGTGTATTCCCGTGATCGCGACTCGGCAGTGCTGCAACAGGCCTTCGATCTGTTGCGCGAAGTGATCCGCACCGATGACGACTGGTCACAGCGCTGGAATCCGTTGAGCTGACGGGCAGCTTCAGTCCAGAGCATGGCGCTTAAGGCCGCAAGGTTCGCGCTGCACAAGTCAGCGGATCGGCTAATCTGCCGGGTATAACAACAATACCCGCAGGTGAAACGCATTGAGGCAGACCACCGAGGCATTCCGCAGCCGCTACCGGGCGGCCATTCATCCTTTGTACAACCCGTGGTTGCATGGCGCGTTCGTGTTGCTGTTCGGCATTTTCGCCGTCGCTGCGTTCTGGCGCACGGTGCATTCAGTGAGCTGGCTGGAATGGCTGACCGTGCCGCTGAGCCTGTTGTTGTTCAACTTCGGCGTGTACATGGTCCATCGCCATCTGGGCCATCACAAAAAAGCTTTCGCAAAGATGTTCTACGCGCGCCATGCCGGCGACCATCACAGCTTTTTCACCCCCGGGCACATGACCTACGACAGCGCGCGGGACTGGCGAGTGATTCTGTTTCCAGCCTGGCTGATCGTTATTCATACGCTATTGATCACCCTGCCCCTGTGGTGGCTGCTCGCGCAGGTCAACGCCAATGTCGCCGGGCTTTTCGCCGGATGCATGGTGCTCGGTTATCTGCTCTATGAGGTGTTCCATGCCTGCGAACATCTGCCGCCGCAAAATCCGTTGGCCCGTTTGCCGTGGATCCGCCAGATGCGCCGTCTGCATGAACTGCATCACCGCCGCGAGCGCATGCAGGAGCGCAATTTCAACATCGTTCTGCCCTTGATGGACTACCTGTTCGGCACGCTGTACCTCGAGCCGGAACCCGCCCCTTCGAGTAATTCGCAAATGCCCATGACGCGCATGCAGCACCAGATCGATATCGCCGGCGAGCCGGTCGCTGTGCTGGCCTATGCCGCCAGCGCCAGCTACTGGCCGGACTGGCATCCCTCCTCATTGAAGATTGACGGTCCGCACGGTCCACTGCATGCCGGTGCGCGTTTCGAAGAGGACATCCATGCCGGCGGACGTGCCGGTCACTTGCGCTGGGAAGTCACTGAATACCTGCCGGGCCGGCGCTGGTGCGCACGCGCGCAAAGTGATCAGGGTCTGTCCTTGCGTTTGACTTACGAGTCCTCGGCGGAGGCTGGCGGCACGCGTTTCGTGCGCACACTGGAATATCGCTTCGACGGCTTGCTCATGCGTCTGGCCAATCGCCTGTTGCTCAAGCGGCGTATCGAGCGCGAGTCTGCCGCGTCCATGCTTGCCCTGCGCGACACAACCGCACAGTACATCGGCGCGGCGAGGGCACGCGCGTGAAATTAGGTTATGTGCTGTGCCTGCTGATCGCTCTGGTCATCGCCTTCTTGTTGTTGCTGCCGACCAAGGTCCAACCGGTCGCCTGGACACCATCACCGGCGCCCTCCTTGAAAGATGGCATCTACGCGGACAACCAGCGCCTCAAAGCTGTGGCGAAGGTCGGGCCGAGCGACATCGAAGGGCCTGAGGCGCTGCTGCTGGAAGACGAATTTCTCATCACCGGATTGCATGACGGAAGGCTGATCCGCAGCAGCCTCGACGGCACGCAGCGCAAGGTCCTCGCCGACACCGGTGGCCGTCCATTGGGCCTGGCCCGTCATCCGAACGGCATGCTGGTGATCGCCGATGCGATCAAGGGTTTGCTGTCGCTGGATGCACAGGGCCGCGTGATCCCCTTGACCACCGAGGCCAACGGCGTGCCATTTGGATTTACCGATGATGTGGCGGTCGACAAGTCAGGCCACTACGCCTACTTCAGCGATGCCTCGAGCCGCTGGGGCTATGGCCATGACGGTGAGGCGATCATCGAGCACGGCGCCGACGGCCGTTTGCTGCGTTACGACTTTCAGAGCGGCAAGACCAGCGTCTTGCTCGACAAGTTGCAGTTCGCCAACGGCGTCACCCTTGGCCCCGACGAAGCCTATGTGCTGGTAAATGAAACCGGTGCTTATCGCATCAGCCGCTACTGGCTGAGCGGGCCGAAGGCCGGTACCCATGATGTGTTCATCGACAACTTGCCGGGGCTTCCGGACAACCTCTCGTTCAATGGCAGCAATCGCTTTTGGGTAGCGTTGTACGCGCCGCGCAACGCGTTACTCGATGGCACCGCGCAGCACCCGTTCGTACGCAAGATGATCGTGCGGGCGTTGACGGTTTTGCCCAAGCCTGTCGAAAAGCGTGGGTTTGTGCTGGGACTGGATCTGGACGGCAAGGTGATTGCCAATCTGCAGGACGCGAGCGAAGGCAATTATTCGCCGATTACCACGGTGCGCGAATATGGGCAGTGGTTGTATTTCGGCTCGTTGAAGGCGAGGCATATGGGGCGGATGGGGTTGGATGCGGCGCTGAAGTAAAACAGCAAAATTTTCACCTTATGGACCGACGCTATCGCTGGCAAGCCAGCTCCCACAGTGTCCGTGTGAACTCCAAATATGTGTTCACCAGATGAACCTGTGGGAGCTGGCTTGCCAGCGATAGCGGTCTGTCAGTTGCCGGACCGGTCGAACTTCTCCGGATCTTCATCCTCCGGCAGTTCTTTCACGGTTTTTTCCGGATGCGCTGTGGTATGCGCCGGGCTGTTGGGTTCAGGGCGGGTCGGAATCGGGTCGAAGCCGCCCTGCTCCTCACTGGGGAATTTCGGATCGTTCATGAGGCACCTCGCAACGAGTCGATGGTTTGCAGACTCTGCACATTGGAGGTGCCGCGGGGGTCGCCGTTCCCTTCGGATGGCGACCACGGGTCAGGTAATTACTGACCGGTCAGCGGCTGCCCGGCCAACCGGGCGACGATCTGCTCCTTGACGATCACGCGCTTCTCTTTGAGCTTCTTCAATTCGTCGTCACTGGGGGCGTCTGACTGGGCGTTCTCGGCCTCGACCACTTCAGCATCCACCTCGAAATACTTGTTGAGCAGCGAATCCAGCTTCGCATCCTCGGAGCGTTTTTGCTCGATCTCTTCCTTTTTGCAGCCCAGGTCCTGATACAGATCATGTGAAACCGGCATGAAACACCTCCATCAAATTGATCGACAACCAGCGCGACCGATGCGCTGACTCGTTATCAGCATGGCCTTGCGCAATGGCTTCTGTCGACACCCTGTCAGACCAGCGGTTGCCGTTCGTCGCCCTGTCGTAAATGCGATAAAACCTTTGGCTTGTGCCTTCGCTCCATTGGATAACGCTCACAAAAACCTGCGTGGAGACACCCAATGGACGGATTCAACCTGCGTCATCTCGCTCTGGCTGTTGCACTGTCTGCCGGCATGGGCAGCGCCTTTGCCGCGACCGACAATGACTTTGTCGATAACGCCGCCGCCGGTGGCATCGCTGAAATCGAAACCAGCCGCCTGGCTCTGGAAAAAAGCCAGTCAGCTGACATCAAAGCCTTTGCCAACCAGATGATCACCGATCACAGCAAAGCCAACGATGAACTGGCAGCAATTGCCAAGGCCAACGACATCGAAGTCCCGGACACCACCACCCTGGTCAAACAGGCCAAGGAAAAGATTCTCGACATGCGCGATGAATCCTTCGATGCGGCCTACGCCAACAACCAGGTCAAGGCTCACGAAGAAACCATCGAGCTGTTCAAGAAACAGGCAAACACCGTGACCGATGACAAGGCCAAAGGCGCCACTGAACTGAAAGCGTTCGCGCAGAAGATGCTGCCAGCGCTGGAAAAACACCTGGCCCACGCCAAAGAGCTGCAAGCCAAACATCCGAGCAAGTAACCGCCCGGCAATAAAAAGGCCGCATCCTTCGATGCGGCCTTTTTGCGTTTCAGCGATCAACCGCCATCGGTGTCGATATCGGCGTCGGTGCTCTCGCCGGGTTCAGGACGGTCCGGGTCAGGCTTGAAACCGGGGCTGAAGTCGTTGCTGTTGTCACTGTGATGCTGCTTCTGATCGACCTCGGCAGCCGCGCTGTCCGCCTGTCCTTGTTCAGCCGGCGCGGGGGTATTTTGTCCCGGTGTCTGCGGGTCGATGGCCGGGTCGTTGCGGTTAATTGACTCTGAGGACTGATTTTGCTGTTGCGGCGCTTGCTCGTTCATATCCACCTCATTCATAGTCCTGCCTCCTTCTTCCAGCACGACTGGAAAACGTCGGGCATGCAGATTCGAAGCCTGACGCCGCAGATTCGTTCAAAAGATCGCTGCCTGTTGCCACGCCGACTAGAGTTACCGGGGCCTTCGACGCGGCAGGCAGAAAAATTCGCCGCTGGGTGAACAACTATTTCAAGCGGCAAATGTCAGTCAATTCGCGCCGGTCATTTCGCTGAGCCGGCACCATTACGTAACGGAGCGACACGCACATGGCAGCACTGCAGAACAGCACAGTTGAAGCAATCAGGAACAACCAGGCTCAACTGCTGAGCGAATGGACCAAACGCCTCGAAGCCAGCGGCGCCACGCGCAATCTCAAAGAACACGACCTCGCGCAGCAAACCCGCGACTTCCTCAGCCTGCTGCTGGCCGGTCTGGAAAACGGCAACGGCAGCAAGATTGCCGCCGCAGGCTGGGAAGACACCCGTCAGTTCCTTGAAAAGCTGTCGCAGAGCCGCGCCCTGCTCGGCCAGGATTCCCAGCAAACCGCCAATTTCATCTTTGCCCTGAAGGGCCCGTTGTTCGCCCTGCTGCAAAACCATTATCAGGACCAGCCGGCACTGCTCGCCGAGCAACTTCTGGAAGTTTCCGAACTGCTTGATACGGTCGGCATGCACACCATCGGCACCTTCCAGAAATCCCGCGAAGCGGTGATCAAGCGTCAACAGGAAGAATTGCTGGAACTGTCGACGCCGGTAGTCAAGCTGTGGGATGGCGTCCTCGCCCTGCCAATGATCGGCACCCTTGATTCGCAACGCACCCAGGTAGTCATGGAATCGCTGCTGCAACGCATCGTCGACACCGGTTCCGAGATCGCCATCATCGACATCACCGGCGTGCCGACCGTAGACACCCTGGTTGCCCAGCACCTGCTGAAAACCGTGACCGCCATTCGCCTGATGGGCGCTGACTGCATCATCAGCGGCGTGCGTCCGCAGATCGCCCAGACCATCGTTCACCTGGGTCTGGATCTGCAAGGCGTCGTCACCAAAGCAAACCTGGCCGACGCCTTGAAACTGGCCCTGACTCGCCTGGGCATCAGCCTCGGCAAAGCGGTCTGAGCCGATGGAACGTATTCCGATTCTTCAAATGGGCGATTTGCTGCTGGTGACCATTCAGGTCGACATGCACGACCAGCTCGCCATGACCCTGCAGGACGATCTGTCCGAGCGCATCAGCCGGACCTCGGCCCGTGGCGTGCTGATCGACATCTCGGCGCTGGACATGGTCGACTCGTTCATCGGGCGCATGATCGGCACCATCTCGGGGTTGTCGAAAATCATGGACGCCGAAACCGTGCTGGTCGGCATGCAGCCGGCCGTGGCGATCACGCTCGTTGAGCTGGGCATGACCTTGCCGGGCGTCAGCACCGCCCTCAACGTCGAACGCGGAATGAAACTGCTGCAGGATCGAGTACGCCTGCAATGACCGTACGCAGCAGTGGTACCCAACCCATCCTGATCGAACAGGACGTGGTACTGGCCCGCCAGACCACGCGCAAGCTCGCCACCGAATGCGGCATGCGCCTGATCGACCTGACCAAACTGGTCACCGCCGTCAGCGAGCTGGCGCGCAACACCATGGTCTATGGCGGCGGCGGCGACATGGATTGGCAGATCCTCGAGGAAAACGGCCGGGTCGGTTTGCGCATCACGTTCCGCGACGAAGGCCCGGGCATCCCCGATATCAAACTGGCGATGACCGACGGCTGGACTTCCGGCAGCGGACTAGGCCTCGGCCTGACCGGCGCCAAACGTCTGGTCAACGAATTCGAACTCGACACTGAGCCCGGCAAAGGCACGCGCATTACGATCACACGATGGACATGAATATCACCGGGTCGTTGACCCAGGTTCTGCCGATCGAGGACAGCAGCCAGATCGGCCACGCCCGGCGCACCGCGCAGAAACTCGCCGAGCAGCATGGCTTCGACGAAAACGATGCCGGCCGCGTGGCACTGGTCGCGACGGAACTGGCAAGCAACGTGCTCAAGCATGCCCAGCGCGGCGAGTTTCATCTGCGTGTGCTGACTCGGCCGGATAACGGTTTCGGCATCGAAATGCAGACCGTGGATCGGGCCCAGGGCTTTGATCTGGATGCCTGTCTGGCGGATGGCTTTTCCACTGGCGGCACACAAGGCATCGGCCTCGGCGCGGTGTCGCGGCAGACCAATGTCTTCGATGTCTACGCAGACCACCGTGGCGCGGTGTTGCTGGCGCGAATTTTTCCGCGCAGCGATCGTCAGGCCGATATCCGCTTCGGCGTCAGCCAGCATTCGCTGCATGCCGATCCAGCCTGCGGCGATGTCTGGCATCTGACGTATGAAGGCTCGCGGATCAGCGCGCTGGTGGTCGATGGCCTCGGTCATGGCGAAGACGCCGAGCGCGCAGGCCTGGCCGGGGCGCAGGCATTCGCCCGGGCACCGTTTGCCGATCCAGTGGTATTGATGGAAGACCTGCATCAGGAAATGCTCGGCACCCGCGGCGGCGCCGTCGCTTTCGCGCAGTTCGACAGCCAGCGCGATGGTCTGACGTTCGCCGGTGTCGGTAACATTGGCGCCAATCTGCTCGAGGCTGGCAAATCCCGTGGCCTGGCCTCGCACCCCGGCATCGTTGGCGGCCAGTACCGTAAAGCCAAACCCTTTGACTATGCTCACGTGAACGGACATTTATTGATCATGTACAGCGACGGCTTACAGTCCCGTTGGAATCTCAAAGACTACCCCGGCCTGGTGCATCGCCATCCGTCCGTGATAGCCAGCGTCCTGCACCGCGACTTCTGTCGTGGTCGCGATGACGTGACGGTACTGGTCGTTGCTCTGGAGGCCGCCCATGGCTGAATCGACTACCTTGAGCCATGCCGAACAGGCGGCGCTCATCGCTCAGTTGCAGCGCGAAACCACTGCCCTGCGCGAAGAGCTCGATGAAACCAACCAGGGCGTGCTGGCGCTGTACGCCGAGCTCGACACTCAGGCTGAAGAACTGCGTCAGGCATCGGATCTCAAGAGCCGTTTCCTGTCATACATGAGCCATGAATTCCGTACACCGCTGGGCTCGATCCTGAGCATCAACAGTCTGCTCGCTGATGAACTCGACGGCCCGCTCAGCCCTGAACAGCACAAGCAGGTAGCCTTCGTCAGCACCGCTGCCCGCGAGCTCAGCGACATGGTTGATGACCTGCTCGATCTGGCGAAGATCGAAGCCGGGCGAATCAGCATCTCGCCGGCCTGGTTCGACATGTTCGACCTGTTTTCGGCCCTGCGCGGGATGTTCCGGCCAATCGTCGATGCTTCGGCGGTGGATCTGATCTTCGAAGAGCCGCTGGGCCTGCCGCGCCTGTATACCGATGACAAGAAGCTCGGGCAGATCCTGCGCAACTTCATTTCCAACTCGCTGAAATTCACCACCCGTGGCGAAGTGCGCGTGTCGGCGCGACTGGAAGGTGAAGACAAGGTGCGCTTTGCCGTCAGCGACACCGGCATCGGCATCGCGGCCGAGTTGCATGACACGCTGTTCGAGGACTTCTCCCAAGTCGATTCGCCATTGCAGAAACGTCTGCGCGGCACCGGTCTGGGTCTGTCACTATGCAAGCGTTTTGCCGCCCTGCTCGGCGGTGAAGTCGGGGTAGACAGTACGCCGGGCGTGGGCTCGACGTTCTTTGTCATCATCCCGCTGGCAATCGCTCTGGAGAACGTCGATGAATCGTGACATCCGCCTGTTGATTGTCGATGACAACGTCGCCACCCGTTACGCCCTGCGTCGGCGCCTGGAGCGCCATGGCTACACGGTGCTCGAAGCCGGCACCGGCAGCGACGGCCTGGCCCTGATCGAGAGCGAAGCCCTCGATGCGTTGATCCTCGACGTCAACCTGCCGGACATGAGCGGTTTCGACATCGTCCGCCTGTTGCGCGCCGACCCGCGCACTGCGCTGCTGCCGGTGATTCATGTGTCAGCGGCGTCGATCCAGACCGGCGACATCATCACCGGCCTCAACGCGGGCGCCGATGCCTATCTGATTCACCCGGTCGACCCCGATGTGCTCTTGGCGACGCTGCGTACCCTGCTGCGGGTGCGCGACACGGAAAATGCTCTGCGCGAAAGCGAGGCGCGTTTCCGCGAGATCTTCGCCAACGTCTCGGCGCCGATCGCCGTGCTCGATGCCAATCTGAAAGTGCATGAGTGCAATCACGCATTTGCCCAATTGATCGTCGATAACCGCGATCAGCAGGCGCTGCGTGAATGCTTCGCCGAAGATCAATGCTCGATCCTCGATGAACTGCGTCTGCGTCTGGTAGACGGCGAGCGCTGGAAAGGCACGCTGAACATGCGCGTGCAGGGCGAGATTCGCGAGACGCAATGGCAGATTTCGCCGTATCGCACGCCGGAGCTGAGCCTGGTGTTTGTCGAGGACGTCACCGAACACCGCCACCGCGAGCGCTCGCATCTGGCGCGACTGGATGACACCACCACGCAGCTGGCCAAGGAAGTCGCCGAGCGCGTGCACGCCGAAGCGCAATTGTTGCAAGTGCAGAAAATGGATGCGCTGGGCAAGCTCACCGGCGGTATCGCCCACGACTTCAACAACCTGCTCACCGGGATCATCACCAGTCTGGAACTGATCCAGAAACGCGTGGCCGATGAGCGTCTGGACAAAGTGCAGTTCTATACCGAAGCGGCGCTGAACTCAGCGATGAGCGCGGCCTCGCTGACCCATCGTCTGCTGGCATTTGCCCGTCAGCAGCCACTGGATACACGGCCGGTGGACATCAACGAGCATGTCCGCTCGCTGGAAGAATTGCTGGTGCGCACCATCGGTGAGCGCATCACCCTCAAGCTGGAATTGACCAACAAACCGGCGATTGCGCTGGTCGACCCGGTGCAGCTGGAAAGCGCCGTGCTCAACCTGGTGATCAACGCCCGCGATGCACTGCCCTCCGGCGGCAATATCTGGGTCAATACTTACGCCGCTTATTCCCACGGCGATCCGAATCTGGCCGATGGCGCGTACGTGGCGCTGTCGGTACGCGACGACGGCACCGGCATCGAACACAACGTGATCGACAAGGTGTTCGAGCCGTTCTTCACTACCAAGCCGCTGGGCCAGGGCACCGGGCTCGGTCTGTCGACGATTTACGGCTTCGCCCGCCAATCCGGCGGTGACGCGCACATTCGCAGCGTTGCCCGCCGTGGCACCGAAGTGACGATCATGCTGCCCGGCACCAACGACCCGACCGGGGCCGACGCGCCTGTGCCGGTGCCTGATGCCAAAGGCAGTGGTGAGCATGTGCTGATCGTCGAGGACATGGCCACGGTGCGCTTGTTCGTTACCGAAGTGCTGGAAGATGCCGGCTATCGCTGCACGCAAGCGGCGGATATCGAATCGGCGCTGGAGCGCTTGCAGAACGACCCGTCCATCGATCTGCTGCTGACCGACGTCGGCTTGCCGCGCATGAGCGGCCGTGAACTGGCGGATGTTGCCCGTGGCTGGCATGAAGGGCTGCCGATCCTGTTCATGACCGGCTACGCCGAAACCGCGCTCAACCGCCAGGTCTTCCTTGGCACCGGCATGGACATGCTGGTCAAACCGTTCCAGATCAGCGAACTGCTCGACAAGGTCCGCCGCACGCTGGATGGCGCCTGAACTGGCGTCATCGCTGGCAAGCCAGCTCCCACAGGGGGCATCAGTGTGCGCACACTTTCGGCAACAACTTGAATTCCTGTGGGAGCTGGCTTGCCAGCGATAGCGGCCAGCAAGGCGCTGCAGTTATCGGCTCAAAGCCCGAGCCAGAAACGGCGCAGTCTTGCTTTTCTTGCTCGCGGCGACTTTCTGTGGTGTGCCGGCGGCGACAATCCTGCCGCCCTGATCGCCGGCTCCTGGGCCGATGTCGATCACCCAGTCGCTCTGCGCGACGACACGCATCTCGTGTTCGACCACAATCACCGTGTGCCCCGCCGTCACCAGCGTATCCAGCTGCTCGAGCAATCGATCGACATCTCGCGGATGCAATCCAGTAGTCGGTTCATCCAACACATACAAGGTCGCGCCACGCTGGTTGCGCTGCAATTCGGTTGCCAGTTTGATCCGCTGCGCCTCACCGCCGGAGAGCTCCGTGGCCGGTTGTCCCAGGCGCAGATAACCCAGGCCGATATCGCGCAGCACTTCCAGCGAACGACGAATCCCTGCCTGCTCGGCAAACACGGACACCGCCTCATCGACAGTCAGTTGCAGCACCTGAGCGATGCTCAAGCCTTGCCAGAGAATCGCCAGGGTCTGCGGGTTATAGCGCGCGCCATGACAGGTCGGGCACGGCGCATACACACTGGGCATGAACAGCAATTCAACACTGACAAAACCTTCGCCCTCACACGTATCGCAACGGCCCTTGGCGACGTTGAAAGAAAACTGCCCGGCGTCATAGCCCGCCGCTTGCGCTTCGGGAGTCGCGGCGAACAGCTTGCGCACATTGTCGAACAGCCCGGTGTAGGTCGCCAGATTGGAGCGCGGCGTGCGTCCGATGGGTTTCTGATCAACCTGCACCAGGCGTTTGATCGACTCCAGGCCGGCGCTGATCTGCCCGGTGCTGGGCGGCGGCGTGTCATCTTCCAGGCTCGGTTCTTCCGACTCGGCCTCGGCCACCGGACGGCCCAACTGCGCGCCGACCAGTTCCAGCAAGGCCTGACTGACCAGACTCGATTTGCCAGAACCCGATACGCCGGTCACCGAGGTGAAACAGCACAAGGGGAATTCGGCGCTGAGATTATTCAGGTTGTTGCGGGTGACACCGTCGAGCTTCAGCCACCCGCTCGGCTTGCGCGCGGCGCGCTCAGGGCGTTGGTTTTCGGCAAACAGATAAGCGCGGGTCTGCGAATCTGCGACATCAGCGAGTCCCGCAGGCGGACCGCTGTACAACACGCGCCCGCCCTTTTCGCCCGCTGCCGGGCCGACGTCAATCAGCCAGTCGGCACGGCGCATGGTTTCGACATCGTGTTCGACCACAAACAGCGTGTTGCCGTCAGCCTTCAAGCGCTGCAACGCCTCGAACAGCGCCTCGCCATCCGCCGGATGCAGACCGGCAGACGGTTCGTCCAGCACATAAATCACCCCGAACAGCTGCGAACCCAATTGCGTGGCCAGGCGCAAACGCTGCAACTCGCCCGACGACAGCGTCGGCGTACTGCGTTCCAGCGCCAGATACCCCAGCCCGAGATCGGTCAGGGTGCTGACCCGCTCCAGCAAATCCTCAGCAATGCGTTGCGCCGCCAAGCGTTTTTCCAGCGATAGGTTCGGCGTGTGGCGCACGTCCGGTGCGCTGGCATGCCCGCTGGCGCCATGGGCGACCCGCTGCTGGCGCGCCTCGCGGGTTTGCGCATGGCTGAGGGTGTCGCCGCTCTCCTCGGCCTGTTCCAGATAATTCGCCGCTGCCACCGGTCTCAGCACTTCGGCCACTTGCAGCAACGGCATCTGCGACAGCTCACCAATGTCGTAGCCGGCAAAGGTCACCGAAAGAGCCTCGCGCTTGAGCCGCTTGCCCTCGCACAATGGGCAAGGGCTGCCGCGCATGAACTGCGAAACACGCTTCTTCATCAGCGCACTTTGCGAGTGAGTGAAGGTGTGCAGGATGTAGCGCCGCGCGCCGGTGAAGGTGCCCTGATAACTCGGTTCCATTTTGCGTTTGAGCGCGACGCGGGTTTCTTCCGGGGTCAGCCCGGCGTACACCGGCACCGTCGGCGTCTCTTCAGTGAAGAGAATCCAGTCGCGCTGTTTTTTCGGCAGTTTTTTCCACGGAATGTCGACATCGATGCCCATGGTCACCAGGATGTCGCGCAGGTTCTGCCCTTGCCAGGCCAAGGGCCAAGACGCCACGGCGCGCTGGCGGATGGTCAGGTTCGGGTCCGGCACCATCAGCGCTTCGGTCACTTCATAGACGCGACCAAGTCCATGACACTCCGGGCAGGCGCCCTGCGGCGTGTTCGGTGAAAAATCCTCGGCATACAGCATCGGCTGCCCCGGCGGATAACTGCCGGCGCGGGAATAGAGCATGCGGATCAGGCTCGACAACGTCGTCACGCTGCCCACCGACGAACGCGCGCTCGGCGTGCCGCGCTGCTGTTGCAAAGCGACGGCGGGCGGCAGTCCTTCGATGGAATCGACATCCGGCACGCCGACCTGATCGATCAGCCGCCGCGCGTACGGCGCCACCGATTCGAAATACCGCCGCTGGGCCTCGGCATACAGAGTGGAAAACGCCAGCGACGACTTGCCCGAACCGGAGACACCGGTGAACACCACCAGCGCATCGCGCGGAATATCGACATCAACGTTCTTCAGGTTATGTTCGCGGGCGCCGCGCACACGAACCATGCCGGCGGGTGCTTTGGAATTGCGCTTGGAAATCATCGGCCTGCCTTGATTGAAAAACTGGGCAGCGCTCGGCATCAGGTGCCGAGCACCTCGCAAATCATCTGCAGTAACGCTTGCGGGCTGTAGGGTTTGCCGAGCAGATGGGTATCGGGGCTGAGCTGGTGGTCGCGGGAAATGATGTCGCGGGTATGCCCGGAAGTGAACAGCACCGGCACCGGCGGTGTCTGCACCTTGGCCCACGCGGCCAGATCCGAACTCTTGATCAGGCCGGGCATGACCACGTCGGTGAAGATCAGATCGATCTCGATGCCTTCCAGCAACATCTGCATGGCCACGTCGCCATTGCACGCGGTCATCACCCGATAGCCTTCCTCGCGCAGCAACTCCACCGCCGAAGCGCGCACCGCGTCATTGTCTTCCACCACCAGAATGGTTTCGTGGCCGCCGCTCTTGCGTTCGCCGACACTGGCGGTCTCTTCGCGAACCGGACGCAGACTGCGCGGGAAATACAACTGCACCCGCGTGCCTTCGCCGAGCTTGCTGTCGATCTCGACGTGGCCGCCACTCTGTTTGACGAAGCCGAACACCATGCTCAAACCGAGCCCGGTGCCCTGGCCGTCGGCCTTGGTGGTGAAGAACGGTTCGAAGACCTGTTCCAGCATTTGTGGGGCAATACCCACGCCGGTGTCGGTGACCGCCACGCGAACATACTCACCGGACGCGATGCCCTTGCCGGCGCAGTATTCCCTGTCCAGGCAGACATTGGCGGCACTGAGGCCGATTACGCCCTCGCCTTTCATCGCGTCGCGGGCGTTGATGGCCAGATTGAGAATCGCGTTTTCCAGTTGGTTGCGGTCGACGTTGATATGCCACGGCTGCGGCGGCAGTTGCACGTCGATCTGAATGGTTTCGCCCAAGGCGCGTTGCAGCAACTCGCCAACGCCTTCGAAAATCTGTTCTGGGTTGCACACGGCCGGTGAAAGCGGTTGCCGCCGGGCAAACGCGAGCAATTGTGAAGACAGTTTGGCCCCGCGCTCGACCGCCGCCAGCGAAGCCCCGACCCGGCGCTGCACGTTGGCATTGTTGGGCTCATGCCGAGCGAGCAAATGCAGGTTGCCGGCGATCACTTGCAGCAGATTGTTGAAGTCATGGGCAACGCCACCGGTCAGGCCGCCGATGGCTTCAAGTTTCTGCGACTGGCGAAGCTGTTCCTCAGCCGCCAGCCGCGCATCCACTTCGGCGGCCACGCGCTGTTCGAGGTTACGGGTGAATTTGAGCAGCGACTCTTCAGCATTCTTGCGCTCATGAATATCGATCAGCACGCCGGGGAAGCGAAACGGCCTACCGTCTTCATCGAACTCGCAGGCTCCACTGGCCAGCACCCACAGATATTGGCCATCGCCGCGCTGTACGCGGTACTCGGCGTTGTAGGGCTCGCCAGTGCGCACACAATGGGCGACCCGCTCCTGGACCCATGGGTGGTCGTCGGGATGAATGCGCGATTCGGCGATCTCTTGTTGCAGATCGCTCAAGTCCTGATCCGGCGGATAGGAAAAGGTGCGGGCGAAACGTTCGTCAGCGGAGAAGCGATTGTTCTTGATGTCCCAGACAAACGAGCCAAGCAGTGCGCCGGCATTCAGCGCCAGACGCACGCGCTCGTTGTCGGCGCGATAGGCATCTTCGGCCGCCTGACGCAGGCGCTCGGAATGCACCAGTTCGGTGGTTTCGACCACCATCGCCATGACGCCGCCGGGCACGCCTTCGTCGTTGGCCACCGGGCTGTAATACAAATCCATCCAGACGTCTTCAGGCACGCCGTCGCGCAGCAATACCAGCTCTTTGTTGCGATAGGACAAGGTGCCACCGGCCAGGCAGGTGTCAACGACGTGGCGGTTGAATTCGGCGACTTCCGGCCAGCCCAGCTCAACCGGGACGCCAAGCAGATAGGGGTGGCGGCCGCCGGCGAATTCGGAATAAGCGTCGTTGTAGATCATGTAGCCGGCGTGCCCCCACAGCATCACCATGGGCAACGGCGAAGCCAGCATCAGTTGCACGGTGTTGCACAGGCTGGCCGGCCATTCGGCGAGCGCGCCAAGTTCGGTGTGGCTCCAGTCGAACGCACGGATGCGTTCGGCCATTTCGCCTTTCCAGCCTTCACAACCGTGGCTTTCGGATAAAAACTGCATCGCCTGACTCAGTGTCCTTTTTTGCGGTTTTCCGATCTATCGCAACGCTGCAACGACGCGACGCCCGTGTGTTTCGAGGCTGTGAAAACGCATTGGTTTCATCGCAGGTATAGCCAATTTGCGACGCAGAGCCATTCAGACGCCAATCAAGTGCTTGAGTGGGTGATAGCCGGTTTTCATTTTTGCCGCGACGTCGAGGATCGCTTTCTCGATTCCGTTGAGGTGCGTACAGGTCAGTTCGATCGCGGCGCTCTGATCGCCGGCTTCGATGTACTCGAGCAAACGCAGGTGTTCATCGTCGCGGCAGGCTTGATGACTGTCATCATCGAGCGCGGCGGCATACAGCGAGGCCCGCGAGATCAGCTTCTGGAACCAGTCGAGCAGTACCGGATTGTTCAGGCTGCGCGCCAGTTTGAGGTGGAACTCGCCGAGTAAATGGATCAGTCGTTCATGGTCGCCGGCAGCATGCGCGGCATCTTCCAGTAACAAGTGCTCGCGCAGGTCCTGCATGGCAACGCTGTCTTTACGCCGGCACAGTTCGGTGACGATGCCGATCTCGATCAGCCGCCGGGTTTCGAACAACGAACGCAGCTCTGCGTCACTGGGCAGCGACACCGATGCACCTTTGTTGGGCTCAGTGGTGACCAGACCATCGGCTTCCAATTGCTTGAGCGCAGCCCGCACCGAGGTGCGGCTGACATTGAACAGCTCGGCCAGCGAGGCCTCACCCAGCTTCATGCCCGGGCGCAACGAACGCTTGCTGATCGCCGCATAAACCCCTTGGTAGACGCGATCGACCGTGGTTTCCAGCTTCTTTTCGCTCATTCGAACACTCCTTTGGCGTCGGGCAATTCATCCTGGCAGTGGCTGGCCATGGAGTTGATCGGGTTCCCGTACCGGTGTGAAGCGCAGAATATCTGCCTTCGGCCCAAAGGTGCAGCCTTTTGATTTATCTCGATTTTGAATAAACAGCCAAAAAGGGAGCGAGCTTGCTCGCGAAGGCGGCGGTACATTCAACATCGTCATCGCCTGACACTGCGCTTTCGCGAGCAGGCTCGCTTCCACACTGATACGGGGCAGATCGACCATCTTCATCGCAACCAAAACCCCTGTGGGAGCGAGCCTGCTCGCGAAGGCGGCGGCACGCTCGACATCGTCATCGCCTGACACTGCGATTTCGCGAGCAGGCTCGCTCCCACACTGATACGGGGTAGATCGACCATCTCCAGAGCAACCAAAGTCCCTGTGGGAGCGAGCCTGCTCGCGAAGGCGGCGGCACAGTCAACATCGTCATCGCCTGACAGTCCGCTTTCGCGAGCAGGCTCGCTCCCACACTGATACGGGGCAGATCGACCATCTTCATCGCAACCAAAATCCCTGTGGGAGCGAGCTTGCTCGCGAAGGCGCCGGCACAGTCAACATCGTCATCGCCTGACACTGCGCTTTCGCGAGCAGGCTCGCTGCCACACTGATACGGGGCAGATCGACCATCTTCATCGCAACCAAAATCCCTGTGGGAGCGAGCTTGCTCGCGAAGGCGTCGGCACGTTCGACATCGTCATCGCCTGACAGTCCGCTTTCGCGAGAAAGCTCGCTCCCACACTGATCCGGGGCCGATCAACCATCTTCATCGCAACCAAAACCCCTGTGGGAGCGAGGCTGCTCGCGAAGGCGGCGGCACAGTCAACATCGTCATTGCCTGACACTGCGCTTTCGCGAGCAAGCTCGCTCCCACACTGATCCGGGCCCGATCAACCATCTTCATCGCAACCAAAATCCCTGTGGGAGCGAGCTTGCTCGCGAAGGCGGCGGCACAGTCAACATCGTCATTGCCTGACACTGCGCTTTCGCGAGCAGGCTCGTTCCCACAAAGGTCAGTGAAAATCGCGGCTTTGCACATGAATGCCGTTGAGCAGCGGGCTCAGGTCGCTCATGCGCCCGGCGATCAGGTGGCGCACATCGCCTTCGCGTTCCCAGCGGCCGTCGACCTTGAGCAATTGCGACCCCACCAGCACTTGGCGCTGACGCTCGGCCAGGTCACGCCAGACCACCACGTTGACGTTGCCGAACTCGTCTTCCAGGGTCACGAACGTCACCCCGCTGGCCGTACCGGGTCGCTGTCGGCCGGTGACCAGCCCGGCCACGCTGACCGGCCGGCCATGTTCGATATCCATCAATTCGCGCGAGCTGCGGCAGCGCCGGGCCTGCAACTCGCCACGCAACAATGCCAACGGGTGCGGCCCCAGCGTCGTCCCCACCGTGGCGTAATCAGCATGCAAGTCTTCGCCAACGCTGGGTTTGGGCAGGACGATTTTGACTTCTTCCTCGTTGGGCAGGCCGGCGAACAGGCCGAGTTGTTTCTGCACCCCGGCCACTTCCCAACGCGCACGATGACGATGCCCGGCCAGACCGCGCAAGGCGCCGGAGTCTGCCAGCAAGGCCTGCGCACGACTGTCGAGGGCGGCGCGCTCACCCAGGTCAGCGACATCGGCAAAGGCTCCGTGGCGGCGCGCGGCTTCGATGCGCCGGGCATCTTCTTCGCGAAACCCCTTGATCATGCGCAGGCCCATGCGAATCGCCGGTTGCCCGGCACTCAGCGGCTCAAGGCTGCAATCCCAGTCACTGGCGCGCACGTCCACCGGACGGATCTGCAATTGGTGCCGCCGCGCGTCCTGCAGAATCTGGTCCGGGCTGTAAAAGCCCATCGGCCAACTGTTGATCAATGCGCAGGCAAACGCCGCCGGCTCGTGACACTTGAGCCAGCAACTGGCGTAGGTCAGCAAGGCGAAACTGGCGGCGTGGGATTCGGGGAAGCCGTAACTGCCGAAGCCCTTGATCTGCTCGAAGATCTGCGCAGCGAATTCGGGTGTGTAGCCGTTCTTTTTCATGCCGGCGGCGAGGCGTTCCTTGTGCGGCTCCAGTCCGCCATGGCGCTTCCACGCCGCCATCGAGCGGCGCAACTGATCGGCCTCGCCGGGGCTATAGTCGGCAGCGACGATGGCGATCTGCATGACCTGTTCCTGGAACAACGGCACGCCCAGGGTTCTTTTGAGTACGACTTCGAGCGCCGGCGATGGATAGGTTTCCGCCTCTTCGTTATTACGTCGGCGCAGATACGGATGAACCATGCCGCCCTGAATCGGCCCGGGCCGGACAATCGCCACTTCAATCACCAGATCGTAGAAGGTCTTTGGCTTCAGGCGCGGCAACATCGACATCTGCGCCCGCGACTCGATCTGGAACACGCCGACGGTATCGGCGCGGCTGATCATTTCGTAGGTCGGTTTGTCTTCGGCGGGGATCGTCGCGAGCGTCAGGTTCAGATCACGATGCCGGCGCAGCAGGTCGAAGCAGCGGCGAATCGCGCTGAGCATGCCCAAGGCGAGGATATCCACCTTGAGCAGGCCGACCGCATCGAGGTCGTCCTTGTCCCACTGAATGATGGTGCGGTCGGCCATTGCCGCGTTTTCGACCGGCACCAGGGTGTCCAGCGGCTGCTCGGAGATCACAAAACCGCCGGGATGCTGCGACAGATGCCGGGGGAAGCCGATCAGTTGCCCGGTCAGGCTCAGCACCCGGCGCAGCACCGGACTATCCGGGTCGAAGCCGCCTTCACGCAAACGTTCCAGCGGCGGCGTCTCATCGCTCCAGCGCCCGCAGCAGTCGGCCAGCGCGTTGATCTGATCCGGCGGCAGGCCGAGGGCCTTGGCCACATCGCGCACGGCACCGGTGGCGTGATAGGTGCTGACCACCGCCGTCAGCGCCGCACGTCGCCGGCCGTAACGGTTGAACACGTATTGCAGGACTTCTTCGCGGCGCTCGTGCTCGAAATCGACATCGATGTCCGGCGGTTCGTTGCGCTCCTTGGACATGAAGCGTTCGAACAATAGCGTGGTGCGCTCCGGATCGATCTCGGTGATGCCCAAGGCAAAACACACTGCCGAGTTGGCTGCCGAACCACGGCCCTGACAGAGGATTTTCTGTGTGCGGGCAAAGCGCACCACGTCGTGCACGGTGAGGAAATAGCTTTCGTAGCCGAGCTCGGCGATCAATTGCAACTCGTCATCGATCTGCTTGAGCACCTTGGCCTGAGGCCCTTGCGGCCAGCGCCAGGCAATGCCCTCCTCGGTCAGATGGCGCAACCAGGAACTGGCACTGTGGCCCTCGGGCACCAGCTCTTTCGGGTACTGATAGCGCAGCTCGCTCAGATCGAAGGTGCAGCGTCTGGCCAGTTTTAGCGACGCTTCGAGCAAGTCCGGCGGATACAGGGCGCGCAGCTCATCGAGGCAACGCAAATGCCGCTCGCCATTGGGGTGCAGGCGCAGACCCGCTTCGGCCACGGGGACGTGATGACGGATCGCGGTCATGGTGTCCTGCAAGGCACGGCGCCCCCGGGCGTGCATGTGCACATCGCCGCTGGCCACGGCTGGAATCTGCAACTCAGCCGCCAGAGCCAACAATGCCGATAGTCGCTGCTGATCGTTCTGCCCGCGATGCAGTTGCACCGTGAGCCACAGGCGGTCGCCGAAGATTTGTTTCAGCCAGCGCCCTTCTTCCCGGTCATCCACTGAATCCGGCACCCACAACACCAGCAAACCCGGCAGCGCTTCGGCGAAGTCTTCCCGCTGCACCTGATACTGGCCTTTCTGCGTACGCCGCCGAGCCTGGGTGATCAAGCCGCACAAGGCCTGATAACCGGCAAGGTTTTCCACCAGCAGCACCAGTTTCGGGCCGTTGTCGATGCGTATCTCGCTGCCGATGATCAACGGCAACTCAACGGACTTCGCCGCTTGCCACGCACGAACGATGCCGGCCAGGGTACATTCGTCGGTGATCGCCAGCGCCTGATAGCCGTGCTTTTTCGCCCGCTGAAACAGTTCCAGCGCGCTCGAGGCTCCGCGCTGGAAACTGAAGTTCGACAGGCAATGCAGTTCGGCGTAATCGGCACTCATGCGAACCAGCCTTGCAGCCACAGCGGACCGCCCTCACCCACCGCCCGCCAGGCCCAGCCCTGCTGACCGGCGCGGTTCTGGATCAGGTAGTAATCACGCCGCACGTCGCCACCGTCCCACCAACCGGATTCGATGCGCTCCGGCCCCATGAGAATCCGCGCCGAACCTTCCGGCACGCTTTGCGGTTCGTTGAGCAGCCAGCCCGGACGCTGCACGCTGGGCAACCCCGTGCAAGGCTGCTTGTCGACGGCGCTCTGCCACGCGCACTCAGGGCGATGATCGGCCTGAAAGCGCAGCCCCTGCACCGCGTCATCACCCAGCCGTGCGCGCAGGCGTTCGCGCAATTGCTCCCAGGGCAAGGTCTGCTGCGGGCGGTCGTCGAACAGCTCCTGATACTGCGGAACGAAACTCGGCAGGTCTTCGGCGCGCAAGCGAAAACCACGCACCGGTGCTTCGACCTGGACTTGCTCCAGCCGGCCACGGGCCAGTTCAAACAGCATTGCCGCGTCACGTTCGGCACTGAGCAGGCCGACCTTGATCACTGTGTCCGGCAGCCCGGCGTGTTCCAGAAGCAAATCGAAACGCTGCACGCCACTGTCGCGCCCACAGAGGAACGCCGACAAATCGCCGGTCAAGCGCCGTAACGGGAACAGCAAGGCTTGATGGGATTGCACGTCGAAATTCAGTTCGATGCGGATATCGAAACGGTCGGGCGGCAGATAGAACGCCAGCGCCAGAGGGCGTGCGCCGAACAGCGTATCCAAGTGCTTGAGCATCTGCGCTTCGAAACGCCGGGCCAGTGCCTGGCGTGGCAGGCTTTGCACCTGACTGAGATTGCGCAGGCCCATGCGCGACAACGCCGTGGCTACATTCGGCTCCAGCCCGACGCGGTCGACCGGCAATTGCCCGAGATGATGCTGCAAAGCCTCACCGTCCGGCACCACCAAGCCATCGTAGGCATTGGCCAGCACTCGCGCCGCCACCGGGTTCGGCGCGGCGACGATGCGATGACGAAAGCCCAGGTCTTTCAACTCCTGGCGCAGGCGAGCTTCAAATTGCGGCCAGGTACCGAACAGTCCCAGGCTGGATTCGATCTCGAACACCACGGTACGCGGATAATGCACGCTTACCTGCGCGCTGAAGCGATAGGCCCACGCGGCGAGAAACTGCTGCCAGTGCTCGACCTCGGCCACCTCGTAATCGGCGGTGGCAAAGCCTTTGCTCATGGCTTGCGCGGCGGTCATCGACATGCCAGGACGCAGGCCCAGTTTGCGTGCCGCCGGATTAACCGCTTGCAGCACCCGCCGCTGGGCCGGGCCGCTGAGCAGGACCAGCGGCTCTTCAGGGTCGGGCCGCTGACGCAGCACGGCGTCGAGGGCCAATTGCGGAAACAGGATACATACCCAGCGCATGACGATCAGTGCCCCACGGCAAAGGCAATCGGCGTAGCACGCGCCAGCCCGCCACGGCATTTGAGTACGCGTAGCTGCGCCGGTTTGGCATCGATGGCTATGCGTAACGCTGCCGGTGACGGGTTGACCGCCTCGCTCAACGGGCGCCAGGCAAAGGCTAGGGTCTGGCCGGTTTCCGCCGCTACCTGCAAACGCCGCAAGGCTCGGTCATCGGCCTTGTTCGGCCAGCACAGCACCGCGCCGCAACTGCCCGAGCGCAGGCATTGCTCCGCCGCCCACAAGGCATCGCGCTCGCTGGCCTGAATCACCGACAACTGGCGCAGATCGACTCCGGCATTGGCCCAGGCCTGCGGGTACGGCACGAACGGCGGCGCCACCAGCACGATGCGCTCACCGGCCGCGGACAATCGCGCCAGGGTTGGCCAGACCAGCTGCAGCTCGCCGACACCGGGGCCGGCGAGAAGGATTTCACTCAGCGCCGCTTCCGGCCAGCCGCCGCTGGGCAGAGCTGCGTCCAGTCCCGCATGCCCGGTCGGCTGCGGACTCGCCGCCGGTGGCGCAGGCCGGCCGCGCCAGACCTGGCCGCCATTGAACAGCGTATCCAACGCAACGACGGCGCCCATCAGCCTTGCCTCACCAGACCACAGAACACGCCTTCGATGGCCAGATCCTGATCGTTACGCACAACGATGGGCTGATAGGCCGGGTTGCGCGGCAGCAGGCGCACTTCATCCCCGACCCGTTCGAAGCGTTTGATGGTGACTTCACCGTCCAGACGCGCAACGACGATCTGGCCGTTCAGCGCCTCGGGATTGCGCCGCACACCGACCAGATCGCCATCGAGAATGCCGTCTTCGATCATCGAGTCGCCCTGCACCCGCAGCATGTAATCCGGGGTACGGGAGAACAGCGCCGGGTCGAGCAGCAAACGGTTATGGATATCGGCATCGGCGCCAATCGGTGCGCCGGCGGCAACACGACCAAGTACGGGGATCTCCAGCAGCTCCGGACGCGGTGGCTGACCGAGCAGGCGAATGCCCCGGGCCTGATGCGGATTGACCTCGATGAAACCGGCTTCGGTGAGCGCCAGCACATGCTTGCGCGCCACGCTGCGCGAGGCAAAACCAAAAGCCTCGCTGATTTCAGCGAGGCTTGGGGGCTGACCGTGCTCGGCGATGCGATCGCGGATAAAGGTCAGAATGGCGGTACGGCGGGGAGTGAGGTTCGTCATGGAGTACATTTGTACTCCTGTGGGAAATGCCTGACAAGAACCGCCAGTCGGCGCAAGCCGACGCAGGCAGCTGCCGAAGGCTGCGATCTGATCGTTCCCACGCTCCGCGTGGGAATGCCTCAAGGGACGCTCCGCGTCCAGTGACGCGGAGCGTCACGGGCTGCATTCCCACGCGGAGCGTGGGAACGATCATCGGATAAGGTCAGGAACCCAGTTGCGCCAGGTACGCCCACGGGTAAATCCCGCGTTGATGGCCATCGCTGAACACCAGTTGCACGCCATAACCCTGTGGATTGACCTCGATCAGGCGCACGCGATCATCAACCAGCGGCGTGACGCCACGCAGGCGAAATGCGCGGCATTGCGAGCACGGGCATTGCCGGCGCAGATCGGCATGCTTGAGCAACGATTCGCGCCCGTCCGGCCAGCTCAGGCGCAACGTGCGCGCACTCTGCGAGTTGCCCACCGCCAGCGGATTCATTGCAATTGACTCAGAGCGATGCGCACGGCTTTGCGCACTTCCGGGTCGCCGTCGTCCTGCGCCGCCTGTAACGCGGCAACAGCGCCGCGATCGTTCAATTCACCGAGGGCCAGCGCGGCTTCCTTGCGCAGATTGCTGATACGGTGGCCGAGGGTGTCGATCAGCGCGTCCAGCGCCGGGACGAAGCGCAAGCGGCCGAGGCTTCGGGTGGCGCGCAGGCGCACTTGCCAGTAATCATCGCTCAGCGCTTCGACCAAGGCCGGGCCGGCGTCGCTGTGGCCAACCTTGCCCAGCGTGGTCGCAGCTTCTTCGCGCACTTGCCAGGCAGGGTCGCGCAAAGCCTGGCGCAACGCTGGCAATACTTCGGCGCCACTGGCCAGACCCAGCGCACCGGTCGCGGCGCGACGCACTTCGGTGTCCGGGTCGTCGCTGGCCAGTTGCGCCAGAGCTGGCAGCGCGTCGAGCTGTTTGAGCCAGCCGAGCACACCGACCGCTTCGCGCCGAACATTGGCATCGGTGTCCTCCAACGCGGCGACGGCAGCCGGCGCGGCCTCGGCAAAGCGCAATTCGCGTAACGCCCGAAAGGCGGCGATGCGCACACTGACATCGGCATGTGCGGTCCACGGCAGAATGACCCGCCCCGCCGCTGCAGTCTTGAGCAGGCTCAGGCTTTGCGCCGCCGCCGATTGCACGGCGGGCGCCGGATCCGTCAGCGCTTCGCACAAGGCTTGCACGACCGCTTCATCCTCCCACGCTTCGAGCAATCGTGCGGCTTCAGCGCGAACGTCCTCGGCGGGATCCTGCCGGAGTCGATCAACCAGCCAGAGCAAACCATCCGGTTCCTCCAGATCGGCCAGATCAATCAGGGCAATGCGCCGCACGCCCGGGTCTTCCGCCGTCAGGCGCGGTTGCAGGGCGAGGATGTCTTCGTTGTCGGTCACAGCAAAAATAGAGGTCATAGGGCGAATCGCGGCAAAGGGTTTTCAGGAGGCAGGCCGAGCGGATTGAGGCGCGGCAGCGGTCGGTCGTTGTCGTGGCGCAGCAGGTCGAGGCAATGGCGTTTCAGGCGAGCGAACTCGGGGCTGGTCACCAGTTCATTGGTACGCGGGCGTGGAAAGTCCAGAGGCAAGTCTTCGATGATTCGCCCTGGTCGCGCGCTCATTACCAGCAAGCGATCGGCTAGAAACAGCGCCTCGTCGATGTCATGGGTGACGAAAACCACGGTGGTGCGGATGCGCGTCCAGATGTCCAGCAGCAGTTCCTGCATGTTCAAGCGGGTCAGCGCATCCAGCGCGCCGAACGGCTCGTCCATCAGCAACAGGCGCGGGCGATTGACCAGCACCCGGGCAATCTCCACCCGCTGCTGCATGCCTCCGGAGAGTTGATCCGGCCAGCGCTCGGCGAAGCCTTCGAGGCCGACCAGTTTGAGGATTTCATCAGCCGCGCGATGCCGCTCAGCCTTGGCGACGCCGCGCATCTTCAGGCCGAAGGCGACGTTGTCGCGCACCGTGCGCCACGGGAACAGCGTGTGGTGCTGAAACACCATGCCACGCTGCGGCGACGGGCCGGTCACAGCGCTGCCGTCGACTTTCAAGCTGCCGGTACTGGCATTCAAGTGTCCGGCCAGGGCGCCAAGCAAGGTCGACTTGCCGCAACCGGACGGGCCGAGAATGCACACGAACTGGCCGGGTTCGATCTGGCAATCGAGGCCCTGCACCGCTTCGAAGGCTTCGCGGCCCTGGCCGAGGACGATGGACAACTGGCGAATGTCGATCCGCCCTTCCGGGGTTTGCATGACGCTCATCAGGCTTTGCCTCGCGGTCGATGCCAAGGCGTGAACAAGCCGCCCAGACGTTTGATCAGCCAACTGCTGCCCATGCCCAACACGCCGATCAGGAGCATGCCGACAACAATGTCGGCGTAGTTCTGAATGGTGTAGGACTCCCAGGTGTAGTAACCGATACCGAACTGCCCGGAGATCATTTCCGCCGTCACCAGGCAGAACCACGAAGTGCCCATGCCGATCGCCAGGCCGGTAATGATGCTCGGCGCAGCGCCCGGCAGGATTACTTCCAGCAGAATCGCCCGGCGCCCTGCCCCGAGGCTTTTTGCCGAGGCGATCAGGCGTGGATCGACGCCTTCGACGCCGTGCACGGTGTTAAGCAGGATCGGGAACAGCGCGCCGGTGAAGGTGATAAAGACCATCGACAATTCCGAGGATGGAAACATCAGGATCGCCAGCGGAATCCACGCCACGGCGGGGATCGGGCGCAGGACCTCCAGTGGTGGCAGCAGAATGTCTTCGGCCCATTTCGACCGGCCGATGGCCAGGCCCAGGGCGATGCCGATGATCAACGCCGCCACGTAACCGGCGAAGACTCGGCCGAGGCTGCTGCTCAGGTGCTGCCAGAGTTTGCCCGAGTCGCCCAGGCCCAGCGCGGCTTCGATCACCGCCAGTGGCGTCGGCACGTTGGCAAAGGTGACCAGGCCGAGGTTCCAGTGGTGGCTGGCGGCGAGTTGCCAGAAGAGCAGGCAGAGCAGCAGTGAGGCGGCTCTTGATGTCCAGCGCAACGGTGTTTTCATAGTCCGGTTTCCAGTTCGGGTTCTGTGTGATGGCCGAGATTTACCCCCTCACCCCAGCCCTCTCCCCCAGGGGGGCGAGGGGGAAAGGGAGCCGATTTGCGTGCTTTTCACGACCTGAGTTCGACTCGGTACTTCACGTCGGCGTATCTCTCAACGACAACTCGGTCAGTCCCCTCTCCCTCCGGGAGAGGGTTAGGGTGAGGGGCTTTTGATCTTCAGCGCGCAGCTACAACCTGCGCAGTGGCATCGCTGAAGTCGAACACCTTGCCACCCTGCCCCGCAGCGTATTGCTGGGCCTGGCCCTTGAGCAGAAATGCGCTGAGGCGGCCCTTGGCGTCGCTGGCAAACCACGCCTGTTCAGCGAGCAACTTGATCCCGCTGTCACTGGCCTGCGCATACACCGCACGAATGTTCTTGCCCTCCTGCTTCAACCCTGCCAACGCGGTGAAGGCCGCTTCAGCCGAGCCGTAACGGCGGACTTTTTCCTCGCCACGCACCCAGATCTCCGCGACATGGCTGACGTCGGTGATGGCTTTGCCCGTCGCCGCATCCACACCCGGCAACGGCGTCTGCGCGTAGTTGACCAGTTGCGCGGTGTAATCGAGGTTCGAAGCCTTGAACGCGGCGCGGATGTACTGGTCGTCGATGAAGCTGTTCAGGTCGAGCCCGCGATCGGCTTTCTTCAGCAGCTTCAGGGTATCGATGGCGGTACCGACGGCCTGGCGATATTCAGGTTTCCAGCTCAGGTCACGGGTCTGTACGCCGAGCGGGCCATGGAACAGGTAGTTGACCTCGGCATCGACCCCGGTGACCTTGGCGATCAGTTCGCTGTACTTCTCCGGTTCGGCGGCGAGCAGTTGGTTGGCTTCGATGCTCGCACGCAGGTAGGCGACGACGATTTCCGGGTACTTTTTGGCGTAGGCCTGATCCACCAGTGCGCCATGGAAAGTCGGCGCGTTGGCCTGGGCGCCGTCATAGATCTTGCGGGCGAAACCACGGCTCGGGAACAGCTCGGCGAAGGGCACGAAATCGGCGTGGGCGTCGATCTTGCCGGCCTGCAATGCCGAGCCAGCGACTTCCGGTGGCTGGGCGATGATGTTGACATCCTTGAGCGGGTCCCAGCCCTGCTCTGCCACGGCGCGCAGCAACATGCCGTGAGCCGTCGAGGCGAACGGCACCGAAATGGTCTTGCCCTTGAGTTCGCTCAGGCTTTGCACCGACGAAGCGCTCGGCACGACGATGCCGTTGCCGCTGCCCTTGATGCTGCCCGACAGCACGCTGATGAACAGGCTATGCTTGCCCGCCGTTTCGAATGCCACCCCGTTGAACGCACCGGGGAAATCGGCCATGGCACCGAAGTCGAGCTTGCCGGCGACCATCTCATTGGTCAGCGGCGCGCCACTGGTGAAGTTTTTCCACTGCACGTCGTACTTCGCACCTTTGTAGGCGCCATCGTGGGGCAGGTATTTTTCCAGCAGACCGAGTTCACGGATCAACAGGCCGCCGGCGGCGCAGTTGATGGTGGTGTCCTGGGTGCCGATGGCGATGCGGATGGTTTCGGCCGAGGCCGACAAGGTGAATGAAGCCAGTACCAGACCGGCGAGTGCTGCACGCAACATGAGTGTTTCCCCTCGAATCATTTGTTTGAAGTTCGTCTCCGCCGCGATCAGGGCGCGGTGGGAAACGAGGGGTGTTTTGCATTCAGCGTCCGGGGTTCACCGGATGGCTATTGGATAATCACAATTGCAACGTGGGAGCGAGCCTGCTCGCGAAGGCGGCGGTTCAGTCACCATCATTGTTGAATGAACGATTGCTTTCGCGAGCAGGCTCGCTCCCACAGTGGATTTAGGGTCAACGCAATAAATAGGGGATGTCGACCTTCACCGCCCCCGTCGGGCAATCCTTCTCGCACGGCATGCAGTACCAGCATTCATCGAACGCCATGTAGGCCTTTTGCGTGGCCGGGTTGATCGCCAGCAGGTCCATCGGGCAGACGTCTACGCACACCGTGCAGCCCTTTTCCGCGATGCATTTGTCCTCGTCGACGGTGACCGGGGCGTTGGAGCGGAAGAAGATTTCCTGAGCTTGGTAAGCCATGGTTCGGACTCTCTGAAAAATGATGTCTCAAGCGGCGAAAGCGCCGACGCGCAGGCGGTCGTAGGCCTGCATTTCCTCGGCGTCGAGCGGGATGATGTAAGGCTCGACGGCCTTCTTGAAACTGGTCATCTGGCCGTCCTCGCCCTTCTTCAGATGGCAGTGGCAGAACCACTCGGCGTCGTTGCGCTGCGGATGATCGACGCGATAGTGGTACAGGCCCCAGCGGCTTTCGGCGCGGAACAACGAAGCGCGGGCGGCCATTTCGGCGCAATCGCGGATCACGCTGGTTTCCATCGCTCGCATCAGTTCGTGAGCGTTGTTGGCCTTCATCTGCTCGAGATCGCGCTCGATGTCACTGAAGCGCTGCAGGCCGATCTGCATTTTTTTGGTCACTTTCGGCGGTTGCAGGTAGTCGTTGACGAAGCGCCGCAGTTTGTATTCGACCTGCGCCGGCGGCAGACCGTCCTGGCGATCGAGCGGCGCGTAGACCCGGGCTTTTTCCTTGGCGATCTGCTCGCTGTCCAGTGCGGAAAACTCGCGGCCGGCAACAAAGTCCGCGGCGTTGTGCCCGGCGAACCAGCCGTAAGTGAACGCGCCGAGCATGTAATTGTGCGGCACCGCAGCCATGTCGCCGGCCGAATACAAGCCTTTCACTGAAGTCTCGGCACGCTCATTGACCCACACACCGGACGCCGAGTGGCCGCTGCAAAAACCGATTTCCGAAATGTGCATTTCGACCATCTGCGTGCGGTAGTCGGTGCCACGGTTGGCGTGGAACTGGCCACGGCTCGGGCGCTCGTTGCTGTGCAGGATTTCCTCGATGTTCTGGATGGTTTCCTCGGCCAAGTGATCGAGTTTGAGGAACACCGGACCGTTGCCGCTTTCCAGTTCCTGATGGAACTCCCACATCATCTGTCCGCTCCAGTAGTCGCACTCGATGAAGCGTTCGCCCTTGTTGTTGGCGGTGTAGCCACCCAGCGGGCCGGTGACGTAGGCGCAGGCCGGGCCGTTGTAATCCTTGATCAGCGGGTTGATCTGAAAGCACTCAAGGTTGGCCAGTTCGGCGCCTGCGTGATAGGCCATCGCGTAGCCGTCACCGGCATTGGTCGGGTTTTCGTAGGTGCCCATCAGGTAGCCCGACGACGGCAGACCAAGGCGTCCGGCCGCGCCGCAGGCGAGAATCACCGCTTTGGCCTTGATCACATGGAAGTCGGCGGTGCGGCAATCGAAGCCCATCACACCGTTGACCGCGCCCTCCTCGTCGGTCAGCAAACGCGTGCAGACCAGGCGATTGGTGATGCTCACCCGCGCACGTTTCAACTGCCGATACAGGACTTTCTTGATGTCGTGCCCTTCTGGCATCGGCAGCACATAGGCGCCCATGTGGTGGACCTTTTTCACCGCGTAGTCACCGGTTTCGTCCTTCTCGAACTTCACGCCCCAGCGGTCGAGTTGTTCGATGGTTTCAAAACTGTGCGTCGCATAGGCGTAGACCGCCGCCTGATTGACGATGCCGTCGTTGGCGATGGTGATTTCCTTGGTGTACTGCTCCGGTGTCGAGTGGCCGGGAATGATCGCGTTGTTCAGGCCGTCCATGCCCATGCTGATCGCGCCGCTGCGCTTGACGTTGGCCTTGTCGACCAGCAACACGCGCAAATCGCGGTTCTTCTCCTTGGCCTTGATCGCCGCCATCGGCCCGGCCGTACCGCCGCCAATCACGACGATGTCATATTCCTGTTCTAGAACGTTGCGGGTCATGCCTGCTCCCCTTTTTGCCGGTCGATCCGCAGGCGGTACTGGAATGCATCGCCACGGTAGTAAAGGTGTTCGAAGTCCAGCGGCTGGCCCTGTGCGTCGTGGGTCAGACGTTCGATGCGCATGATTGGCGAACCGGCTTCGACGTTGAGCGCCTGGGTCAGGTCGCTGTCAGCCAGCACTGCGTCAATGGCCAGATCGGCGTGGCCGAGGGCGATGCCGCAGTCGTTTTCGAGGATCAGAAAGATGTCGCGAGTGACCAGATCCGCCTTCTCCAGTCGCTCGCCGACCGTTTTAGGCAAGTAGGTGATTTCCAGCGAGATCGGCTCGCGGTTGATCAGGCGCACGCGTTTGATCTGCGCGACGATTTCACCTTCGGCCACCTGCAGACGCTCGGCGACACGCTTGTCGGCCGGAATGAATTTGAAACTGCGCAGTCGGTTGATCACTTCATAACCGCGCCCGGTCATCGACTCGGCGAGGCCTTGCAGGCTGCTGACGTTCTGAAAGGTTTTCGGTTTGGAGACGAAGGTGCCCTTGCCATGGATCTTGAAGATCAGGCCTTCCTTTTGCAGATCACCGAGTGCCTGGCGCACGGTGATGCGGCTGACTTTGAACAGCGCGCCCAGTTCGCTTTCGGAAGGCATCTGGCTGTCTTGCGGGTATTCACCGTCGAGAATCCGCGCACGCAGGACGTCGCGCAGTTGGGTGTGCAGCGGAACGCTACTGAGGGAGAGAACGTTATCGGTCATCGTCGGATCACTTGTTATAACGAGTTATGACGTGATCTTAGAGACGTTATGACGAGGTTGAGAAATATTGTTTGGGCATAACCTTAGATGCGTGTTGCGCCGGAACACCTGTGGGAGCGAGCCTGCTCGCGAAAGCATTCTGTCAGTCAATACCTCCGTGACTGACACACCGCTTTCGCGAGCAGGCTCGCTCCCACAGGGGATTGTGAGCTATTCAGCGTTTGAGGATCTCGTCCATTACCCAGTCGGTCTTGACGGCTTGCCCGGCCACGGCGGGATGCTGTGAATCACCCCGAATATGCGCATTCATCCCCAGCACGTGATGCCACTGAATATGCTCGTGATGAGCGATCTCCAGGCTGATCTGCTCATCGGCATCCAGCTGCACCGGATGCTCGTCAAACACCGAAAACCCGATGCGCCCTTTGCTGCCGATAATCTCGACCCGATCTTCACGCCGGTCCGCAACAAAGTTCCAGCAGCCCGTGCCCAACGCCCCGGAGGCGAATCTCCAAGTGGCGCTGACCGCATCTTCCGCCGCGTACAAACCTGCCTGACGCGCGGTGAAACCGGCGACTTCAACGATGTCGCCAAGCAGATACTGGAACAGGTCCAAGCCATGGCTGGCCAGGTCGGCAAAGTAGCCGCCGCCCGCCACCGCCGGGTCGGTGCGCCAATTATCGCGACCCTCAAGATCAGCCGGCGACGGTGCTTTGGTCAGCGTCCAGCTCAGATGGCGGACATCGCCGATGCGACCCTCCTCCAGCCATTGCCGCACCTGGGCGAAGCGCGGCAGCGAGCGGCGGTAATAGGAGACGAACAAGTGCAGACCGGCAGCGGCAAACGCTTGCTGCATCTCGCGGCTTTGCCCGGCGTTGAGTGCCATGGGCTTTTCCACGCAGCAATGCTTGCCGGCGGCGGCGACTTTAAGGCTGTAGGCGTGGTGGCTGTCGGGTGGTGTGGCGATGTACACCGCGTCGACTTCGGGATCGTTGATCAGCGCATCGACATCGGTATAGACGCGGCTGATGCCGTGGCGCGCGGCGTAGTCGGTCACCGCTTCGAGACGTCGGCCCATCACTGCGACCAGTGCCGAACCGGGCGCCTTGTAAAAGGCCGGTCCGCTCTTGCGTTCAGCGACACTGCCGCAACCGATCATGCCCCAGCGCACCACGTTCATGTGCAGTCCTCAGCCGATGCGCAGCGCGCGCAGATCAAGACGTCCGTCCTTGAGCGGCGGGCACCAGTAGTAGCCGCCGGTGATTGGCCGGCTGATCTGGTACAAGCCATCGGCAATACCGTCTTCCAGACCGCTCATACGGCGCAGCTGCGCTTCGAAGGCATCGAGGGAGAAACCGAAAGCGAGGAACATCAAACCGGCACGATCGCCTTCGATCCACGGCATCGAACGGCGCACGACGAAGGCTTCCGGCGCGAAGCTCTCTTGCGCGGTGCGTTTGACGTGGGCGGAGATCGGCGCGTCGTCGATTTCTTCGTTATCGCTCAAGCGCCGTCCCATGATGTCGTCCTTGGCGCCGGCAGACAGGCGATGAAAACCCTTGAGGTCGTGCTGCCACTGCTGGATCGCGGCGAAGCTGCCACCGACCAGCCCGTCCGCGCCACTGCTAAGCAGCGCGGCGGCGACAGCGGCATCATCGTGCGGGTTTTCCGTGCCGTCCTCGTACCCGGTGAGGTCGTGGCCGTCCATGTGGCGGAAGGCTTCCTGCATCTCGACCAGACGCAAGGCCGGGGCCAGCGCGGCTTCGATAGCGTTGCAACGGTTGAGCAGTTCACCACGGTCGACACCGTGCAGCCAGATCCACAGGGCATGCTGGGTCGACGGGTTATTCACGCCAACGCCGGTCAGCGCCGGGAAGCTGCGCAGGCCAGCGATTTCGACATTCAGCGCCTTGGTCAACAACTCACCAAAGCCAACCACCGCCGACTTGCCATCCACCAGCATCAGCAGGCTGTCGATCGCTTGCGGCAAGGCTTCAACCGACGCCAGGGCGAAAAACAGGTGACGTGCTTGCGCAGGAACAGGGGTAGCGAGAATGCCCGGCTGGTAGTAACTCATGTGAACTCCTTGAAAAAGTGCGCGGAGTTTACCTGTAGCCGGATCGTTTGTGTGGGTGGCGAGAGCGTCGTCGTTCAGCGTTCAACGCCTTCGATCAACGCCTTCAAAGCCAGTGCATCGGCGGTGGCGGCACCGCTGGCGGTGTTGTCGAAGATGCACCAGATGTCTCTGCCGTCGGCCTTCGCGCGCCGCAGGTTCTGAGCAAGCTGTTGCAGATAGGCCGCTTCATAAGCGCTGTGATAAATCCGTGGCGAGCCGTGCAGGCGCCAATACTGCAGGCCTTGCCAGCCAGCCGGTGCGGTGTCGCTGCTGATCCGCGAGGGATCGACCACCGCCTGGGCAATCTGCAGCTCCACCAGCATTGCCTCAGCCTCAGTCCACGATTCGTGTCGCGGCTCCAGCACTACACTGCCCGTGAACCGCTCGCGCAGGGCATGAAAAAACGCCTCGGCCACCGGCGCATCGAAGGCAAGTTTGGGTGGCAGTTGCACCAGCAGGCAGCCGAGTCGATCACCCAAGCCCTGGCATTGCCCGAGAAACTCATCGAGCGCGGCCGCGCTGTCCGCCAGCCGCTGTTCATGGGTGATGAGCTTCGGCACTTTCACGGCGAAGCGAAAGTCCGGCGCTACCGAGTCGGCCCAGCGTTCGTAGGTCTGACGCCGATGCGGGCGGTAGAACGAGCTGTTGATTTCCACACAGTTGAAGCGCGCGGCGTAGCGTTGCAGGTGCGTGCCTTCGGCGGGGAATGCCGGCCAGTGCTCGCGCCCGAGACTCCAGCCGGCGCAACCGATGTAGATGGTTGACTCGTTCAAGCGCACACCGTCATTTCTTCCCGGGCAACACGGCGCCCAACACCTGCTTGGCGGTCTGCACGATCACCCCGGCTTCGTCCGGATCGCCCTTGAGCAGGGTCGTGGCGAATTTCTTCGCTTGCTCAAGCTTGATGTGCGGCGGCAACGGCGGCACGTTCGGGTCGGTCTTGAACTCGATCAGCACCGGCACTTCCGAGGCGAGTGCCTGTTCCCACGCAGCGGCGACCTCTTCCTCGCGATCAACGAAAATGCCCTTGAGGCCGATGGAAATCGCGAACAGGTGATACGGCACATCAGGAATGCTCTGCGACGCTTCGAATTTGGGATCACCCTCCATTACCCGCTGCTCCCAGGTGACCTGGTTGAGGTCTTCATTGTTGAACACCGCGCAGATCCATTTCGGGCTCTGCCATTGCCGCCAGTATTTGGCGACAGTGATCAGCTCGGCCATGTTGTTCATCTGCATCGCGCCGTCGCCGACCAGGGCAATGACCGGGCGTTCCGGGAAGGCGAACTTGGCCGCGATCGCATAGGGCACCGCCGCGCCCATCGAGGCCAGGCCACCGGACAACGAGCATTTCATGCCGCGACGGATTTTCAAGTCACGGGCGAACCAGTTGGCGCAGGAGCCGGAGTCGCTGGTGATAATGGCTTGCTCGGGCAAACGCGGTGACAACTCGTAGACCACTCGTTGCGGGTTGACCGGATCGGCTTTGGCCATGGCGCGTTTTTCCAGGGTTTTCTCCCAGCTGCTGCGCCAGCCTTCGATCTTCTTGCGCCATTTGTTCGAGGTTTTCTGTTCCAGCAAGGGCAGCAACGCGGCGAGGGTTTCCGCTGAATCGCCGACCAGATTGACCTCCATCGGATAACGCAGGCTGAGCATGTCCGGCTGCAAGTCGATCTGCACGCCGCGCGCCTGGCCTTCCTTGGGCAGAAACTCGGAATACGGGAAGCCCGAACCGATCATCAGCAAGGTGTCGCACTCGCTCATCAGCTTGTAGCTGGGCTCGGTGCCGAGCAGGCCGATGCTGCCGGTGACCCACTGCAAATCGTCTGGCAATGCGGCTTTGCCCAACAACGCCTTGGCGACGCCCGCGCCGAGCTTTTCCGCCACGGCGATGACCAGATCGGTCGCCTCCAGCGCACCGGCACCGACCAGAATCGCGACTTTCTCGCCGCTGTTCAGTACCTCGGCGGCGCGTTGCAGATCGGCGGCATAAGGAACGACTTTCGGCTTGCTGTACCCGACGCCGGAATGCGCGGTGCCATGGGCGCGCGCCGGTTGTTCGTAAGGCAGATCCTGCAAGTCATTGGGCAGAATCAACGCGGTGACGCGGCGCTCGCCGACCGCAGTGCGCACCGCGCGATCAAGCAGATGGCGCACTTGCGACGGCGCCGAAGCCTGCTGCACAAACGCACCGGCGACATCCTTGAACATCGACACCAGATCCAGTTCCTGCTGGTAGTGACTGCCCAGCGCCGTACGCGCCTGCTGACCGACAATGGCCAGCACCGGCATGTGATCCATGCGCGCGTCGTAGAGGCCGGTGATCAGGTGCGAGGCGCCGGGACCCGAGGTGGCGATGCACACGCCCAGCTCGCCGGTGAACTTGGCGTGGGCCGAGGCCATGAACGCAGCCATTTCCTCGTGCCGTGCCTGAACGAATTCGATCTTGCCTTTGGCCCGGCTCATGGCGCCGAACACGCCGTTGATGCCATCCCCCGGATAACCAAAAATTCGCGTGACGCCCCATTCGCTGAGCCGCTCAACCAGAAAATCACCAACTGTCATCGTCATCTTGACCCTCGCCATTTACCGCTGCATGGACATGTAAGGGTCTGGACAGCCCGCTGCGCGATGAAGTTTCGCTGGATTGTCCGGGCATGGCTCAGGCGCCGTGTTTGCGCGGGAATGATTTTTTGAGGCGTGCGCCCTGCTCTGTGGTCGATTGAGAAATGATCGAAGGAGGATGGGCCATGACTGATGTGCAAACCCTGCTGCTTCAACGCAATGACTGGGTGCCGAACAATCCGCGTTTGCCGGTGCTGATCTACCGCCGCGCGTTGGCCATCGAAGGCGACGATCCGGCCGCGCGCTTCGAGCAGACGTTCGGTGCCAATGGCTGGCCGGCGCAGTGGCGCTACGGCATTTATGACTATCACCACTATCACACTGAAGGCCACGAAGTGCTTGGCGTGGCGGCCGGTCAGGCGCGGTTGATGTTGGGCGGGCCTGACGGCCAAGTCGTCGACGTCAGCGCCGGTGATGTGCTGTTGCTGCCGGCCGGGACCGGGCACTGCAATCTGGGCTCGAGCGAGGACTTTCTGGTGGTCGGTGCTTATCCGCCGGGGCAGCAGGCGGATATTTGCCGGGCCGCGCCGAGTGATGCGCAGTTGGCGCGGATTGCGGGGCTGGCGTTTCCTGAGACAGATCCGGTGCAGGGACTCGGGGGTGCGGTTGGGCGGTATTGGAGCTGTTAGGCGCGGCGACCCTGCCGACGCTTTCGCGAGCAGGCTCGCTCCCACGGGAGATTTGTGCCTGACTCCGAACCTGTGGGAGCTGGCTTGCCAGCGATTGCGGTGGGTCAGCCAATATTGATGCTGGATGTGCCGTCGTCATCGCTGGCAAGCCAGCTCCCACAAGGTAGTGTTCTCAATCCTTTCGAGATACGGTGTCTACCTGTTCTCTCCCAGCATCGACGAGGTCCGTTTCATGAGCAATGCGTCTTACGTTCCGCCCAAGGTGTGGAAACACGAAGCCCCTTCCGGCGGCCACTTCGCCAGCATCAACCGGCCGATCGCCGGGCCGACCCACGATAAGGAACTGCCGGTCGGCAAGCATCCGCTGCAACTGTATTCGCTGGCCACGCCCAACGGTGTCAAAGTCACCATCATGCTCGAAGAGCTGCTCGCACTCGGCCACAGCGAGGCCGAGTACGATGCGTGGCTGATCCGCATTGGCGAGGGCGATCAGTTCTCCAGCGGTTTTGTCGAGGTCAACCCGAACTCGAAAATCCCGGCGCTGCTGGATCGCAGCGTCGAGCCGCCGATCCGGGTGTTCGAGTCCGGTTCGATCCTGCTGTATCTGGCGGAAAAGTTCGGCGCCTTGCTGCCCAAGGATCCGGCCGGTCGCACCGAAACCCTCAACTGGCTGTTCTGGCAAATGGGCTCGGCGCCGTACCTGGGCGGCGGTTTCGGGCACTTCTACGCGTATGCGCCGGAGAAGCTCGAATACCCGATCAACCGCTTCACCATGGAAGCCAAACGGCAGCTGGATGTGCTCAACCGCCGTCTCGCTGATAACGCCTATCTGGCCGGCGACGATTACACCATCGCCGACATCGCCGTGTGGCCCTGGTACGGGCAACTGGTGCGCAACAACGTTTACTCGGCGGCGGAATTTCTCGCGGCGCATGAATACACCCATGTGCAGCGCTGGGCCGAAGCAATCGCCAAGCGGCCAGCGGTCATGCGTGGGCAGCGAGTGAATCGCACCTGGGGTGATGAAGACAGTCAGGTGCCGGAGCGGCATGGGGCGAAGGATCTGGACTGATTTCAAAAAAACCGCATAACCCTGTGGGAGCGAGCCTGCTCGCGAAAGCGGAGTATCAGACAACGCATCTGTTGAATGACACACCGCCTTCGCGAGCAGGCTCGCTCCCACATTTGCGTCCGAAGGCCATCGAATCCAATTGTGAAAAAATCATTAACTAACTGACTCGTACGGGTTTATTCCCCCGGAAACTTCCGACATACTAATGCGAATAATTCTTACATGCACTCGCATTAGTTTCGTTTGGGTAAATCTTGGGGAAGCAGATAGATGTCGTTTCACACCATTCACCGCCGCTCGAACCTTTCACCTAACCTCCTCGCAATCGCCATCGGCATGGCCAGCATCGCTCCTGCGTTGGCTGAAGAAACCGCAGCCACTGCGCCCACCAATGGCCCGCTGGAACTGCAAGCGACCGAAATCGGCGCTACGCAGATGAGCAGCACCACCGAAGACACGCAGTCCTACACCACCGGCCCGATGCAGACCGCGACCAAGCTGTCGCTGACCATGCGCGAAACGCCGCAGGCGGTGACGGTGATCACTCGCCAGCGCATGGACGACCAGAACATGACCAGCGTCAACGACGTGGTGCGTGGCACGCCGGGGCTGTTTCTCAGCGAGGCCAGCGGCCCGGGGCGGCAGACTTACAAGGCGCGTGGTTTCGACATCGACAACATCATGTACGACGGCCTGCCCAGCTCGTATTCGCCGTACACCCTGGCGGTGCAACCGAACCTGGCGATGTTTGATCGCGTGGAAATCGTCCGTGGCGCGACCGGCCTGGTCACCGGTGCCGGCAACCCGTCGGCGGCGATCAACATGGTGCGCAAACGCCCGACCGCCGATCAGCGCGTGACCCTCACCGGCGCCGCCGGCAGCTGGGATGACTACCGTGGCGAGGTCGATGCCTCCAGCCCGCTGAACGACAGCGGCACCCTGCGTGGCCGGGTGGTGACGTCGTATCAGGGCGCCGACAGTTTTCGCGACAAGGAAGAAAACGATCACGGCCTGTTCTACGCCATCGGTGAAGCCGACCTGAGCGACAGCACCACGGCGACCCTCGGTTTCTCCCGGCAGAACGATCAGACCAATTATTTCTGGGGCGGCCTGCCGATCGGCGAAGACGGCCACCACCTCGACCTGCCCCGCTCCACTTACCCGGGCACCGACTGGGAAAACCGCAAGCTGCAAGTCGACACCGTATTCGGTGAAGTCGAACACCGTTTCGACAACGACTGGAAACTGCACCTCGGCGGTTCCACTTCGACAACCGAAGGCGAATTCTCCGGCACGTATTTGTCGCGCTACGACGGCCCGCTGGAAACCACCGCCTACCAATCGCACCACACCGACAAGCAACGCGCCTTCGATGGGTTCGCCAGCGGCCCGTTCGAAGCGTTCGGCCGTACCCACGAGTTGGTAGTCGGCGCCAGCAATCGCGTGTACGACGCCACCACCAAGGAATACGCGCCCTACGACACCGGCCTGCCGATCGCCGCGCCCAAGCCTGACTTCGTCCGTAGCGGCAAGTCGCGCAACGTCACCACCCAGGACGCGGTTTACCTGACCACGCGCTTGAGCCTGGCCGACCCGCTGACGTTGATTCTCGGCAGTCGTCTGGACTGGTATGACTACGACGATCGCAGTGCCGACGGTGACTTCAAGGTCACGCGCAACCTGACCCGTTACGCTGGCCTGATCTACAAACTCGACGACCATCACTCGGTTTACGCCAGCTACACCGACATCTTCACCCCGCAAACCCAGAAGGACCTCGGCGGCAAAGTGCTTGAGCCGATCGTCGGTGAAAACTACGAAGTCGGTATCAAGGGCGAATATTTCGACGGCGCGCTGAACGGCAGCGTGGCAGTGTTCCAGATGGACCAGACCAACCGCGCCACTCAGGCAGCGACCCAGCTAGGCTGCCCGGAACTGACCTGCTACGAAACCTCCGGCAAGGTTCGCGCCCAAGGCGTGGACATGGAACTGCAAGGTGCACTGACCGAGCAATGGCAAGTCGGCGCCGGCTACACCTACACCCGCGCCCACTACATCAAGGACGAAAACCCAGCGAACAATAACCAGAAATTCGACACCGACATGCCCGAGCACCTGTTCAAGGTCTCGACCGTGTACCGCTTCAAAGGCCCGCTGGAAAAACTGCGCGTGGGCGGCAACGTCTACTGGCAGAGCCGCATGTACAACGACATCTCCCTGGCCAATGGCGGCAGCTATCGTCTCGAACAGGGTGGCTACGCGGTCACCGACCTGATGGCCGGTTACGAGGTCAACAAGCACCTCGACCTGCAGGTCAATGCCAACAACATCTTTGACCGCAAGTACTATTCCTCCATCGGCACCGACGTGACCTGGGGCTCGACCGATAACTACGGCACCCCGCGCAGCTACATGATGACCGCCAAGTACAAGTTCTGAGGCGATAGCGCTCAGCAAGCACCACACAGGGCGCCGGGAGTTTTCCCGGTGCCCTTTTTTGCAGGTTCATTAGGCAAGGCCGGTAATTACCGATAGTCTCTGGCGACACTTTCGCGAAGCACCGGCCATGTCCCAGACAGATTTCTCCTCCGACCTCGAAGCCATCGGCAGCATTGACGCTGTGCCGGTGATCCTGAGCATGGTCAAGCATATGACCGGCATGCGCTTCGCCGCCGTAGCGCGGGTCACCGAGAGCAAGTGGATCGCCTGCGCCGTGGATGATTCGATTGACTTCGGCCTGTTGCCCGGCGGCGAACTGGTGCTGGAATCGACGATTTGTCATGAGATCCGTCAGCACCATCAGCCGGTGATCTTCGGCCATGCCAGCCAGCACCCGCTGTTCTCCACGCATCACACGCCGAAAACCTACGGTCTGGAAAGCTACATTTCCATTCCGATCATCAAGGCCGATGGCGAGTTCTTCGGCACGCTGTGCGCCATTGATTCGGTGCCGGCGAACCTTGACGACCCGGCCATCGAAAAGACCCTCACCCTCTTCGCCCAACTGATTGCGATGAGCCTGGATACCCAAGGCCATTTGCACGCGACCAAAACCGCGCTGGCCGATGCCAACGAAATGGGCCGTCTGCGCGAGCAGTTCATCGCCGTTCTGGGCCATGACTTGCGCACGCCACTCAGTGCCATCCGCATGAGTGCCGATCTGCTGGACAGCAAAGTCGAGGACAAGCGCTCGCGCACGCTGCTGTCGGCGATTCGCACCAGCTCGGTGCGCATGGGCGTGCTGATCGAAAACATCCTCGATTTTGCCCGGGGTCGGCTCGGCAGTGGCATCCCGGTGCAGCGCAAACTGGTCGATGACTTGCAGCAAACGCTGCGCCAGACCCTGGAAGAAATCCAGGTGGCTTACCCGCAGGCGAAGTTTATTGATTCGCTTGAGGTACCGGCCGGGGTCTATTGCGACCCGCTGCGGATCAGCCAGTTGTTGTCGAATCTGCTGGGCAACGCCGTGACCCACGGTTCCATTGCCGAGCCGATCTTGCTCAAGGCGTTTGCCGAGGGCGACGAGATCGTCATTTCGCTGACCAACCAGGGCACGCCGATCCCGCCTGCGCTGATGCCGCTGCTGTTCGAACCGTTTTCCCGTTCCGAAGCAGGCCAGCGTCATGAAGGGTTGGGACTGGGCTTGTACATCGCCGGGCAGATTGCCAATGCGCACAACGGCACCTTGAGCGTGACATCCGACCGTGAAACGGGCACCTGTTTTGTCGCGCGCTTCCCTGCCCGCTTCAAGTGGGTCTGAGCGCCGCTCTAAGTATTCAGCGGCGTCTGCGGCGTGTCCGGGTTGAGCTGGCGGCGGCGGAACTGCCCCGGTGGCTGGCCATGAATCTGGCGAAACCGCCGGGAGAAATAGGCCTCATCGGCGAACCCGCACAACCGCGCCACCTCGCCCACCGAGCGCGTGCTGTTGAGGAGGAAGTTGCGCGCCGCGTGCATGCGCCGCTCCAGCACCAGCTCGGTGAAGGTCTTGCCGATCTCTTTGCGCAGCCAGTGCGTCAGGTAGGTCGGTGACAGATAGGTCGCAGCGGCGACTTTGATCAGGTTGAGGTCAGGATCGGCGATGTTCTTCCGCAAATACTCGAACATGCGGCTCAAGGCGTCGCGACGACTGTTCTCGGCGGCATTCTCTTCCGCCAGACGCTTGAGCGGCTCGGCGTAGAGAAAACACACGCTACCGATCATCTGCAGCAACAAGCCCTTGAGCATTTCCCGCGTGCCGAACTGACGGTTCTCATCGAGTGCGCGCATCTGTTCGATCAGGCCGCAGACCTGAGCGAAATCCTCATCGCCCAAAATGAAATCCAGATGTTCCTGAAAGCGGAACGGCGACAGCTCGGGCGCGAGCAGGATCGACACCTCTTCCAGATCCATCGGGTCGCATTGCAGATGCGGCAAGAGAAACGTCTGGGAAAAATTGATGACGATGAAATTGCTGTCTGCGGGATGCGGAATCACATGCACGCGGTGCGGCAGGATGAACGCCAGGGTGTTGCGCGGGAATGGCCGCTGGACGCTGCCGATGTGCTGCACGGTGTCGCCACCGAGGTTGATCTGGATCTGGAAGTACTCGTGCCGGTGAGGCGCGGTTTCGGCGCGACGACCCTTTTTGTCGCGAATGTAGAAATCGGTCAATTCGCTGCGTTGCTGCATGACGTAAGTCGGGATACGGCTGGGTGAAGACATGGGCAGAAGGTCCTCCGGGCAGTGAGGTAGCGCCTGTCATCTTGCAGGGTTGGGCGGTGGGCGGCAATGAGTCATACGATGACATTGGCTTTTTTGAAAGAAGCCTCGCGATGAGCCTGTCCAAAAAGCGCATTAGCTTAAAAACAGTGATAGTTGTTATTTTTCAGTTGCTTGCGATTTAAATCTGATCTGTATTCTCAAGACAAATCGTATTTATCTTTTTGGACACGTTCGCCAAATCCACTTTTTTCAAGAAAAAACGTTCTAACCCATCGGTTGATTTAGAACCGTTGTACGACCACTGTAATGACCAACGCAGCCCAACCTCTTTCAAAAACAATCAAAGGTGCGCACGTCATGATCCTGCTATTTCCCCTCGCCGCCCCGCCCGACCTCCCCTTGAAATCAATTGCACAAAGACGTTCCTGAACGTCTGAAAGCCGCGCTGCAACCCGTTCGATTGCCTTGCCCCACACGTTGCGGGCAACGGCATCGGCTGCTCGAAAAATCTCGATTCTTCTAACAATAACGAGGTCTCCGCATGTCCAACTCCCATTCTTCCAGTGCCACGGTGCCGCCGGTGATTGCCGGTGCACGCGATGCCGTTACGACGCAGCGTCTGCCTACCCGGCGGCGCTGGTTCATGCTGTCGTTGCTGCTGATCGCGACGATCATCAATTACATCGACCGGGTGAACATCTCGATCGCCGCGCCGTTCATGGCCAAGGATTTGGGCCTGGACAAGATCGAGATGGGCCTGATCTTCTCCGCGTTCGCCTGGACCTATGCCTTGGCACTGGTGCCGGCCGGCTTCATCGCTGATCGGTTTGGCTCGCGCTTCACCTACGGCGTTTCGCTGATCAGCTGGTCGACCGTCACCGTTTGCCAGGGTTTCGCCACGGGATTTGCCTCGCTGTTCGGCCTGCGCCTGGCGGTCGGCGCCATGGAAGCCCCGGCTTTTCCGGCCAACAGCCGCGCGGTGACGGTGTGGTTCCCGGCGCGGGAACGCGGGATGGCCAGCAGCATTTACGTGTGCGGTCAGTACCTCGGCACGGCGCTGTTCACCGGCGCGCTGTTGTGGCTGGCGACCACTTTTGACTGGCGCCACGTGTTCTACAGCACCGGCGCACTCGGCATCGTCTTCGGTGTGCTGTGGCTGTACCTGTATCGCGATCCGCTGAACTGCAAGAAAGTCAGCCAGGAAGAATTGAAGTACATCGAAACCGGCGGCGGCCTGGTCAAGAGCAGCCAGGAGCGCACGCGTTTCAACTGGCGGCAGATCGCCGAGCTGTTCAGCTACCGGCAGATCTGGGCGATCTGCATCGGCAAATTCGCCAGCACCTCGGCGCTGTACTTCTTCCTCACCTGGTTCCCGACCTACCTGATCGAAGAACGCAAACTGACCATGATCAAGGCCGGGATCTTCGCCGTGCTGCCCTTCGTCGGTGCCACGGTGGGGATTCTGCTGGCCGGCATCGTTTCCGACCTGCTGATCCGTCGCGGCTACTCGATGTCGTTTGCGCGCAAGTTGCCGCTGGTGGTCGGTTCGATGCTGGGCATGTCGATCGTGCTGGTGAATTTCACCGACTCCAACCTGATCTGCATCGCCGTGCTGACCATCGCCTTCTTCGCCCAAGGCATCGCGTCCTCGTCGTGGGCGGCGGTATCGGAAGTGGCGCCAAAAGAGCTGATCGGCCTCACCGGCGGCATTACCAGCCTGGCGGCGAACATCGGCGGCATCGTCACGCCGATCGTGATCGGCGCCATCGTCCACGCCACCGGCACCTTCGCCTATGCCTTCTGGTTTATTGGCGGCGTGGCGCTGATCGGCACCCTCTCCTACTCGTTACTGCTCGGGCGCCTGTATCGCATCGAGCTGAAGGTGCGCTGAGGCGAAATACCCGGATTTGTCCAAACGCAGGCGGCTTTCGTCCAACTTCACCGACGCCAGCCGCCGTACGCTGCCCTTTCAAACAGGATGACCCGCAGGATGAACATGACTGAATACGTCTTTACCCCGGATCTGCCCGTGACCTTGCCGGTACTCGGCACCGAGCAGCGCTTCCCCGTTGGCCGGGTGTTCTGTGTCGGCCGCAACTACCCATGGCCGGACACTCAAGGCCAGTCGCGCCAGCCGCCAGTGTTTTTCATGAAACCGGCAAGTTGCGTGGTCGATGCCGTCGGCGACGTCGCCTTCCCCTCAGTGTGCGAGGACTTCGTTCACGAAATCGAACTGGTCGTAGCCATCGGTGAAGGCGGCGCCAATATCCCCGAGGATCAAGCGCTCGCCTACGTGTGGGGCTACGCCGCCGGCCTCGACCTGACCCGCCGCGATGTGCAACGCGCAGCCAAGAGCAACGGCTTGCCGTGGGAAGGCGCCAAGGTGTTCGACGGCGCCGCGCCGATGACTGCCGTCGTCCCGGTGAGCCGCAGCGGCCATCCCGAGGGCGAGTTGTGGCTGAACGTCAACGGCGAAGAACGCCAGCGCGACAATCTCGACAGCCAGATCTGGTCGGTCAGTGAAGTAATCGCGCGCATCTCGCAATCCGTGGCCCTGCGCGCCGGCGACCTGATCATGACCGGCAGCCCCGCCGGCGTTGACAGCCTGCAACCGGGCGATGTGATCAGCGCCGGCATCGACGGCATCGGCCACCTGGAAATGCGCGTCGGCCCACGGCCCTGATTCCAGCGCATTGAGAAAAAAGGAGAACAACACTATGACGACCCCTTTGAAAGTTGCGCTGGTGACCGGCGCCGGCAGTGGCATCGGCCGCGCCGTGGCGCTGGGCCTGATGGCTGACGGTTTCACCCTTGTGCTCGCCGGACGCCGGCCCGAGCCCTTGCAAGCGCTGGTCGAACTGGCGCTGAGCCAGGGTCACCAAGCACTGGCGGTACCCACCGACGTGCGTGATCCGGCCAGTGTCGACGTGCTGTTCGCGACCATTGCCGAGGTCTACGGGCGCCTCGATGTGGTCTTCAACAACGCCGGCGTCAACGCCCCCGCCGTGCCGCTGGATGAACTGACCTTCGAGCAGTGGCGCAACGTGATCGACACCAACCTCAACGGTGTCTTTCTGTGCGCTCGCGGCGCGTTTGGGCTGATGCGCAAACAACAGCCGCAGGGCGGACGAATCATCAACAACGGTTCGATTTCCGCACACACGCCGCGTCCGTTCAGCAGCGCCTACACCGCGAGCAAACACGCCGTGCTCGGCCTGACCAAATCCCTGGCGCTGGACGGCCGCGAATTCAACATCGCCTGCAGCCAGATCGACATCGGCAATGCCCTGACGGAAATGTCGGTGCGCATGACCAAAGGCGTACGCCAGGCCAACGGGAGCATCGCCGTCGAGCCGATGGTCGACGTCAAACACGTCGCCGATGCAGTGCGCTACATCGCCGGCCTGCCGCTGTCGGCCAACGTCCTGAACATGACCGTCATGGCCAGCGCCATGCCGTTTGCCGGCCGCGGTTGAGCCGGCCTTTTTATTGCGTAACGAGGTAGCCATGAAGCCAGAAATCCTGCAACTCAGCCCGATCCTGATCCCGGAAATCAACGCGCGTCTGGACGAACTGTTCACCGTACGCCGCTACTTCCAGCAAGCGGACAAACCCGCCTACATAAAGGAACACGGCGCCAGCATTCGTGGCGTCATCACCGGCGGCCACACCGGCATCAGCCAGGCGCTGATGGCGCAACTGCCGAACCTGGAAGTCGTCGCGGTCAACGGCGTCGGCACCGACGCCGTCGATCTGGCCTACGCCCGCGATCGCGGCATCCGCGTGACCGCCACCATCGGCGCCCTCACCGAAGACGTCGCCGACCTCGCCATCGGCCTGCTCATCTCGGTCTGTCGCGGCCTGTGCACCAGCGACCGCTACGTGCGCTCCGGCCAATGGCCGCAAAGCCCGACCCCACTCGCCCCGCTGCCCTTGGCCCGACAAGTCTCCGGCATGCGCATCGGCATCGTCGGCATGGGCCGCGTCGGCCGCGCCATCGCCATCCGCGCCGCCGCCTTCGGCTGCCCGATCAGCTACACCGACCTGCAACCGATGAGCGACGTCCCCCACACCTTCGTCGCCGACCTCAAACAACTGGCCCGCGACAGCGACGCCCTGATCCTCGCCGCCGCGGCGGACAAGGGCGAAGCGATCATCGACGCGCCAGTGCTGCAAGCGCTGGGCAAGGACGGTTACCTGGTCAACGTCGCCCGGGGCAAACTGGTGAATGAGGCGGATCTGGTAGCCGCGCTTTCGGCTGGGGAAATCGCCGGAGCTGGGCTGGATGTGTTTGTCGATGAACCGAATGTGCCTGAAGCGTTGTTTGCTAATGAACAAGTGGTGCTGCAACCGCATCGGGCCAGCGCCACACTTCAGACACGCACGCGGATGGGGGAAATGGTGGTGGCCAGTCTGGTTGATACGTTTGCGGGGAAAGTGCCGGTTGGGTGTGTGACGGGGTGAACGGGTTCCGGAGCGCTGTTCGTGATCGCGGCGCACACCGCCTTCGCGAGCAGGCTCGCTCCCACAGGTTTGATTGCGTACATTCAGTGAGAAATGGGGCGTCTGTCAGGCCGCCTTCGCTGGCAAGCCAGCTCCCACGGTTTTTTGTGGCGTGGACAGGAACTGGTCAACACCCAACGTCCAATGCAGGCTTGCTCTCAACAGAAAAGCAAAAGCAAAGGCCAGATCAAAAGATCGCAGCCTTCGGCAGCTCCTACAGTTGGATCGCGTTCCGCTCAAGAACAGGTCGGCTGTCAGGCCGCCTTCGCGAGCAAGCTCGCTCCCACAGAAAAGCAAAAGCAAACCAAGCAGGCCGTCCCGCCACCCAACACGATGAGCGCAAGCTCGAGTAGCTTTTGATCCTGGAGCCCGTCGGCAGGCTGAGTGGAGGGATTGATCCGGGGGTGGGAGCGCAGCGACCGTCTGGCGCAGCCAGACACAGCGGAAGGAGGTGCAGCGAAGCAAACCGTAGCCGCTGCGCCCGGATCGATTCCGGAGCGAAGGAACCCCGAGCTCCAGCGAGCGGGCCGAACGTCAGGGCGAAGCCTTTTTGGGTACTTTTTCGGCGT
>NZ_JBTYHF010000013.1:0-80835 GCF_054871425.1 Pseudomonas glycinis | reverse complement strand
GTAACGCAAGTCGGCGTATTTCGCCTAAACACCTCGGTCAGTCCCCTCTCCCTCGGGGAGAGGGCTAGGGTGAGGGGCTCTAGATCTGGCTTTTGCTTTGGCTTTGATCTTTTGCCCCTTCAGCAGGCTGCGCCCGGATCGGTCCCGTAACGAAGGTACCCCGAGCCCCAGCGAGCGGGCCGTACGCCGGGGCAAAGCCTTTTGGTTTCTTTTTGCTGTGCCGGCACTCCGGCGTTTGAAAAAGGGACTCGCTGTAAGAGCGAAACCATAGGAAGCCGTTACCGCAGCAACGGATATACACCCAGTTTCAGACTCACCGACCATTGACCCACGACGGACCCATGCGTAGCCTTGCGCTTTCGAGGTTCTTCGGCACTCGCCGAAGCTAAGAAGGGAACGCGGTCAAAGCCGCGGCTGCCCCCGCAACTGTGAACGGTGATGTTCGTTGCCACGCCACTGCCAGCTCAACCGATGAGCCAGCGGGAAGGCGCAATGAACGCCAGGTCTCGCGCCTGAACGCCGTCAGCCAGGAGACCTGCCTCGTCACAGATTCTCACTACAACCGGGCGGGGTGATCCGGTGGCGAATGCTTCCGGCGTGCATGCGCGCTGCCGGTTCTCGTCCCGTATGCCCGCCGCTTGCCAAAGGGCATACCGATGAAAACACTGGCCAAACTCCCCGTCACCATCGTCACCGGTTTCCTCGGTTCGGGCAAAACCACGCTGCTGCGGCACATGCTCGACAACGCTCAGGGCCGGCGCATCGCGGTGATCGTCAACGAGTTTGGCGAGCTCGGCATTGATGGTGAGATCCTCAAGCAATGCACCATCGGCTGCACCGAAGAAGAGGCCAGCGGCCGTGTTTACGAACTGGCCAACGGCTGCCTGTGCTGCACGGTGCAGGAAGAATTCTTTCCGGTGATGCGCGAGCTGGTCGCCCGTCGCGGTGACCTTGATCACATTCTTATCGAAACCTCCGGCCTGGCCCTGCCAAAGCCGTTGGTGCAGGCCTTCCAGTGGCCGGAAATCCGTAGCGCCTGCACCGTTGACGCGGTGATCACCGTGGTCGACAGCCCGGCCGTCGCTGCTGGCACCTTCGCAGCGTTCCCGGATCAGGTCGATGCCCAGCGCAAACTCGATCCGAACCTTGATCACGAGTCGCCGCTGCATGAACTGTTCGCCGATCAACTGGCCAGCGCTGACCTGGTCATCCTCAACAAAGCCGACCAGACCAGCGCGGAAGATCTGGCTCGGGTGCGTGCTGAAGTCGCCGAAGAGCTGCCGCCAGCGGTAAAAATCATCGAAGCCAGCAACGGCCGCCTGCCGCTCGACGTGTTGATCGGCCTCGGTGCCGGCTCCGAGGAGCACATCGACAGCCGCCACAGTCACCACGATCACCACCATGACGGTGATGACGACGACCACGATCACGACGCCTTCGATTCGATCTCAATCGAACTGCCGCAAGCCGATGAAAGCCTGCTGCTCGACGCGCTGAAGCAACTCGTGGTGCAACACGGCATTCTGCGCGTGAAAGGCTTCGCGGCGATTCCGAACAAGCCGATGCGCCTGTTGATCCAGGGGGTGGGCACGCGTTTTGACAAGCATTTCGACCGTCAGTGGGGCGCCGAAGAAGCGCGCGTCACGCGTCTGGTGCTGATCGGTCAGGAACTCGATGCCGCACAACTCGAAGCGCAATTGCGCGCTGCGCTCAGCGTTTAAGCCATGCACCTGCTCAGGACCCAGCCCGGCGGATTCGTCTCGGACGACAACATTGCCGATCTCGGACAAACCCCCGCCGAGCTGGTGATCCTGTGCAGCGGCGATTCCAGCCTGGCGCTGCTCGCCGAGGCCGCGCAGCAATTGCCCGATGACTACCCGAGCCTGCGTCTGGCCAACCCGATGCAGGTGCAGAATCATGCCTCGGTCGATCTGTATGTCGACGAAGTGCTGCGCCACGCCAAGGTCATTCTGATCTCACTGCACGGCGGCATCGCCTATTGGCGCTACGGTGTCGAGCGGCTGGTCGAGTTGTCCGAACGCGGCGTGCAACTGATTCTGGTGCCCGGCGATGACCGCCCGGACCCCGAGCTCAGTGACTTGAGCACGGTCAGCGCCGAAGTACGCGATCGACTCTGGCAATTTCTGCGTCAGGGCGGCATGGGCAATGCACTGGATTTCTTCCGTTGCCTGGGCAGCCAATGGTTCGCCCGCGATTACCCGTGGAGCGAGCCGCAAACCCTGCCGCGCACGGCGATTTATCACCCACAGAAAAACAACGCTGCCCTGAGTGACTGGCAAGCCGAATGGCTACCCGGTCAACCCGTGGCGGCGCTGTTGTTTTATCGCTCGCATTTGCAGGCGGCGAACACGGCGTTCATCGATGTGTTCTGTCAGCGTTTGCAGGCAGCCGGAGTCAATCCGCTGCCGATCGCGGTGGCCAGTCTGAAAGAACCCGGTTGTCTGTCGGTGGTCGAGGACTGGCTGGATGAAGTCGAGGCGGGGGTGATTCTCAACACCACCGGTTTTGCCCAGTCGAGCCCCGAAGCACCGCATCTGCGCCCGTTTCGCCGCAACATCCCGGTGATTCAAGCGATCTGCGCCCAGGACAACGAGCCCGGCTGGCGCGACAGCGAACAGGGCCTCGGGCCGCGTGATCTGGCGATGCACATTGCTTTGCCGGAGCTTGACGGGCGCATCATCAGCCGACCGATCAGCTTCAAGGATCTGGCTTGGCGCAGCGAGCGCAGCCAGTCCGATGTGGTCTGCTACCGCGCCCAGCCCGCACGCATGGATTTCGTCGCCGAACTGGCGCGGCGTTGGGTTGCTTTGGCACACGTGCCGAACGGCGAAAAACGCATCGCGCTGATCCTCGCCAACTACCCGACTCGCGACGGCCGCATCGGCAATGGCGTCGGCCTCGATACGCCGGCGGCGGCGCTGAATATCCTCTGCGCATTGCGTGCCGAAGGTTATCCGATCACGGCCGAGTTGCCCGACAGCGGCACCGAGCTGATCCAGCAATTGCTCGGCGGTGTCAGCAACGACCTCGATAGTCTCGACTTGCGCCCGTGCCAGCAGAGCCTGGCGATGGACGATTACCTTTCAATGTTCAATGCGTTGCCGGAAGCGAATCGCGCGGCGGTAGTCGAGCGTTGGGGGGCGCCGCAAAACGATCCGATGTGTCGCGACGGTCGCCTGATGATCGCCGGTCTGCGTTTCGGTCTGACTTTTGTCGGCATCCAGCCGGCCCGGGGTTATCAGGTCGATCCGAGCGCGGTGTATCACGACCCGGATCTGGTTCCGCCGCACGGTTATCTGGCGTTCTATTTCTGGTTGCGCAACACCTACGGGGCCCACGGCGTGATCCACGTCGGCAAGCATGGCAATCTCGAATGGTTGCCGGGCAAAGGCGTCGGCCTTTCGGAGAATTGCTGGCCGGACGCGCTGCTCGGGCCGCTGCCGAATATCTATCCGTTTATCGTCAACGATCCGGGCGAGGGCGCTCAGGCCAAACGCCGCACGCAAGCGGTGATCATCGACCACCTGATGCCGCCACTGACCCGCGCCGAAACCTATGGGCCGCTGCGCAATCTGGAGCTGCTGGCCGACGAGTATTACGAGGCGCAACTGCTCGATCCGCGCCGCGCCCGTGAGTTGCAACGCGACATTCTGCAATTGGTGCGTGACACGCAGATCGACCGCGAACTGCAACTGGACGCAGCGCTGGACAGCGATGCCGATGCGGCGATCTGGTTGCCGCGTCTGGACACTTATCTGTGCGACCTGAAGGAATCGCAGATTCGCGATGGGTTGCACATCTTTGGCGAATCGCCGAGCGGGCGCTTGCGTATCGACACCTTGCTCGCGTTGCTGCGCATCCCGCGCGGTGACGGCAAGGCCGCGCAGTCGAGTCTGCTGCGAGCACTGGCTAAAGCGTTTGATCTCGGTTTTGATCCGCTGGATTGCGCCTTGGCCGATCCGTGGAGCGGCCCGCGTCCGCCCGAGTTGCAGGCCATCAGCGAAGAAGTCTGGCGCACCGCCGGCGACACCCGCGAACGCCTCGAATTGTTTGCCGCAGACCTGATCTCCCAAACACTCAATGTCCCCTATGGAAGCGAGCCTGCTCGCGAAAGCGGTGTGTCAGTAAAAGAACAATTATCTGACCCGACGCCTTCGCGAACAGGCTCGCTCCCACAAGGGCCGGGGTGGGCGGAGGTTGATTCGATACTCGAGCATCTGCGCGAAGTCGTCGCCCCACGCCTCGATGCTTGCGGCCCGGCCGAAATGCGCGGTCTGCTTGACGCCCTCAGCGGTCGTTTCGTCCCCGCCGGCCCCAGCGGCGCGCCCAGCCGTGGCCGTCTCGACGTGCTGCCCACCGGGCGTAATTTCTATTCAGTCGACGTGCGCAATCTGCCAACAACTACTGCGTGGCGCATCGGTTTCCAGTCCGCCACGCTGATTCTCGAACGACACTTGCAGGATCACGGCGATCACTTGCGCCAACTCGGCTTGTCCGTGTGGGGCACCGCAACCATGCGCACCGGCGGCGACGACATCGCTCAGGCCATGGCGTTGATGGGCGTGCGTCCGGTCTGGGCCACGGGCAGTCAGCGTGTGGATGATTTCGAGATTCTGCCGCTGAGTCTGCTCGATCGTCCTCGGGTCGATGTGACATTGCGGGTTTCGGGGTTTTTCCGTGATGCGTTTGCCAACCTCATCCGCCTGTTCGACGCCGCCGTGCAAGCGGTGGCCGCGCTGGACGAGCCGGACGACTTGAACCCATTGGCCGCGAAGGTGCGTGCCGAACGCCAGGCGCTGTTGCAGTCGGGCGTCGATGAAGATACCGCGCGGCGTCAGGCCGGGTGGCGCATCTTCGGCGCGAAACCGGGGGCGTATGGCGCCGGGGTGCAAGGCGCCATCGACGGGCGTTTGTGGCAGACCCGCGAAGACCTCGCCGAGGTTTACCTGAACTGGGGCGCCTACGCTTACGGCGGCGCCGACGAGGGCACGGCTGCCCGCGCGCAGTTCAGTCAGCGTCTGAGCCAAGTGCAGGCAGTTCTGCAGAACCAGGACAACCGCGAGCATGACCTGCTCGATTCCAACGATTACTACCAGTTCCAGGGCGGCATGCTCGCTGCGGTGGAGACGCTGCGCGGCGAAGCCGCGGCCAGTTATCACGGCGATCACAGCCAGCCGGATCTGCCGAAGATTCGTACCCTGAAGGAAGAGTTGAACCGCGTGGTGCGCTCGCGCGCGGCGAATCCGAAGTGGATCGACGGAATCAAGCGTCACGGCTACAAAGGCGCGTTCGAATTGGCAGCGACGGTTGATAATCTGTTCGCCTTCGATGCGACTACGCAGCTGATCGATGACCATCAGTACGCGTTGCTGGCGGAGGCATATTTGCTTGATCCGGCGACCCGGGATTTTGTTCGTGAACATAATCCGCACGCGTTGCGCGACATGACCGAACGCATGCTCGAAGCGCAGCAGCGCGGGATGTGGCAGGAGCCTGGTGCTTATAAAGAGGCGCTGGAGAATTTGCTGTTGGATATCGAGGAAGATATGTAGCCGCTAAAAAGCTACCCTCACCCCAGCCCTCTCCCGGAGGGAGAGGGGGCCGATTTATGTTGGTTTTGAGGCCTGAGTTCAACTCGATAATTCAGGTCGGCGCAACTTGCAAGAACACCCAGATCAGTTCCCTCTCCCTCTGGGAGAGGGTTAGGGTGAGGGCCACCCAACTGACACGCCACTAAAACTCAAGCACACCAAAGACCACGAAAGGGAAAACCCAAATGACCGACACCCCGCATTTCCCACTCTCCGCCGTGGTCGGCGCCGATGACCTGAAGCTCGCCCTGTGCCTGACCGCCATCGACCCGAAAATCGGCGGCGTACTCATCGAAGGTCCGCGCGGCATGGCCAAGTCGACGCTGGCGCGGGGCCTGGCGGATCTGCTCGCCAGCGGCCAGTTTGTCACTTTGCCGTTGGGCGCTACCGAAGAGCGGCTGGTCGGCACCCTCGACCTCGATGCTGCCCTGAGCGACGGTCGCGCGCAGTTTTCGCCCGGTGTTCTGGCCAAGGCTGACGGTGGCGTGCTCTATGTCGATGAGGTCAATCTGCTGCCCGACCACTTGGTCGACCTGCTGCTCGATGTCGCCGCCAGCGGTACCAACCTGATCGAGCGTGACGGCATTTCCCATCGGCATTCGGCCAAATTCGTTCTGATCGGCACCATGAACCCGGAAGAGGGCGAACTGCGGCCGCAACTGCTTGACCGCTTCGGCTTGAACGTTGCCCTCAGCGGCCACACCGCGCCCGCCGAACGCGGACAGATCATTCGCCGACGGCTGGATTTCGACAGCGATCCAAAAGGGTTCTGCGCGCAGTGGGCGAGCGAGCAACAAATCCTGCGTTCGCGCTGTGAAAGCGCCCGCGAGCGCTTGGCAGCCATTCCACTGGATGACGCGGCATTGGCGTTGATTACCGAGCGTTGTTTCGCTGCTGGCGTCGATGGCTTGCGTGCCGATCTGGTCTGGTTGCGCGCGGCTCGCGCCCATGCGGCGTGGCGTGGGGCGGATGCGATTGCTGAAGAGGACATCGACGCGGTGGCCGAATTTGCCCTGCGCCATCGCCGTCGCGAACACCCTTCATCCAGCGCCCAATCACAAGCGCAATCTCCCTCAGGCACTGACAGCAAATCCGGCGAAGGCCAGGGCCAGTGGGGCGAGATGCCGGCAACGGCGCAAGCCACCGGTGCCCGCCGCGAAGTTCCGAGCTGGCCGCCACAGGCAAAAAAGCCCTAGGCATTCGCCCCCGATCCAACGCGGGGGCGAATGCCAAGCCCCGCGCCGGACAACTCGACAATGGCCGCCAGGGCCAACGGCATGCGGCCGGCAGCGGATCGGTGAACTGGCCGGGCACACTGCTCAATGGCCGCCCTCAGCGCCGCGCTGATCTGTTGTTTCAACAGCGCACCCGCGCGCCCCATGAAATCTGGCTGGTGATCGTCGACGCATCGGCCTCGACCCGTCGCCATCAGGCCTTGAGCGATGCCAAGGGCCTGCTCGCGCAGCTGTTCGACGATGCTTATCGCCAGCGGGCGCGGCTGGCGTTGCTGACCGCCAGTGGTTCTGTGCCGAAATGGCAGGTGCAAGGCTTGAAGGCCTCAAGCGGCCTGGGCGTCTGGCTCGACGGTCTGGGCGCCGGTGGCGGCACGCCGTTGCTCGCGGCACTGGAGCAGGCGCAGCAATGGCTGACGCTGCGACGCAAGCGCTTTTCTGCCGAACAGCAACGCTGCCTGATCGTGACCGATGGTCGCGTGAAAGAACTGTCGGCGTTGCCAGTGCTGGCGTGTCCGGGATTGCTGATCGACATTGAGCGCGGGCCGATTCGACTGGGCCGGGCGAAGGATCTGGCGACCGCGCTGCAAGCGCAGTATCAGCATATCGATGAGCTGGGTTTGCGCTGAAATCCGCCGCACCGCTCGCACCCTGTGGGAGCGAGCCTGCTCGCGAAGGCTTCTTCAGCAACGCTGAAAGTCTGCGATCAAGGTCATTCATACAGATTTTGAAATGATTTACCGCTGTGGAGCAGGTCGGTCGACGCTGTACGCTCGAAGGCCATTTTTCATTCAGGATCTACATGAACACCCTCTCGGAGCCTCCCAGTCAGCACTCTCCAGCACGCCTTCGCGCGGTCTTGATCCTTTCGCAGCACCCCGTCTTCCGACTCCCGACTATGGTTGATAACGCGGCCCTTGAGCTTTCGCGTTGCACTTCGCCGTGTCCGGCCGCCTGAATTCACTGAAGAGAGATCGAGACGTTTTATGGAATGGTTAGCGGATCCCACAGCCTGGTTAGGCCTGTTGACTCTGATCGTGCTGGAACTGGTACTGGGTATCGACAACCTGGTGTTCATCGCAATTCTTGCCGACAAACTGCCGCCGCATCAGCGCGATCGCGCGCGGATCATCGGCCTGTCGCTGGCGTTGATCATGCGCCTGGGCCTGTTGGCGAGCATTTCCTGGCTGGTTACGCTCACGCAGCCGTTGTTCGAGGTGTTCGGCAAGAGCTTCTCCGGTCGTGATCTGATCATGCTGTTCGGTGGCGTGTTCCTGTTGTTCAAGGCGACGATGGAGTTGCATGAGCGGCTCGAAGGACATGTCGGCGAGCGCTCGACCAACACAACCTACGCGCTGTTCTGGCCAATCGTGGCGCAGATTGTGGTGCTCGACGCGGTGTTCTCTCTCGACGCGGTGATTACCGCCGTGGGCATGGTCGATGAACTGGCGGTGATGATGATCGCCGTGATCATTTCCATCGGCCTGATGATCGTTGCCAGCAAGCCGCTGACCCGCTTCGTCAACGCACATCCGACCGTGATCATGCTGTGTCTGGGCTTCCTGATGATGATCGGTTTTGCCCTGACCGCAGAAGGTCTGGGCTTCCATATCCCGAAAGGTTACCTGTACGCCGCCATCGGTTTCTCGATCCTCATCGAAGTCTTCAACCAGATCGCCCGGGCTCGGCGCAAACGTTCGATGCAGGGCGTGCGCCCGATGCGCGAGCGCACAGCCCATGCGGTGATGCGTCTGCTCGGTGGCCGCAAGCTGGCGGCGGAGGAGGTTGGTGAGGAAATCTCCGACCTGCTGGACAACGGTGAAGCGCCGGTGGCCGAGCTGTTCGACCGTCGTGAGCGGGTGATGATCAGCGGTGTGCTGCAACTGGCGGAGCGGCCGATTCGCAACCTGATGACGGTGCGCGCCGACGTTGACCTGATTGATCTTGCCGATGACGCCGAAACCATTCGCACGAAGTTGATGCATTCGTCGTATTCACGCTTGCCGCTGATTCGCGATGGCGCGGTGGACGAGCCGCTTGGCTTCGTACACAAGAAGGAATTGCTCAAGGAGTATCTGGCCGGCAATGAGCCGAACCTGGAGCATCTGGCACGCAAGACCGTCAATCTGCTCGACAGTTATTCGATCCTCAATGCCCTGGAGCAGATGCGCGCGGCATCGACGCACATCGCCTTCGTGGTCAATGAGTTTGGCGATTTCGTCGGCGTATTGACCATGACCGACATCCTCGAATCGATCGCCGGTGAGTTGCCCGATGCCAGTGAAATCGAAGGCCCTGATGTGGTCGAAGAGCGCGGCGGGTTTCTGGTCAGCGGCGCGCTGCCCTTGGCTCGCGTTCGCCAGCGTACCGGCTTCGATGCCGAACCGACCGAGGATTATCAGACCATGGCCGGGTTGGTCATGAGTCTGCTGGATCGGTTGCCGATGACCGGCGATCGACTGGAATACGAGGGCTGGCAATTGACCGTCAAAGCGGTTGAAGAGCGACGGGTGACGCGGGTGTTGCTGGAGCGTGAGGTGGCTTGAGCATTCGCGGAATGGCGCAGCGGTCGCTGCGCTTGTTACTGATGAAACGTAAAGCGGTCCTTGCCCGTATGCTTTGATTCGTACAACGCCGCATCCGCCTTGATCAGCGCCTGATTCAATGAGTCACCCTCAGCCACCCGGGTAATGCCGATGCTGATGGTGACCGGGTGCCGGGTGGGCTGTTCACGCACTGACTGGCACAGTTGCGTGGCAAGGCTTTCAACATCTTCGCGCCGCACTCCCGCCAGATAGATCGCGAACTCCTCACCGCCCATACGCGCGTAGTCAAACGCAACCATCACTGCCTTGATATCGGCAGCGACGCGAATGAGCACCTCATCACCGATGTCATGCCCGTAGGTGTCGTTGACCTTCTTGAAGTTGTCGATGTCGATCATCATCAGGTAATGATCGCGCTCGCGCGGGCTTGCCAGCAGCCGTTGCCCTGCGTGGGTCATGAACGAGCGTCGGTTGGGAATCTGCGTCAGCGGGTCGTTATAGGCCTGATCCAGCAGCAGCCGCGACATCAGGTAGTTGTTCAGCTTGGCCTCACGAAACTTCAAAAAGGTGTACACCGTGAGTGCGCAGAGAAACACGCTGTAGCAGGCAGTCAGGACGCCGCGCAGTTCAGTGATCTCGGTAGTGGTGGCGAGAAACGGGTTGAGGATCACCCAGATCACAACTTGTACCGCAAAGAACGCCCAGCGCCGCAGCGGCAGTACCGACACGCTGTACAACATGCTTGCTGCTGCCAAGACCAGCCACAAGCTGTGCGAAGCAGGCGCGAGGCCGTCGACGATCATTCGCACACCGACGGTCAATCCCAGGACCAGCAACAGGGTGAGCACATCGAAATGGCTAGCCCTGCGCGTAAAACCGAGCACCACCGTCAACAGCGCGAAACCAGCGAGAAACGCCATCGAGCGCCACGTGAAGCCTTGGCCGCCGAGAAAACTGACGATCAGATCAAACAGCAGCCACATGAAAATGCTGACCACATAGATCAACAGGCTGAACGGTTTGAGCCGTTCGAACTCGCGCTGGAGAAACTCTTCCCTCAACTCGTTAGACGCGGTTTCCTTCAACGCTTGCGCTTCAATGGTTTCGAACATGCTTATCCCGCTGTCTGCGCCGATCCTGGCAACCACCCGAACCGGCGGGCGGCGCGCAATGTGTTCGCTCAACAGCAAAGCAGGCGGACCGCGGATTGTCCAATCCCGGTCGGGTTCAGCGCAGAAGCCGGTGGCGCGAACCAGTGACGGTGCGCAATGACCTGAGCGTGCGCCGCAGCCATGCCAGATCATGGTGAGGTTTGCGTGGCGTTGCGGGAGCCTTTGTCCTGCCGACATGCCGGACCATATCCCTCGCCAGGGTTTCCTCGGTGCCGATACCTTTGAGCTTTTTCAGCAGCCTGCCGTTTTTATAGAACAGCACTGTTGGCGTGCCCGTGACGTTCGGGTGCTTGGGCGATTGGCTGGTGTTGAGCATATAGATGTTGGCGCGCAGTCGGTAAGGCTCGGCAATCTGCCGAAAGACCGGCCCGGCCCATTCGCAGGCGGGGCAGTGATCATTGGCGAAATACAGAATGACCGGACGCCAGGTTTTCAGGGCTTTGCGGTAAACCGGGTCCAGCGCGGAAGTTGTGTTTGTGGCGTTCATCGAAGGGTCCTTTTCAACGAGCGGGTAGGCTCCTTGACGTTAAAGGAGCAGAGGTGTCGCGGTCTACTGTCAGAAATTACAGGTGGGGTGCGTCAACACGAGAAGTGCTGTCGTGACGGTGATAGCCGTCGGGAAACGGCAGGGTGGTGATGTCTACAGGCAGGCGCTAAAGCGCTGATACCGGGTCTTGCTCAACTGTAACCCTGATTCGCACCATCACGACGCCATCTGACCCAAGTTGGGAACGAATCACCCCTTTCACTAGTGATCGCAGGGACCTTTCTGCGTATTGGGTCGGACCGATCAATTGGTCCGCAAGTCCATATCTCCTTGATTAACAAAGCATTCAATACGACTACAGATTTCTCCTGATTCCTGTGGCACACTTTCTGCTGTCTATTCCGTAGTAACAAACCGTGTTCCGTTATAGCGGAATAAACACAATTCTGGAGTGCTTGCCATGCATCGCCGTCCTTCGTTGTTCAAAGCGTGTGTTTTTGTTCTTGCAGCTTCTTCCTCGGTCATGGGCCTGGCCCAGGCTGCCGACAGCAAGCTCGACAGTGTTCTCGCCCGTGGCAAGTTGATCGTGGGCACCGGCAGCACCAATGCGCCGTGGCACTTTCAGGGCGCGGACGGCAAGTTGCAGGGTTTTGATATCGACATCGCCAGGATCGTGGCCAAAGGGCTGTTCAACGACCCGAGCAAAGTCGAGTTCGTGGTGCAGTCGTCCGATGCGCGGATTCCCAATCTGCTCACCGACAAGGTCGACATGAGCTGCCAGTTCATCACCGTCACCGCCAGCCGTGCCCAGCAAGTCGCGTTCACCTTGCCGTACTACCGCGAAGGTGTTGGCCTGCTGTTGCCGAACAGCAGCAAGTACAAGGAAATCGAAGACCTGCAGGCGGCGGGCGATGACGTCACCGTTGCGGTGCTGCAGAACGTCTACGCCGAAGAACTGGTGCATCAGGCATTGCCCAAGGCCAAAGTCGATCAGTACGACAGCGTTGACCTGATGTACCAGGCCGTGAACTCCGGTCGCGCCGATGCCGCCGCCACCGATCAGTCGTCGGTCAAATACCTGATGGTGCAGAACCCTGGCCGCTACCGCAGCCCGAGCTACGCCTGGAGCCCGCAGACTTACGCTTGCGCCGTCAAACGTGGCGATCAGGACTGGCTGAACTTCGTCAACACCGCGCTGCATGAAGCCATGACCGGAGTTGAGTTCCCGACCTACGCCGCTTCGTTCAAACAATGGTTCGGTGTTGATCTGCCATCTCCAGCCATCGGTTTCCCAGTCGAATTCAAATGATCCCGTGAGAGTGGGGCGAGTCAAATCGCCCCGCTCAAGGTACTGCTGACCATGAACTATCAGTTGAACTTTGCCGCCGTGTGGCGCGATTTCGACACCTTGCTGGCGGGGCTCGGTCTGGGCTTGCAGCTGGCGCTGGTGTCGATCGCCATCGGCTGCGTGATCGGCCTGCTGATGGCGTTTGCCTTGCTCTCCAAACATCGCGCCTTGCGGGTGTTGGCCTCGGTGTACGTCACGGTAGTGCGTAACACGCCGATCCTGGTGTTGATTCTGTTGATCTACTTTGCACTGCCCAGCCTTGGCATTCGTCTGGACAAGATTCCTTCGTTCATCATCACGCTGTCGCTGTATGCCGGCGCGTACCTGACCGAAGTCTTCCGTGGCGGCTTGCTGAGCATTCCCAAAGGCCAGCGCGAAGCCGGGCTGGCAATCGGTCTCGGTGAATGGCAGGTCAAGGCTTACGTCACCGTGCCCGTGATGCTGCGCAACGTGTTGCCGGCGCTGTCGAACAACTTCATTTCGCTGTTCAAGGACACCTCGCTTGCCGCTGCGATTGCGGTGCCGGAGCTGACCTATTACGCGCGCAAGATCAACGTCGAGAGCTACCGGGTGATCGAAACCTGGCTGGTGACCACGGCGTTGTATGTCGCGACCTGTTACCTCATTGCCATGCTGCTGCGTTACCTCGAGCAGCGTCTGGCGATCCGCCGATAGGAGGCTGCGATGTACGAATCTCCCAGTTGGTTGCATGAATTGTGGGTCGCGCGCGAGCCGTTGTGGCAGGGCTTTCTGACCAGCGTGCAGGTCTCGGCGCTGGCCATTGTGTTGGGCACCATGCTCGGCGTGGTTGCAGGCCTGGTCCTGACTTACGGCAGATTCTGGATGCGCGCGCCGTTTCGGCTGTACGTCGATCTGATTCGCGGCACACCGGTGTTTGTATTGGTGCTGGCCTGCTTTTATATGGCGCCGGCGCTCGGTTGGCAGATCAGTGCGTTTCAGGCCGGAGCCCTGGGCCTGACACTGTTTTGCGGCTCGCACGTCGCCGAAATCGTTCGTGGTGCGCTGCAAGCCCTGCCGCGCGGGCAGATGGAGGCGGGCAAAGCCATCGGCCTGACGTTCTACCAATCCCTCGGCTACGTACTGTTACCTCAGGCGCTGCGGCAGATTTTGCCGACCTGGGTCAACTCGTCCACCGAAATCGTCAAGGCGTCGACCTTGCTCTCGGTGATCGGCGTCGCCGAATTGCTGCTCAGCACGCAACAGATCATCGCCCGGAACTTCATGACTCTGGAGTTCTACCTGTTCGCCGGTTTTCTGTTCTTCGTCATCAACTACGGCATCGAATTACTCGGCCGGCACATTGAAAAGCGGGTGGCCCTGCCATGACTCAAGCTCAAGTTGCTTCACAAAATCAGGCGCTGCTGGACATTCGCGGCCTGCACAAACAGTACGGCGCGGTGGAAGTGCTCAAGGGTGTCGACCTGAGCATGCAGCGCGGCAACGTCGTCACGCTGATCGGCTCCAGCGGTTCGGGCAAAACCACGCTGCTGCGTTGCGTAAACATGCTCGAAGAATTCCAGGGCGGGCAGATCCTGCTCGACGGCGAGTCCATCGGCTACGACGAGGTCAACGGCAAACGCGTACGCCATGCGGAAAAGGTCATTGCCCGCCATCGTGCGATGACCGGCATGGCCTTCCAGCAATTCAACCTGTTCCCGCACCTGACCGCGTTGCAGAACGTCACCCTTGGCCTGCTCAAGGTGAAGAAGATGCAAAGGGACGAAGCCGTGGTGCTCGCGGAAAAATGGCTGGAGCGCGTCGGCCTGCTGGAGCGGCGCAACCACTTTCCCGGTCAGTTGTCCGGCGGCCAGCAACAGCGCGTGGCGATTGCCCGAGCGATTGCGATGAACCCGAGCCTGATGCTCTTTGACGAGGTCACCTCGGCCCTCGACCCGGAACTGGTTGGCGAGGTGCTCAACGTGATCAAGGGGTTGGCCGAGGACGGCATGACCATGTTGCTGGTGACCCACGAAATGCGTTTCGCCTTCGAGGTCTCGGACAAGATCGTTTTCATGAATCAAGGGCGGATCGAAGAGCAGGGGCCTCCCAAGGAACTGTTCGAACGCCCGCAATCGCCGCGTCTGGCGGAATTTCTCAAGAGCACGCGGTTTTGAATCTGCACTTTTGCAATCAGGAGAAACACCCATGAGCATTACGCGTTACGGCACCGGCAGCACCGCCGCCGGCGGCCAGCCTCGTCCATTCGCCCGCGCAGTTGAAGCGGATGGCTGGCTGCATGTGTCCGGCCAGGTTCCGGCGGTGGATGGCGAGATCATCGTTGGTGGCATCGTCGAACAGACCCACCAGACCATGAAGAACCTGATCGCCATTCTCGAAGAGGCTGGTTATGGCCTTGAAGATGTGGTCCGCGCTGGCGTCTGGCTGGACGATCCACGGGACTTCAGCAGTTTCAACAAGGTCTTCGCCGAGTATTTCAAACCCGAACACGCCCCGGCGCGGGCCTGTGTGCAGGCGAGCATGATGGTTGATTGCAAGGTTGAGATCGACTGCATTGCCTACAAGAAGAAGGCCTGATACACGCCGATCGTTCCCACGCTCTGCGTGGGAATGCAGCCCGGGACGCTCTGCGTCCCAAAAGCGGACGCGGAGCGTCCGGTGAGGCATTCCCACGCGGAGCATGGGAACGATCATTGGCTGTAAACTCCCGGCGACTTTGAATGGAAACCACTGACATGACCGAAGACACCATCAAGCGCCGGGCACGCGGTCTGGACCGGGCGTTCGATATCCTCGATTTTCTCAAGGAAATCGGCCAGCCCCTGCGTCCCAACGACATCGCCAATGGCATCGGCAGTCCGAAATCGACGGTCTACGAACTGGTCGCGTCCTTGCTGGAGCGACGGATTCTCGAGCCGGTGGGCAAGGACGGCCACGTCTACCTTGGCCGCCAGTTGTACTTCCTTGGCCAGGCGCATCTGCGGCATTTCGACCTCAGCCGCGAGGCCGATCACGCTTTGCAGGAGATCGTCAGCCAGACCCGCGAAACTGCGCAGATGTGCCTGCTCAACGGGCGCAAATACACCGTCGCATTGATGAAGGAGGGTGAGCGGCATTTCCGCATTTCCTCCGACATCGGCGAAAACGCGCCGATCCCGTGGACGGCTTCCGGGCGTCTGTTGCTCGCGCACTTGAGCGATCAGCAGATCATCGACCTGATCGACGAAGACGACTACATCCTGCCCGACGGCGAACGCCTGCCACTGGAACGTTTTCTCGCAGAAATTCGTCAGGCTGGCGTCGATGGCTTCTTCTCCTTCGACAGCGTCGCCGACACCTTCACCCATTGCTTCGCCGCGCCGGTCAAAGACCCGCAAGGCGTGGCCATTTGCACGTTGTGCATCGTCGCCCCACGCGCCGATGCGAAAAACAATTACAACGACTATCGCCGGGTGCTGATCGAGAGCGCCAACAGCCTCGCCCGGCGGATCAACGAATAACCGCGGCTGCCTGCGGCCGCGCCTGTGAGGATTGGACCATGACCACTGCCATCAACTCTGCCGTAGAAAAAGGCGACGCCGCCATCGGTGCGCAATTGACCCGCGACGTCAGCCTGCCGGCGCTGGTGCTGCACCGCGAGGCGCTGGAGCACAATATTCGCTGGATGCAGAAATTTGTCAGCGACAGCGGCGCCGAACTGGCGCCCCACGGCAAAACCAGCATGACCCCGGCACTGTTCAAACGACAGCTCGACGCCGGCGCCTGGGGCATCACCCTCGCCAGCGCCACCCAGACCCGCGCGGCTTATGCCCACGGCGTGCGTCGCGTGTTGATGGCCAACCAGTTGGTCGGTACGCCGAACATGGCGTTGATTGCCGATCTGCTCGCCGATCCGACGTTCGATTTCCATTGTATGGTCGACCACCCGGACAACGTCGCCGACCTCGGGGCTTACTTCGCTTCCCGTGGGGTCAAGCTCAACGTAATGATCGAATATGGCGTGGTCGGCGGCCGTTGCGGTTGCCGCAGCGAGCAGGAAGTCATCGAGTTGGCCAAGGCCATCGATGCGCAACCGGCACTGGCCCTCACCGGTATTGAAGGTTACGAAGGCGTGATTCATGGCGATCATGCGGTCAGTGGCATTCGCGAATTCGCCGCGTCGCTGGTTCGTCTCGCGGTGCAGCTACAGGACAGCGGCGCCTTTGCCATCGCCAGACCGATCATCACAGCGTCGGGTTCGGCCTGGTACGATCTGATCGCCGAATCTTTCGAAACCCAGAACGCCGCTGGCCGCTTCCTCAGTGTGTTGCGCCCGGGCAGTTACGTGGCGCACGACCATGGCATCTACAAAGAGGCCCAGTGCTGCGTGCTCGACCGTCGCAGCGACCTGCACGAAGGCCTGCGCCCGGCGCTGGAAGTCTGGGCCCATGTGCAGTCGCTGCCGGAACCGGGTTTTGCGGTGATCGCCCTGGGCAAGCGCGACGTCGCGTTCGATGCCGGTTTGCCGGTGCCGTTGTTGCGCTACAAGGCCGGTGTGGTGCCGGCGGCGGGGGATGATGTCGGCGCGTGCAAGGTCACCGCGGTGATGGATCAGCATGCGTTCATGACCGTAGCGCCGGATGTCGAGTTGCGGGTCGGCGACATCATTTCCTTTGGTACTTCGCATCCATGCCTGACGTTTGACAAATGGCGTGTTGGGTTGCTGGTGGATGAGCAGATGGCGGTCATCGAGACCATGGAGACTTGTTTCTAAGGCTTGAGATTGCGTTGCGGCGGCTATTCGCGAGCAGGCTCGCTCCCACAAGATCAATGCGTTCCATTGTGGGAGCGAGCCTGCTCGCGAAGACGCCCGCTTAGCCTCCACTGAACCACCCGAGATCCCACCCGATGAAAATCCTCAGCAACACCCCGCGCATCGCCCTGATCGGCGAGTGCATGATCGAACTGCAACAACGCGCCGACGGCAGTCTGCAGCAAAGCTTCGGTGGCGATACCCTCAACACGGCGGTGTACCTGTCCCGTGCGCTGGGCGACAAGGCGCAAGTCGACTACGTCACCGCGTTGGGCGATGACAGTTTCAGCGACGCCATGTGCCAGATCTGGCGCAGCGAAGGCATCGGCCTCGATCTGGTGCAGCGCCTTCCCGGTCGGCTGCCCGGTCTGTACTGCATCCAGACCGACGCCAACGGCGAGCGGCGTTTCCTGTACTGGCGCAACGAAGCGGCGGTACGCGATTGCTTCACCACCCCTGCGGCCGAGCCGATCCTCGCGGCGTTGCCGGACTACGACGTGCTGTATTTCAGCGGGATCACCCTCGCTGTACTCGGAATGCAAGGCCGCGCCCGACTGATCAAGACCCTGATTGAAGCCAGACAGCGCGGCGCACGCATCGTTTTCGACAACAACTACCGCCCGCGCCTGTGGGCGTCGGTGGAAGAGGCGCGCGCGGCATATCGCAGCGTCTTGCCATATGTGGATCTGGCGTTACTCACCGTGGATGACGAACAGGCATTGTTCGGGTTTGCCGATTGCGCTGAGGTGTTTGCCACGTATGCACAGATCGGCACGCCGGAAGTGGTGCTCAAGCGCGGCGCCGAGGCGTGTCTGATTCGTTGTCAGGGGGACGCGTTTGAAGTGCCGGCGCAGAAGGTCGATAAGGTTGTCGACACCACGGCGGCGGGGGATTCGTTCAGTGCGGCGTATCTGGCCAGGCGCTTGCTCGGCGGCAGTCCGGCAGAGGCGGCGCAAGCGGGACATGAATTGGCCAGTCGGGTGATACAGGTGCCTGGAGCGCTGATCCCCAGGTAATCAGAGAATGGCCGCTTGCTGCGCAATCGGTTCGCGAGCAGGCTCGCTCCCACAATGAAAACGCGGTCGACATGTGGGAGCGAGCCTGCTCGCGAAGAAGTCCGGCAGCCAGCCGATCAATCTCGATAAAACACCTGCACCAGGTGATAACCAAATTTGCTTTTGATCGGCCCATGCACGGTGCGCAGCGGCTTCTTGAAAATCACCGCATCAATCGCGCCGACCATCTGCCCCGGCCGCATTTCGCCCAGGTCGCCGCCGCGTTTGCCGGACGGGCAGGTGGAAAATTTCTTCGCCAGCACATCGAACGCTTCGCCCTTGGCAATGCGCTGTTTGAGTTGTTCGGCCTCTTCGGCGGTTTTCACCAGAATGTGGCGGGCTTGGGCTTTCATCGTGCAATACCTGATAACGGGGTGACAGCGGGGCGCGCGATTATGCCTCAAGTCGCGGGGTCGGGTTGCTCAACTTGCGAATCTTGCTCGCCAGCACTTCAAGGACAAAGGGCTTGGCGACCATGTCCATGCCCTCGTCAAGAAAGCCCTGACGCTCGGCAGCAATCTGCGCGTAACCGGTCATGAACAGCACTTTAAGCCCCGGACGATGCTGGCGAGCAATCTCCGCCAACTGGCGTCCGTTCATGCCCGGCAGCCCGACATCGGTAACCAGCAGATCGACGCGTTGCACGGACTCGAGCACGGGCAGGGCGTTCGTGGCGTTTTCCGCTTCGAAGGTTGTGTAGCCCAGTTCCTTGAGCAGATCGAGCACCAGCATGCGCACTGCCGGATCATCCTCGACCACAATCGCGGTCTCGCCTGAAGATGAAGCTGCAATCGGTTCGGCTTTCTCCACAGACGAGGATTCGGGCGTCGGCTCAAGCAAACGCGGCAAGTACAGACGTACGCAAGTACCTTGCCCCGGCACACTGTCGAGGCTGACGTGACCGCCGGACTGCTGGGCGAAACCGTAAATCATCGACAGCCCAAGCCCGGTGCCTTGGCCGATCGGTTTGGTGGTAAAGAACGGATCGAACGCTTTGGAACGGATTGACGGCGTCATGCCGGTGCCGTTATCGCTGACCGCGAGCATCACGTATTCCCCGGCCTTCACCGGCTCGAGAATGGTGGTGTCGCTGCTGTCGAGATACACGTTCGCGGTCTGGATCAGCAACGTGCCGCCTTCGGGCATCGCATCGCGGGCATTGATCACCAGATTGAGCAGAGCATTTTCCAGCTGGCTGACGTCGGTACTCACCGGCCACAAATCCTCTGGCAGGCGCAGTTGCAGCTCGATGGCATCGCCCTTGGTGCGGCGGATCAGGTCTTCCAGTGAATGCACCAGTTCATTGACGTGCAGTTGCTTGCGGTCCAGCGACTGGCGCCGCGAGAAGGCCAGCAAGCGATGCGTCAGCGCGGCCGCACGGTTGGCCGACGACACGGCCGCCTCGGTGAAGCGACCAATCTCATCGGCGCGACCGTTGGCGATGTAGCGCTGCATCAAGTCGAGGCTGCCGATGATGCCGGTGAGCATGTTGTTGAAGTCATGGGCGATGCCGCCGGTGAGCTGGCCGACAGCTTCCATCTTCTGCGCGTGGCGCAAGGCGTCTTCGGCGCGCTCGCGTTCGAACATCTCGTTCTGCAAACGCTCGTTGGCCTGAGCCAGTTGCTCGGTGCGCGCGCTGACCCGCTCTTCGAGGGTCTCGTTGAGATTGCGCAGGGCTTCCTCGGTTTTCTTGCGCTCGGTTTCGTCGATGACAAAGATGTAGAAGCCATTCACTGCGCCGTCCGCGCCATGTCGCGGCAGATAATTCATGAGGGCATGACGGGTGCTGCCGTCGCGGTGCGGCGTGTAGAAACTGAAGGAGCAGGAGCGGCCGGCCAGTGCTTCGGCGATGTACGGCGCACGCAGGAAATACGCCTCTTCGCCGATGACTTCGCGGATCGTGCGCCCATACAACTCCTGCGGCGTCAGGCCGTACCAGTCCAGATAGGCTGCGTTGTTCAAGCGAAAGCGTTCTTCGGCGTCGACATAGCTGATCAGGATCGGCATGGCGTTGATGATCAGCTGAAGTTCGGTCTGGCTCTGACGCAGCGCCTGTTCCGTATGTTTGCGTTCGGTCAGGTCCAGCGCCGCGCCGAGAAAGCGCATCGGCCGACCATGATGATCCTTGTAGCAACGCCCGCGCGCGAACACCCAGCGCAGCGTGCCATCGGCCTGCAACAGGCGATATTCCTCAGCGTACTCGGTGCCATGGGTGATGCAGTACTTGATGCCGCGCGCGACCATGGCGCGGTCTTCGGGGTGCACCCCGTGCATGTATTCGCTGATCGGCAACTGCCCGGCCCTGGTCGGATCGACGCCGTGCAGTTCGGCGAAGTGCGCATCGGCGATGAAACGATCTTCGCCAATGTCCCAATCCCAGGTGCCGACGGCGTCGGTGGCGGCGAGGGCCAGTTGCAGACGCTCCTCGGACTGACGCTGGGCCTTGAGGCTTTCTTCGGAACGACGCTGCAATTCCAGGGCAATGCGTCGGCGCTCGTTGGTTTCGATGGCAGTGATCAGAATCCCGGCCACCTGTGCGGTTTCATCGCGAATCGGGCTGTAGGTCAGATCCAGCCAGAAATCGGTTTTTTTGCCGTCCCGCTGCACGCTGAACCGCTGCTCGCTGAAGCTGCGCACCTGACCCTGCAGCACCGCTTGGTAAATCGGCTCGGCAAAATCCCGCACCTCTGGCCAGACCTCATGCGTCGGCTGCCCGAACGCTTCGGGATGCTTGCTGCCAGCGAGCAGGGCAAAGCCATTGTTGTAGATCTGCGTGAGTTGCGGACCCCATAGCAGCAGCATCGGCATCGGCGAATGAATCACGATGTCCACCGCCGTGCGCAGGCTCTGCGGCCAGGTGCCGGCGGCGCCCAGCGGGCTGCGGCTCCAGTCGGTGCGGGCAATCAGGGCCTGAGCGTCATCGGTGGTGGATACAGCATTCATGTTTCAATCCTGAGCGTGGTTCGGTGAGACGGGGTCTATCATTGTTGCAGGAGCCGCGCCAAGCGTCGGCCAAATTTGCTCATTCAATGCTTCGCGGGTGCTTTCAGCCATGGAAATCGATGCACTGTTGTCAATATTGTCGCAAAAAAACGGCTCGGATCTGTTCCTCTCTACCGGCGCAGCGCCGAGCGCACGCATTGATGGCTTGCTGACAGCGCTCAGCGATCAGCCATTCAAACCCGGCGAAACCGCGGCTATCGCCACCTCCCTGATGGACGCCGAGCAGCGCCGGGAGTTCGACCGGGATCTGGAAATGAACCTGGCAATCTCCCGAACGGGCGTCGGGCGGTTCCGGGTGAACATTTTCAAGCAGCGCAACGACGTTTCGATCGTGATCCGCAACGTCAAGGTCGACATCCCGCGATTCGAAGACCTGAAGCTGCCGCCGGTGTTGCTGGAAACGGTGATGCTCAAACGTGGCCTGATTCTTTTTGTCGGCGCGACCAGTTCAGGCAAGTCGACTTCGCTGGCGGCACTCATCGATCACCGCAACCGTCACAGTGCCGGACACATTGTGACGATCGAAGACCCGATCGAATATATCCATCGGCACAAGCGCTCGATCATCAATCAGCGTGAAGTCGGCGTAGATACCCGAAGCTTTCATGCGGCTTTGAAGAACACTCTGCGCCAGGCTCCGGATGTTGTATTGATTGGTGAGATCCGTGACCGCGAAACCATGGAGCATGCACTGTCATTCGCTGATACCGGCCATCTTGTGTTGTCGACGCTGCATGCGACCAATGCCAATCAGGCACTGGATCGAATCATCAATATGTTTCCCGAGGAGAAGCGCGAACAGCTTTTGCAAACATTGGGCAACAACCTCAAAGCCTGTGTCTCGCAGCGTCTGGTCCGCACTGTCGATGGGCAAAGGCGCGCGGCAGTCGAGATTCTTCTGGGCACGCCGACCATCGCCGATCTAATCCGCCGCGGTCAGTTCGAGGAACTCAAACCGATGATGGAAAAATCGACCGGACTCGGTATGCAGACATTTGACGCGGCACTGTTTGCGCTGTTTGCAGAAGGTGCAATCAGTGAGCAGGAAGCATTGAAGAATGCCGATTCGGTGAATAACTTGAAGTTGCGAATCAAACTTCAGCACGACCAGGCAGGTGTTAACAATACAGGCACCGGCGAGTGGGGTTTGATGGATTGACTTGGTGTCTTCGATTGCATCGTGTGTTTGCACGGCAACAACACTTAATAATTGACTCGTGGTTCGGTTGTATGTGTTTGGGTAAAACGTCATCACGCTGAATGGTCAGCTAGTTGGTTTGATGAGGTTTTACTGTGAACGAAGTTAAGAAAAATAAAGTATTCCGCCCATCGAAAGTTGCGCTGGCTGAATGGAAGTATCGGTCTGCGGCAGATGCTACCGAGCGCGATATGGTTCTTCGGCATCTGGAAGATGCATTGAATGAGTACACTGAAGATCACGATATAGACTGGTATGGGCGTGAAGTAGAGTTGCAACCAGGCTCTTCACTGCATGAAATATATAACCCCGGCAGACTTCTGCTCAGTGAACTGCTGAAAACCGGGCCGGTCATAGGTGCAATCGGTCGAGAGGAGGCGCGCGAGCATAACGGCCTGGTTCGGATTACGCCGGAAGGCAAGATGGAAGTCCGTGCCGTTAGAGGTTGGGTAGATCTGGTTGCGGCGCAGTATTTTGAATACAGTCAACCTACGCGCTCGACGGTGAGTCTCATCGCCGACATTGCCGCAGTCGCCGGCGGTTTTGTATGGCCCGATCTGGATGTAACCCTGGATCAGTGGTTCAAGTTTCATGATATCGATCTGCCTGACACCAAGGCCAGGATCAGTAACTTGATCGGCTTGTTCAAGTTTTCACCCGAGGTCAGGGAGCCAGTTGCTTTTTGGGATCACTTACAATCCGGTGAGCAGAGTCACAACGCGTTATCCGAAGAGCAGTTTGCAGATATTCGTGGCGCCACCGCCAAATTGATGCCGAAGCGAAAGCTGTTGTCAGCCTTGTACAACGTCACAGGGCGCGCGGATATATCTCACGAAACGGCGGCGCAGCGCCTCGTTGAATTTGTCGCCTATCCAGTTTCGCTGGATCTTGCCAGAAGTTATATCAAAGAGCTGAATTGGTACGGGGTGAATGACGGGGAAACGCTTTCCGAAAATATTCTCCGCCAATTGTTGATGACCGCGATATTACTCGACCTGGACCCATCGATCGGCCATCGCCACCTGGTCCAACGGCGAGACCTGTACTCGCCAGACAATGTTGAGCGTCATCCATCAGAGATACTCGAGGAGTACACCGAGTTTGTGCGGAACAAGCGCTGGGTAGATCCGATATTGGCACCGTTGGTGGTTCATCTTCTCCTGGCACGCAACGCGCCCGAATTTCTGGTCAGGAAAATTCCGACAGAGGTCACACTTGGATCGATCGCCTGGGTCAAGTTCTGTCGCGCTGTTGTATTGGTCGAGGCGGTAAAGACCGGGGCCTCGCGGGAATTGACCTATGCACAGATCATCGCTTACGGCGAACTGGAGCCGGTCAGTGAAGCGCAGAAGCATATGCGCGATCTGGCGCTGATCGACCCGATCGTGGAGTGGGCGTTGCTCAACCGGATTATTTCCAGAGCCGAGCTCGAACAGGCAGAAGAAACCTGTACACGAAGGGCGATTGACGCGTTTGAGCACCACGCAGACCAATTCGCCCAGCTAGCCCGCGCATTTTCGACACCGTTACCCAACCGAGCGGAAATTGCCCGAAGCCAATTGAGAAAAGCTGCACCTGGCTGCGACACGCTGGATGAAAAGGCGCTGTCCGAGAAAGGCGGACAGCTAATCATGTCCATGGTCGAGCTGCATCAATCGGGCGATCTGGTCACTGGTCAGTGGGACAGGCGCACCGTACGTTTGATCGTCAACGGATTGCTGCAACCTGCGATCAACTACAACCCTGCGGGTCTCAGTCTTTATCAGCGTTATCCGCGACTGCTGACAATTGAATCCTGTGACGAGGAAATGGATCGTCAGTTGGCCGTGCATTTCGAAGCGGTGAACGGCGGCATGATGTCTGCCGTCAAGCTGGCGTTGGCACACATGCCGGAAGCGGATCTGCAAGTGTTCATGAATGCCGACATTCATTTTTTCACCGTGCGCGAATCGGCATCCTATGTGACTACGCGCCGGGCCGGCGGACCTTTGAATCTAGGGCTTGAACAAGAAACACAACAAAGCCGGGATGCCGCCACGGGACGCTTCGGCGTTGTGATGTACACGTCTGATGAAGACGCTGATCTTTGTTATGAATTATTCACTTCGCGTGCAGAAACCCGCAGGAATGATGCGCTGGGTGCTTTCATCAGGCGGGAAAGAAAGCTTCAGCAACGCTCAAGAATGAGCGCCAGTGCCAACATGACGACGCCCCTGAGCAACACCCTGACCCAGAGCGTTCCGCTGAACATCAGGCGCTATACCCATGCCGCGGCCGAGGACGCTTCGATCAGCAGCAGTATGGCGATCATCGATTACTTCGGCGCGCTGAAAGCACCAGCGCAATCTGCGCAGTTGCAACCAGGGTTCTACCAGAAATTCAACGACCCGAACGTCGTGCGCATCGCCGGGTTTCTCGCCGAGAACAGACCGTTCCTGAATAAAACCGAGCTCAGAGAGCTCGTGCGTGTACCGACGCCGCTCGAGCTCTCCCGGGAAGAGGGCGAACGCTTGCTGACTTACTTCATCGACCTGTTGGTGCCGTTCAAAAAATGCATCGAGGACATCGCCTCGGGCGAACACAACAAGATGGTGGACGGGGTTTACGGATGTTTGATGGACGGCATCGGCCTGGTGGGAACAGTGGCTGGCGCCAGCTCGAAGGCGCTGAGTATTTCCACCAGGGCCATTTCCACTACTGCCAAGGCCGCGCGTTTCACCCGGCTGGCGTTTACTTCGGCCATCTCGCTTTTCAATCCCTTCGACGGTGTGCCCTCTGGTCTGCAGGCGGGCGGTAAACTGGTACACAAGGGCCTGCTGCGGTTCAACAAGAACACTCATGACCTGATTACTCTGGCCAGGGGGCAATTGCACAGGATCAGCGGTCGCCGGCAATCCTATGATCTGCTTGAAGCGGCCGATAACGCGCAATTCGGGTTGGGGAGCTGGCGGCCACGCGGGGCTACGCATGAAGCCGTCGCCGTGCTGGCCGCGCGCAGTGGTGACAAATGGTACTCGCTGAATCGACGCGGCAACTTGTGGGGCAAGTCTCTGGAGGGTTTTGTGTATCAAGCCCCCTTGCAACTGCCTGCTTCGCCGCGCACGTTGCCGCTCAGTTACACGCGCAAGTTCATCGAGCAAAGCCTGCCCCGTGCACGGGCCAAGATCGACAACGCATTGGAAATCTTCAACCGTCATGATTTCAAACGCGATCGCGACGCGCTGATGAAGATCGTGTTCGGCGATGCTTCTCAGGTGTCCACTGATCGGCTGGTGAACTACTTGCGTTTGATCCGCTTCGATTTCGCCGGGTTCTCCTTGAGCAACATGGTTCTCGACGGCCTCAAGATCAACGACACCCTGGCATCGTTCGATGCAAACAATTACCAGCGCTGGAAAGACGCGGGTTCGAGCGGTGATTGCGCTATAGCGTTTGTTGAGGTCTACACGAAAAACTTCAATCGACACTTCGTCAGCATGGGTCTGAACCACGATGTGATCGCCGACGACCTGATTCATGAGCTGTTCCACGCCAGCGCACAAACCGACGATGTCGGTTATGCCACCGACGCCGTGCATGCCAGTGACAGCGGACAGCAGCTGGATGTGTCCGTATTGCTCAATCTGGGGGCAGGTTGCCTGGCGCAGTCGCAGAGCGGCGCTGACTGTCATGCGCCGTCCAGAGCCTTCGAAAACGCCGACTCGCTCACGCTGGTCACCTCATTGCTGAGTCAACTGATCACTGACGAGGTCACTTTCGATCAAAACATGACTGTTCTTGACAGTGCGCTCAAGGCCAGTGCAGGCCGGGCGATTGGCGAGCCGGTGGTCATTACCTTGAACAAACCTCGTTGATGAAAAGCACTGCCGCCAGCCTGTCGGATGAGGGCGTCAGTGCCGGTTTCAATCAGCCAGTTCCGGTCGATCCCGAAACTGCTCCAGCGCTTCGGGATTGGCCAGTGCATCGGTGTTTTTTACCGGCCTTCCATGCACGACATCACGCACCGCCAGCTCCACGACTTTGCCGCTGATGGTGCGCGGTATGTCCGTCACTTCAACAATCCGCGCCGGGACATGCCTCGGCGTGGTATTGGCGCGGATCACTTCGCGGATTCGCTGTTCGAGCCCTTGATCGAGTTCGACACCATCGCGCAGACGCACGAACAGCACGACCCGCACATCATCCTGCCACTGCTGACCGATGGCGACGCTGTCCAGTACCTCGGTGATTTTCTCGACCTGACGATAGATTTCCGCCGTGCCGATACGCACGCCGCCCGGGTTCAGTACCGCATCCGAGCGGCCATGGATCATCATCGCGCCGTGGGGCAACTGTTCGGCGTAATCACCTTGTGCCCAGACGCCGGGGAACAGGCTGAAGTAGGACTGGCGGAGTTTTGAGCCGTCGGGATCATTCCACAAGCCGATCGGCATCGCCGGGAAATGCCGTGTGCAGACCAGCTCACCTTTCTCACCAATCACCGGTTGGCCAGCGTCGTTCCAGACCTCGACGGCCATGCCCAGGCTCTTGCCCATGATTTCTCCGCGACGTACCGCTGACAGTGGGTTGCCATTGACGAAGCACGAGACGATGTCGGTACCACCGGACATTGAAGCCAGGCAAACATCGGTTTTGAAGTCGCGGTAAACGAAATCGTAGCTTTGCGGGGACAGCGCCGAGCCTGTGCAGAGCAGGGTTTTCAAACTGCTCAAGTCATGACTTTCGCGCGGCCTCGTGCCGCTGCTTTCCAACGTGGCAAGGAATTTCGGACTGGTGCCAAACACACTGATGCGTTCATCGTCGATCAGGTCGAGCAAGCGCTGATGGTCCGGATGAAACGGCGAGCCGTCGTAGAGCACCACGGCGCTGCCAACCGCGAGCGCCGAAACCAGCCAGTTCCACATCATCCGGCCGCAGGTCGTGTAGTAGAACAAGCGGTCACCGGGACCGAGGTCGCAGTGCAAACCATGTTCCTTGACGTGTTGCAGCAGCACACCGCCGGTGCTGTGGACGATGCATTTCGGCACGCCAGTGGTACCGCTGGAGTACAGCACGTAGAGCGGATGATTGAACGGCACCGGGGTGAAATCCGGTTCACCGCCGGATTGATAGAAGTCTTGCCACAAGCAGACATCAGCGTGGCTTTGATAATCCTCGATGCGCGCTTGCGGACGGGCGTACGGCACGATGATCAACTGCTGCAGTGACGGCAGTTGTGCCAGGATTTCGTTGAGCTTGGCGGTCTGATCCAGGATTTTTCCGGCGTATTGATAACCGGCACAGGTGAGCAGCACTTTCGGTTCGATCTGGCCAAAGCGATCGATCACGCCGTGGGTGCCGAAGTCCGGCGACGAGCAGGACCAGATCGCGCCGAGGCTGGTGGTGGCCAACATCGCCACCAGGGTTTGCCAGGTGTTGGGCATGCACGCCGCCACGCGATCACCCCGGCCAACGCCTGTTGCGCGCAGGCTCGCCTGAAAACCGGCGACGTGTTCGGCCAGTTCGGCCCAGGTCAGTTGTTCGCGCTGGCCGTTTTCCGCCACAGCAACCACCGCCACGGCATCGTCGCGGCGGCGCAGCAGGTGTTCGGCAAAGTTCAGCGTCGCGCCCGGAAACCACTCGGCGCTGGGCATCTCTGCACCTTCACGCAAGACGGCGCCTGGCTGGGTGTGAAAGCGGATGTCGAAGAAATCGACGATCGCCTGCCAGAACGCCGGGCGCTGATCGATGCTCCATTGGTGCAGGGCAGGGAAGTCGTCGAGCTTAAGCGAATGCCGCTGATTGATTTCGCGCCGGAAAACGTCCATACGCGAACCGGCGATACGCTGGGCGTCGGGTTGCCAGAGGATGTCGGACATGGGTTTGCCTCTTCTTATCTGCTTCGTACAGGCCAGGGAGATCATTACCTGTGGGAGCAGCCTCGCTCCCACAATGGCCAGGTGTTTATTGCGCCAACCACCCACCATCAATATTCCAGGCCGCGCCGCGCACCTGGCTGCCGGCTTCACTGCACAAGAACAGCACCAGCTCACCCAGATGCTGCGGTGTGACGAACTCCAGCGACGGCTGTTTTTCCGCCAGCAGATCATGCTGCGCCTGCTGCGGATCAATACCCTTGGCCGCGCGATCATCGATCTGCTTCTGCACCAGCGGCGTCAGCACCCAACCCGGACAGATCGCATTGCAGGTGACATTGCTGGTCGCGGTTTCCAGCCCGACTACTTTGGTCAGGCCGATCACGCCATGCTTGGCGGCAACGTACGCGGCTTTGCCGGTGGAGCCGACCTGGCCGTGCACCGAGGCGATATTGATGATGCGCCCCCAGTTCTTGCTGCGCATGCCCGGCAGGCTCAACCGGGTGCTGTGGAATACCGATGACAGGTTGATCGCGATGATCGAATCCCAGCGCTCAACAGGAAAATCTTCTACGGCCGCAACGTGCTGAATGCCGGCGTTGTTGACCAGAATGTCGACGCCGCCAAACTCGCGCTCGGCGTAGGCGACCATGTCGGCAATCTGCGCCGGGTCGCTGACATCGGCGGGATGATGGCCGACCTTGCCGCCGAACTGAGCGACGTCGGCGATCACCTTCGAGGCGTCGCCGAAGCCATTGAGAATCAGGTTGGCGCCCGCTTTCGCGAGGGTCAGCGCGATGCCCAGGCCGATGCCGCTGGTGGAGCCGGTTACCAAGGCTGTCTTGCCGGAAAGAGTGGTCATGAATACCTCACACAATGCCAGTGGCGTAGAAAGTGCCGATCACCACGAAAACCGCGAGGGTCTTGATCAGCGTAATACAGAAAATGTCTTTGTAGGCTTCGCGGTGGGTCAGTCCGGTCACCGCCAGCAACGTGATTACCGCGCCGTTGTGCGGCAGGGTGTCCATGCCACCACTGGCCATCGCGGCCACGCGGTGCAGCACTTCCAGCGGAATATTCGCCGCGTGCGCTGCACTGATGAACTGCTCGGACATCGCCGCCAGCGCAATGCTCATGCCGCCCGACGCCGATCCGGTAATGCCGGCGAGCAGTGTCACGGTAATCGCTTCGTTGACCAACGGATTGGGAATCTGCTTGAGCCAGTCGGCCAGCACCAGGAACCCCGGCAGCGAAGCGATTACCGCACCAAAGCCGTATTCAGACGCGGTGTTCATGGCCGCGAGCAACGCACCGCTGACCGCACTTTTGCTGCCTTCGGCGAGCTTGCTTTTGATCGCCTTGAAGCCGAACGCCAGGACCAAGAGGATGCCGACCAGCAACGCCGCCTGCACCGCCCAGATCGCCGTGAGCTTGGCGATTTCGGTAGTGACCGGCGCGGCCATGCCCGGCAGTGCCAGGCTGTGGGTCTTGCCGTACCACTGCGGAATCCACTGGGTGAAGAGCAGGTTCATGATGCCCACGGCCAGCAATGGCGACAGGGCAATCCACGGGTTGGGCAGCTTCAGGTCTTCGGCGGTTTCCGGTTCGTTGCGCAGTTCAGTGCCGTAACCTTCGCCGGCACGTTGCGCCTTGTTGCGTTGGCGCTGCAGAAACAGCATGCCGGCGCAGAACACGAAAATCGTGCCGATCACCCCCAGCCACGGCGCCGCCCATGCGGTGGTGTTGAAGAAGGTGCTGGGGATGATGTTCTGGATCTGCGGCGTGCCGGGCAGGGCGTCCATGGTGAACGAGAATGCACCGAGGGCAATGGTCGCCGGGATCAGACGTTTGGGAATATTGCTCTGGCGGAACATCTCCGCTGCAAACGGGTAAACAGCGAAGACAACGACGAACAACGACACGCCGCCATAAGTGAGCAAGGCGCACACCAGCACGATCACCAGCATCGCTTGTTTGGTGCCAAGCAGGCGAATCGCAGCGGCGACGATCGAGCGCGAGAAACCGGACAGTTCGATGAGCTTGCCGAACACCGCGCCGAGCAGGAATACCGGGAAATAGAGCTTGATGAAACCGACCATCTTGTCCATGAACACCCCGGTGAACGCAGGGGCAACGGCGGACGGATCGGTGAGCAGGACCGCGCCGAGGGCGGCGATCGGGGCAAAGAGGATGACGCTGTAGCCACGGTAGGCGGCGAGCATCAGCAGCGTCAGGGCTGCCAAGGCAATGATCACACTCATGGTGTGTCTCTCCAGGATTGTTATTTTTGTGGGTGGAACGGGTGCGGAGAGTGGGTTAGCGAGATTTGTGCCAATCTTCTAACTGTTTGAAATATAAGGAAATTAGATCAGAGTCGCGTTCTGGGAGCTGTTTTTGTCTCTTAATTGAGATTTTCTTTGAATGGGCCGTCGCCTTCGCGAGCAGGCTCGCTCCCACATTGTTCATGCATTCCCCTGTGGGAGCGAGCCTGCTCGCGAAGCTTTTGCTCTAGTCTTAAAATGGAGATCAGATGTCTCTATATGTAGACTCTGCAATCCCCAGCGCAGCCATTTTCTTGTACAGCGTCGACCGCCCCAGCCCCAGCCGAACCGCCGCCTCCGGTACTTTCCCCGCGCATTGCGCCAGGGTCGACTCGATCAACTGCCGATCAAACCGCGCCCGCGCCTGTGCAAATGTCTCCCCAGCGGAGGCTTGCATGCTCGGCTCGGACGTTCGCTCAACCGGAGTAAAGGTGCCAATCGCGCCGCGAATATCCTGCTCGGTCAGGATCAGATCATCACTGAGCAACGCCGCCCGCTCCAGCACATTGCGCAACTCACGGATGTTGCCCGGCCAGGCATGCTGGCCGAGCAACGCCAGCGCATCGCGGTGCAGTTCATGCTGGCTGCGCAGTTCTTCGAGAATCGCCTCGCTCAGCGCCGGCAGATCATCGAGACGTTCACGCAGCGGCGGCACCTGGATTGGCAGTACGTTGAGGCGGTAGTACAAATCGGCGCGAAATTCGCCGCGCTTGATCGCCGCCTGCAAATCCGTCGACGTCGCGGCGATTACCCGCACATCGCTCTGAATCACTTCATTGGAGCCGACCGGCTCGAACTCCTTTTCCTGCAACACGCGCAGCAGTTTGCTTTGCAGCGGCAGCGGCATATCGCCGATCTCATCGAGAAACAGCGTGCCACCCTGAGCGATTTGTAATTTACCGGTGCGGCCCTTGCGGTCAGCGCCGGTAAAGGCGCCGGGTGCAGTGCCAAAGAATTCGGCTTCCAGCAGCGCCTCGGGAATTGCCGCGCTGTTGATGCTGACGAAGGCTTTGTGCGCGCGTGGTGAGGCGCTGTGGATCGCTTGGGCAAGCAACTCTTTACCTGTGCCGGTTTCCCCCAGCAGCAAAACCGGCGAATCAGCGCTGGCACTGCGGCGCGCACGTCGTTTGACTTCAAGGCTGGCAGCGCTGGTACCGATGAAGTGGGCGAAGTTGTATTTGGTCTGCCGCGCACGCAGTAGCGAGCGGGTCGAGGCGAGTTCTTCCTGCATGCTCAGGTAGCGCTTGAGCATCGGCGACAGCGTGCGCAACTCGTCGAACAGGGCAAAACCGATGGCGCCGATCACGCTGCCGGCATCGTCGTGGATCGGCAGGCGCATCACCACCAGCGGTTCCTTCGGCGTGTCCTGCATGTCCAGCAGAATCGGCCGACCGGTGCGTACCACCTCACGCAGCAGGCTGCCGGGGATCACGCTTTCGCAGGGTTTGCCGATAGCGCCGGCCGCTGAATCGAGACCGAAGCGCCGGGCGTAGCGTTCGTTCATCCAGACGATATTCGCATCGCGGTCAACAATCACCGTGCCTTCGCTGGATTGCTCGATGATCTCGAACAGCGAACGGATCGCCAGGGTGCGTACCCGTTGGTAGTCCTTGAGGCTTTCGGTGGTGTTCATGGAGGCTGATCCTGATTGTTTGTTGCCGGTACCGGTCCCTTCGCGAGCAGGCTCGCTCCCACAGGGGACTGCATTCCAATATGGGAGCGAGCCTGCTCGCGAATGCCGCGCCGCGGATTTACAGAAAAAAACCTACCCCGGATGCGCCGCCGCCAACAGCTCTTTGGTGTAGGGATGCTGCGGGTTGTCAAACACGTCGTGACTGGCCCCACGCTCGACCACCTGGCCGTCCTTGATCACGATCATGTCGTGTGCCAACGCGCGCACCACCGCCAGATCATGGCTGATAAACAGGTAGGTCAAACCGTATTTTTCCTGCAAATCACGGAGCAGGGCGACCACTTGTTTCTGCACAGTGCGGTCGAGCGCGGAGGTCGGTTCATCGAGCAGGATCAGCGCCGGTTTCAGCACCAAGGCCCGGGCGATGGCGATGCGCTGGCGTTGGCCGCCGGAAAATTCATGCGGGTAGCGATGGCGGCTTTCCGGGTCGAGGCCGACTTCCTTGAGCACGCGAATCACTTGCTCATCACATTCATTAGCGGTCGACTCGCAATGCACTTCCAGACCTTCGCTGATGATCTGTGCCACCGACATGCGCGGGCTGAGGCTGCCAAACGGATCCTGAAAAACCACCTGCATCTGCCGCCGCCACGGCCGCAATTGCTTTTGATTGAGGCCATCCAGCGCTTCGCCCTGAAAGCGAATGCTGCCCTCGGAATCCAGCAAGCGCAGGATCGCCTGACCCAGCGTCGACTTGCCTGAACCGGATTCGCCAACTATGCCCAAGGTCTTGCCGCGCTGAATATTCAGACTGATGCCATCGACAGCGCGCAGATACTGCTTGCGCCTGAACAGCCCGCCGCCGACCTGGAAATCGACGCGCAGATCAGCGACCTCCAGCACATTTTCGCGTTCGTCACGGGGCAGGGCTTCACCTTCCGGCTCTGCGTTCAACAGCACGCAGCTGTAAGGGTGTTTGGGTTCGGTAAACAGGGTTTCACAGGGCGCCTGCTCGACGATCTCGCCAGCCTTCATCACGCACACCCGCTGCGCGATGCTGCGAACCAGATTGAGATCGTGACTGATCAGCAGCAGCGACATGCCGAGCCGCTGTTGCAGGGACTTGAGCAGCAAGAGAATCTTGCGCTGCACGGTGACATCCAGCGCCGTGGTCGGCTCGTCGGCAATCAACAACTCCGGTTCGCAGGCCAGGGCCATGGCGATCATCACCCGTTGCCGTTGCCCGCCAGAGAGCTGATGCGGATAGGCTTTCAAACGCTCCTTGGGCTTCTGAATACCGACCAGTCCGAGCAATTCGAGAATGCGCTGCTGGGCTTGCTTGCCGCCGAGGCCGCGGTGCAGCAACAGGGTTTCGCCAATCTGTTTTTCGATGGTGTGCAACGGATTGAGCGAAGTCATCGGCTCCTGAAAGATCATGGCGATGCGATTGCCGCGCAGTTCTCGCAAGACCTTCGGATCAGCACCGAGCAATTCTTGCCCGCGATAGCGGATGCTGCCACGGGTTTGCGCCTCGCTCTCAGGTAACAGTTGCAGGATCGAATGCGCGGTCACCGATTTCCCCGAGCCCGATTCGCCCACCAGTGCCAGGCACTCACCGGGGCGGATATCCAGGCACAGGTCACGCACCACGGTCTGGCCATGGAAGGCGACATTGAGGTTGCGGATTTCAATCAGGTTTTCTGTCATGGTCACGCTTCAGGATCGAGGGTCAAAAGCGTCGCGCAACGCTTCGCCGATGAATACCAATAACGAAAGGATCAACGCCAGGGTAAAGAACGCGGTCAACCCGAGCCACGGCGCTTGCAGGTTCTGCTTGCCCTGACCGATCAGTTCGCCCAGCGAGGCACTGCCGGCCGGCATGCCGAAGCCGAGGAAATCCAGCGCGGTCAGCGTTGAAATGGCGCCGGTCAGAATGAACGGCAGGTAGCTGAGCGTCGCGTTCATTGCGTTGGGCAGAATGTGCCGGAAGATCACCTTGCGGTCAGTCAGGCCCAGGGCGCGTGCGGCTTTGACGTATTCCAGATTGCGCCCGCGCAGGAACTCGGCGCGCACCACGTCCACCAGCGCCAACCAGGAAAACAGCGCCATGATCCCCAGCAGCCACCAGAAATTCGGCTCGACGAACCCGGAAAGGATGATCAGTAGATACAACACTGGCAGCCCCGACCAGACTTCCAGCACGCGCTGTCCGAGCAGGTCGACCCAGCCACCGTAATACCCCTGCAATGCGCCGGCGGCGATGCCGATCAGCGCGCTGACGAAAGTCAGCATCAGGGCAAACAGAATCGATACCCGAGCACCAAAGATGACCCGCGCCAGCACATCGCGCGCCTGATCGTCGGTGCCCAGCCAATTGACCGAAGTCGGCGGACTCGGCGCCGGTTTGTTCAGGTCATAGTTGGGCGTGTCGTCGCTGAACGGAATCGGCGGGAACAGCAACCAGCCACCGTCCTTGCGTATCAGATTCTGCACGTACTCGCTGCGGTAATCGGCCTGGAACGGCAGTTGCCCGCCGAATTCCTGTTCGGTATGGCGCTTGAACACCGGGAAGTACCATTGGCCCTGATAACTGACCATCAACGGTTTGTCGTTGGCGATCAATTCGCCACCCAGCGTCAGCAGGAACAGGCCGATGAACAGCCACAGCGACCACCAGCCACGACGGTTTTTCTTGAAGCGTTCGAAACGGCGACGACCCAAAGGCGAGAGCTTGAACATCAGGCATTCCTCGCGGCAAAGTCGATACGCGGGTCGACCAGGGTGTAGCAGAGGTCGCCGATCAGTTTTATCAGCAGGCCGAACAGGGTGAAGATGAACAGCGAACCGAACACCACTGGATAGTCCCGCGATACCGCTGCTTCGTAACTCATGCGCCCAAGGCCATCGAGGGAGAAGATCACTTCGATCAGCAGTGAGCCGGCGAAAAACACACTGATGAACGCCTGAGGTATCCCCGAGACCACCAACAGCATGGCGTTGCGAAACACGTGTCCGTACAGCACGCGGCGTTCGCTCAAGCCTTTGGCGCGAGCCGTTACTACATACTGTCGGGTGATTTCATTGAGGAACGAGTTTTTTGTAAGGATCGTCAAGGTCGCGAATCCACCGATCACCAGCGCGGTGACCGGCAGCACCAGATGCCATAAGTAATCGGCGATCTTGCCCAGGGTCGATAGCGATTCGAAGTTGTCCGAAACCAGTCCGCGCACCGGAAACCAGTTCAACGAAGTACCGCCGGCGAATACCACGATCAGGAACATCGCGAACAGAAACGCCGGCATGGCGTAACCGATGATGATCGCCGTGCTGCTCCAGATGTCGAAATGGCTGCCGTGGTGCACAGCCTTGCGGATGCCCAGCGGGATCGACACCAGATAGGTGATCAGCGTCGCCCACAATCCGAGCGAAATGGTCACCGGCATCTTTTCCAGAATCAGGTCGGTGACTGTTGCACCACGGAAGAAGCTCTTGCCGAAGTCCAATTGCGCGTAATTCTTCAGCATCAGCCACAGGCGCTCGTGGGCCGGTTTGTCGAAGCCGTACTGTTTTTCAATGTCCTTGATCAATTGCGGATCGAGGCCACGGCTGGCGCGCGAAGCGTTGCTCGATGTCTCGCCGGCTCCGCCGCCGACACTGGCGCCGCCAATGCCTTGCAGATGGGCGATGGCTTGTTCCACTGGTCCGCCGGGCGCGGCTTGGATGATGACGAAATTGACCAGCAGGATGATCACGAGCGTCGGAATGATCAGCAGCAGGCGCCGCAGTATGTAACCCCACATCAGTGCGGCCCTCCGGGTCTGCCGCGACTGATTTTCTCGGCGGTCATCTGCTGATTGGTCAGTGGCGTGCGGCTGATTTCCCACCAGCTCTCGATGGCTTCGTCATTGCTCGCCTGCACCGTGGGAATGCCGAAGCGGTTCCACCACACGGTCGAGGTGCCCGGCGGGTAATAGTTGGGAATCCAGTAGTAATTCCATTGCAGCACCCGGTCCAGCGCATGGGCGTAATGCAGCATGTCCGACTGAGTAGAGGCGCGGATCAGGCCGTTGATCAAGGTGTCGACCGCCGGGTTTTTCAACACCATGTAATTGTTCGCGCCGGGATCGTTGGCCGCTGCCGAGCCGAAATAGTTGAGCAACTCACCGCCCGGAGAAGTGGTAACGGGGTAGCCGGTGACGATCATGTCGTAGTCGCGACTCATCAGGCGATTGACGTATTGCGAGGCGTCGATACGACGGATATTCAGCTCGATGCCGATCTGCTTCAGCGTGCGCTTGTAGGGCAACAGCAGGCGGTCCATGCCGTTCTGGCTGACCAGAAAAGTGAAGCTCAGCGGCTCGCCGGCGCCGTTGACCAGTTGATCGCCATCCGGTTTCCAGCCGGCCTGCTCAAGCAGTTGCAGGGCTTGCAACTGCTTGTCACGGATGATGCCGCTGCCGTCGGTCTTCGGCGCCTCGAAGACTTTGCTGAACACTTCCTCAGGCACCTGACCGCGCAGCGGTTCGAGAATCTTCAGCTCTTGAGCGTCGGGCAACTGCCGGGCGGCGAGATCGGTATTGGAAAAGTAGCTCTGCTGGCGGATATAGACGTTGCGCATCATCTGCCGGTTGCTCCATTCGAAGTCCCAGAGCATCGCCAGTGCCTGGCGTACCCGGCGGTCCTGGAACATCGGCTTTTGCAGATTGAACACGAAACCCTGGGCCGATTGCGGCGCTTCAGTGGCGAGGTGGGCCTTCTGTAAACGGCCATCGCTGAGGGCGGGACTGTCGTAGCCGATCGAATAGCCGGTCGCGGAAAACTCGCGGTTGTAGTCATAGGCACCGCCACGCAGCACCTGACGGGCGACATCGGTGTCGCCGAAATACTCGATACTGAAATGGTCGAAGTTGTACAGGCCACGACTGACCGGCAGGTCCTTGCCCCACCAGTCGCCATTGCGTTCGAAAGTGATGCTGCGCCCGGAGTCGACCTTGCCAACACGGTACGGCCCGCTGCCCAGCGGCGGCTCATAACCACCGCCGCCGGCGAAATCGCGACTCTTCCACCAGTGTTCGGGGAACACCGGCAGGGTCGCGATATCCAGGGGCAGGGTGCGGTTTTCGTTACTTTTGAAGTCGAAGCGCACGGTCAGCGGCGCCTCGATCTCGACGCCTTTGACGTCGGCAAACTGGGTGCGATAACGCAGGCTGCCCTGGGTCATCAGCAGGTTGTAGGTGTAGCGAACGTCCTCGGCGGTGATCGGTTTGCCATCGGCAAAACGCGCCTTCGGATTGATGAAGAAACGCAGCGACAGACCGTCGTCCGAGCGTTCCATTTTCTCCGCCACCAGACCGTACACCGTGTAGGGCTCATCCAGCGAGCGCTGGGCCAGTGGCGAATACAGCAGGCCGTCGATCTGCGTCACGCCGATGCCTTTGTCTATATAGGGCAGCAGATGATCGAAGTGGCCGATTTCGATTGCCGAGCGCCGCATCGTCCCACCCTTCGGCGCCTGCGGATTGGTGTAGTCGAAATGGCCGAAGCCGGCGGGGTATTTGGCCGGTTCGCCGTAAACGGTCAGTGCGTGTTGCGGGGCAGCGGTCGCACCGGCGGCACCCGTGAGCAGGGCGAGGGCGGTGAGCATCAGTGTGGGGAAAACCAGTCGCATCGTCAGCCTTGGAACGCAAAATCGATAAGCGCAAGTTGTACGCGAGCGGCGCGCCACTCGCCAGCCGTATATGTAACCGAAACACAACGGCCCACCAAAGGGTGGGCCGTTGTCAGCAACAGGACGACGAATCAGTCCTGACGGCTGGTGACTTCCAGCAGGTGGTAACCGAACTGGGTCTTCACCGGGCCTTGCACGACGTTGATCGGCGCGCTGAACACCACGGTGTCGAATTCCTTGACCATCTGGCCAGGACCGAACGAACCCAGGTCACCGCCCTGACGGCTGGATGGGCAGCTGGAGTTGGCTTTGGCGACTTCAGCAAAATCGGCGCCGGCTTCGATCTGAGCCTTGAGTTCGTTGCACTTGTCTTCGCTGGAAACCAGGATGTGGCGGGCAGTGGCTTTGGCCATGGGGAATTCTCCGAACTGTTTCAATAAAAGGTGGAGCGTACCGGAATCAGTCGGTGAATTCTCGGCAAAGTTCCATTCTGATTCCCTGACTCTACTCAAAGATCCGCCGCACGCAGGCGCCGGGCATGCTCGACGTACAGCTCGATAGGGTCCGGCGAAGACGCGGTTACTTCCGGGCTGCGCCGCAAACTAGCCAGGTGATCCATTGGATAATCAGAGCGGATCACTTGGCCGAGATGGCTACTGAAGCGTCCGACGAAGCCGTCATTCTGCTGGGGTTCGGTGGTGAAATACTGCGACAGGACGCGGCAGGTTGCTTGAACCGGATCCAGCGCCGGCAGCCTGGATTGCGCAACAACCCCGCTCCACGAGTAGTAACGCACGCCGTTGACTTGCTCCGGGCCGTGACCGCCCCAGGTGTGTGGCAGGCCTTGTGGGAATTTGTCATTGAATTGACCGACGCCGACGGTGGTCAGTGCGTTGAGTGCGGCCACTGCATTCTGTGGCAGTGCCACGCTGCCACTGAGCAGCGACAACAAATCGGCAAATTGCGTCGCCACGTTTTGTGCAACGACCTCCGGCAGCTTGCCCGGGACCAGTGCCTTGCGCAGGAAGTCGGCGAGCTCCGAACCATGGTTCGGACCACTGACGGAGGTGACTGAAGCGACGACGTTTGGTGCAAGCGCTGCCGCATAGCGTGCAGCGAGTGCACCTTGACTGTGTCCTATAAGGTTGACTTTCTTCGCGCCTGTGCCTCGCAGCACGCAGGCCATCTGTGACAGCAATTGCTCACCCCGCATTTCATTGTCATGGGTGGCCGAAAGGTGTGGAACAAACAATCGACAGCCAGCCGCTTTCAGCGCGGATTTGACGTCATGGAACAGCTCGAAATGACCGATACGCTCGAACCCGAACAGACCGTGGACCAACAGGATGGGATAACGAGTTGTAGCATTCCGTTGCATGTTCTTACCTTTTTCGTAGAAGTTCATCGGGAAATCACCGAGCCACTCTAAAACACCCCTGTCGCTGAGGAAGTACGAAGAGGCTTCGCGTTGTGTTTGAAAATGGACTACGAGGCGTACGAAATTTCGGAGAGCTGTGAAATCCGAATCGGAAGTTCAGTGGGTCGTTTGTCGGCATAACAGCGCGAACGCCCCGGTTGCCTACCTTGCGAGTAGCGCTTGCGCCGTCGTTGCGGTGTATTCGGCTGACATCAAGAACATTCGAAGAAGTCCTCAATGTAGATGTCAGTGTCGCCATTCGGGGCGGCACGTTTTCCAGGGAGTGGAAACGAAAATGAATAGCCATGAAGTCGAGTTTTGCTGGCGGATGCGTCAGCCGATGGTTGCCGAAGTGTCCATCGAAACTCTTGTCGCGCCGATGATTGACGGGCTCAGTGGGAGCGTGTTGGATCCTTCAGTGGTCAAAGCCATCGTTCGCATTTCTCCTTATGCCAACATGAGCTGCGGCGATCAGTTGATGCTGTATTGGGAGGGGCTGGATATCGAAGGCTTCACCTATCAATACGAGAGTGTTCGATTCATCAGCCAGGCTCAGGTCGGCAGGGACGTAATCTTCGTCATCAAGGCCATGCATGTGGCTGCGCTGGATGGAGGCTCGCTGGAGGTTTACTGGACACTGCAAAGTGCGTCCGCGCCCAAGGCAGTGGAATCTGCACGCCTGCAACTGTCTGTGGGCGATATGCGCACGCAATTGTTGGCGCCACAGATCGAAGGCTCGGTAAACGGAGCGCTGGAGCCATCGCGAGTGGCCGAGGGCACCCTGGTGACTCTGCAGCCTTACGCGAGGATGTCGGCGGGCGATCGGGTGATGTTGTCCTGGCACGGCGATACCTCGCCCGAGATCTTTACCGACTCATTGAACGTGGAGGCCTACTCCGTCGCGCAATGCCTGTCGTTCTGGGTGCCGGGGAGCTACATCGAAGCTCACCGAGGTGGTGAAGTGGTCGTCGCCTACCGTGTCGAACAACGCTGTGGAACGGTTCGAGCGTCCGAGCCTGCCACGGTTTTCCTAGGGCCTGCAGTGCGTGCGCAATTGCCTGCGCCGGATGTCGTCGAGGCAGTTGAAAACGTGTTGTCACTGAAGGATTCGGTCGACGGCGTTTCCGTTCTCATCGAAGGGGCGCAGGTGCAAGAGGATGAGTTGGTCTATCTCAAGTGTGACGGTGAGTTCTTCAGTCACCGGGATGATCTTGAAATTACGCGGGAGACGGCTGGTCAAGCGGTGTGTTTCATTGTCCCTCACCGGTTCTGGCGTGAACATCACGGCACAACGGTGCAGATCGCCTACACCGTGGAGCGTCTGGACGATGTCAGTCAGCAATCCCCCGTTAGGCAAATCAGCGTGGAGGCTTTGCCAGTGAATGCCGGCCCTCCGCGCTTTGAATGAGCGGGAGGGCGGTTCGATCAACGTTCGGCTTGCGCGACGCGTCGTGCGGCATCGGTCAGCAATCGCTCAGTTGCATCGAAGCCGAGGCAGCCGTCGGTGATCGATACGCCGTAGCGCAGAGAGCTGCTCAGCGGCTGGCAGCCTTCGAACAGGTGAGATTCCAGCATCATGCCGATCAGCGAGTGGTTTCCCCGCAGGCGTTGTTCAAGGACGTCATTGAAGACTGCTGGCTGGCGCAGTGGATCCTTGCCGCTGTTGGCATGGCTGCAATCGACCATGATCCGGCTGGGGATCTTCAGTCGGCTGAGCTCGGCGCTGATGTTGGCCACGCTGGTTGCATCGTAGTTCGGCCCTTGATGGCCACCGCGCAGCACGATGTGGGTGTCAGCGTTGCCGGCTGTCTGCACGATCGCCGGATGCCCTTGGCTGTCGACGCCGAAGTGCCGATGCGGATGGGCTGCCGAGCGCATGGCGTCGACAGCAACGGCGGCGCCGCCGTCGGTGCCGTTCTTGAAGCCCACCGGCATGTTCAGGCCGCTGGCCATTTCGCGGTGGATTTGCGATTCGGTGGTGCGGGCACCAATGGCCACCCAGCTCAGCAGGTCATCAAAGTAGTTGGCGGCCATGGGTTGCAGGAGTTCGGTAGCGACCGGTAGTCCGAGCCGGATCATTTCCAGCATCAGTTCGCGCGACAGCGTCAGACCGGCAGCCATATCGTCAGTGCCGTCCAGATGCGGATCGTAGGCCAGACCTTTCCAGCCGATCGTCGTTCGCGGCTTTTCGACGTAGGCACGCATGACCAGCAGCATTTCACCGCTGACATCTTCGGCCAGGCGAGCGAGTTTGCTGGCGTATTCGATTGCCGACTGCGGATCATGGATAGAGCAGGGGCCAACGATGACCAGCAGGCGCGGGTCTTCACCGTCGAGGATGGCGCGCACCGCCTGGCGATGGGCATTGACCTGCTGATGCAAGGAGTGGCTGAGCGGTAATTGCTGTTTGAGCTGCAATGAACTGGGCAGACGCAGGGTCAGCGCTTCGTTGGCAGAGTCGAGAGTGGACAGCGGCAAAGCGGAAACTGAAGAGTTCATGTTCGGTCTTCCTGGGCGGATGGCGGGTTTTTCCCGCGCACTCGGCCCTACTGGGGTGTTCGACAAATGGCCGTACGGGCTAGGCGTGTGTGTTTGCCACCGGTAGGTGACCGATCGGAGGCGGCAGGCTGTCCCGAGCGGAGGCTGGTAAATCGCCAGGCGCTAAAGCTGTCGTAACGGTAATAAGTGGCGTAGTTCATGGGGGAATCCTCGAAGTGTGGTGTGTCGCTGAAAGTGATGGGCCTGAAAAAACAAAACCCCCGGTCGGGAGGCCGACCGGGGGTTGAGAAATCTCTGGTAGGCGACCCGTTATCATGGGCGCCGTTTGGGTATCAGGCGCGCCAGTGGCTAAACCAATACCCAAAATAAAAGTTGTCTGGAGCGCAGGCGTCGTTCACCCACGCAGCCGCAATCGAGCGCGAGGCGCTGGCGATGCAAGACTGTGAAGGGGCGTTGAACATGGTCTGTCTCCGAGGGATGCGCCGAGCTTACTCGACGCTGATACGCCTCAGCAATCAGAAAATGCTATTGCGTGCCGAGCGAAACGGCTATCACTGGCAAACGATCTGGTTAAAGTACATTTTTACGATTGGAGAGAGCTGAATGAGTTATCGAATTCGGCATGCCACCCATGATGATCTTGCTTTTGCGCGGGACCTGACCTGTCGCAACATGCTGCGTTATTACATTGACCACGATCTGTTGTGGCAGGACGAGGCATTCGACGCAGGCTGGCAGCATCGTGAGAACTGGATGATCCTTCAGGATGAACTGCTGATCGGCTTTGTCAGTCTGAGCCAGGATGCCCGAGCGCTGTACATACGCGAATTGCAGATTGATCATCCGTGGCAAGGGCAGGGCGCCGGGTCCTGGGCCATTGATCAGGTGGTCGAGATGGCTCGGCAGGCAAGGCGACCGGCACTGCGGCTGACAGTGTTTGACAATAACCCGGCGCAAAAACTGTATGCATCTAAAGGACTGCACATCGTGGGCAGGGATGAGTGTTTCCTCAGAATGCAGCTCGATTTGAGTACAGCTGTGCTCTGAAACCCACAGCCGGCAAGCCCTGAATGACGAATTGAAACTTTTTAAATGCGGCTTTCCGCTAGGTCTGTCTGGCACTTTTTGCTAAGGTGTCCGGCATCCCAATAAGACCATATCGCGAGGTGTCTGCTTGATTAGGGTGCTAGTGGTCGACGACCATGATCTCGTTCGTACAGGCATTACACGGATGCTGGCCGATATCGATGGCCTGCAGGTGGTGGGTCAGGCCGAGTCAGGTGAAGAGTCCCTGATCAAAGCCCGTGAATTGAAGCCTGACGTAGTGCTCATGGACGTCAAGATGCCCGGCATCGGCGGCCTCGAAGCCACACGAAAACTGCTGCGCAGCCACCCGGACATCAAGGTGGTTGCCGTTACGGTGTGCGAGGAAGACCCTTTCCCGACGCGTTTGCTGCAGGCCGGCGCCGCCGGTTACCTGACCAAGGGGGCGGGTCTGCCGGAAATGGTTCAGGCCATTCGGCTGGTTTTCGCCGGGCAGCGTTACATCAGTCCGCAGATTGCTCAGCAGTTGGCGATCAAATCATTCCAGCCAACCAATGATTCGCCGTTCGATGCCTTGTCGGAGCGGGAAATCCAGATTGCCTTGATGATTGTCGGCTGCCAGAAAGTCCAGATCATTTCCGACAAGTTGTGCCTGTCGCCGAAAACCGTGAACACCTACCGCTACCGCATTTTCGAGAAGCTTTCGATCAGCAGCGACGTCGAGCTGACACTGCTCGCGGTGCGTCACGGCATGGTGGATGCCAGCGCCTGACCATGACCGAGACATTTGATTCCAGTGCTTTCCTGTCGACCGTCAGCGGTCGCCCGGGCGTCTATCGCATGTTCGACAGCGAGGCGCGCCTGCTGTATGTCGGCAAGGCGAAAAACCTGAAGAAACGTCTGGCGAGCTACTTTCGCAAGACCGGGCTGGCGCCGAAAACGGCTGCACTGGTCGGGCGTATCGCTCAGGTCGAGACGACCATCACCGCCAACGAAACCGAAGCGCTGCTGCTGGAACAGACGCTGATCAAGGAGTGGCGCCCGCCGTACAACATCCTGCTGCGCGACGATAAATCCTATCCGTACGTGTTTCTCTCCGACGGACAGTTTCCGCGCCTGAGCATCCATCGCGGCGCAAAAAAGGCCAAGGGCAAGTATTTCGGCCCCTATCCGAGTGCCGGCGCCATACGTGAAAGCCTGAGCATTCTGCAAAAGACCTTTTTCGTCCGTCAGTGCGAAGACAGCTATTACAAGAACCGCACCCGTCCGTGCCTGCAATACCAGATCAAACGCTGCAAGGCACCATGCGTGGGTTTGGTCGAGCCTGACGTCTACGCCGAAGACGTGCGCCACTCGGTGATGTTCCTCGAAGGTCGCAGCCACGCGCTGACTAATGAGCTGTCCACCGCGATGGAAGAGGCAGCGATCAATCTCGAATTCGAACGCGCGGCCGAATTGCGCGACCAGATTGCCTTGCTGCGTCGGGTGCAGGACCAGCAAAGCATGGAAGGCGGAACCGGCGATATCGACGTTATTGCCGCATTCGTCAACCCAGGCGGCGCCTGTGTCCACCTGATCAGCGTGCGCGGCGGGCGCGTGCTCGGCAGCAAGAATTTCTTCCCGCAGGTCGGCATCGAGGAAGACGTTTCCGAGGTCATGGCAGCATTCCTCGGTCAGTACTACATCAGTAGCCCCGAACGCGATCTGCCGAGCGAACTGATCGTCAACGTGGTTCACGAAGACTTCCCGGCGTTGATCGAAGGGATTCACACATTGCGCGGCCGTGAGTTGGCCATCAGTCATCGGGTGCGCGGTACCCGTGCGCGCTGGCAGCAACTGGCCGTGACCAACGCTGAGCAAGCGTTGGGCGCGCGTCTGGCCAACCGTCAGCACACCGCCGCGCGATTCGACGCGCTGGCCGAAGTGCTGAATCTGGATGAACCGCCGCAACGCCTGGAATGCTACGACATCAGTCATTCCAGCGGCGAAGCCACGGTGGCCTCTTGCGTGGTGTTCGGGCCGGAAGGCGCGATCAAGTCGGATTATCGCCGCTACAACATCGAAGGCGTCACCGCCGGCGACGATTATGCGGCCATGCACCAGGCGCTGACCCGCCGGTTCAGCAAACTCAAGGACGGCGAAGGCAAGTTGCCGGACATCCTGCTGGTCGACGGTGGCAAGGGTCAATTGTCGATGGCCCGTGATGTGCTCAACGAATTGGCCGTGCCGGATCTGATCCTGTTGGGCGTCGCCAAAGGCGCCACGCGCAAGGCCGGTTTCGAAACGTTGTATCTGAATGATGCAGCCCACGAGTTCACCTTGCGCGGCGATTCACCCGCCTTGCACCTGATTCAGCAGATCCGCGATGAGGCGCACCGCTTCGCAATTACGGGGCATCGCGCTCGTCGCGGCAAGACCCGCCGAACCTCAACGCTGGAAGGCGTGGCAGGGGTAGGGCCGACCCGCCGCCGTGACCTGTTGAAACATTTTGGTGGATTGCAGGAGCTGTCTCGTGCAAGCATCGAAGAGATCGCCAAAGCCCCGGGGATCAGTAAAAAGCTCGCTGAGTCGATTTATGCGAACCTGCATAGTGAGTAGAATGCCCCTTCACCTCGTAGCCAGTTGTGCCGATGAATATCCCTAATCTGATTACCGTTCTACGCGTCCTGCTCATCCCGATCTTTATTTTGCTGTTCTACCTGCCCTACGAGTGGAGTTACATGGCCTCCGCTTCGGTGTTCGCCTTCGCGGCTGCAACCGACTGGCTCGATGGTTATCTGGCGCGCCGATTGGAGCAAAGCACACCGTTCGGTGCCTTCCTCGATCCGGTCGCCGACAAGCTGATGGTCGCTGTTGCCCTGGTCCTGCTGGTGCAGGAACACGGCAATCTTTGGCTGACGCTGCCAGCGGCGGTCATCATCGGTCGCGAGATCGTGATTTCGGCCCTGCGCGAATGGATGGCCGAACTCGGCGCACGAGCGCAGGTGGCCGTTTCCAATCTGGGCAAATGGAAAACCGCTGCGCAGATGCTCGCGCTGGTGATTCTGCTGGCTCATCCAAAGGCATTCAGCTTCTGGGTCGTGCTCGGTTATACGCTGCTGATCGTATCGGCAGGGCTTACCCTGTGGTCGATGGTTCAATACCTTCGCGCTGCCTGGCCGCACCTGAAGACCGACGTCGAAAAGAAATAAAAGTTTTTTGAATCAAGGGGTTGACGGGGCATCTTAATTCTATAGAATGCGCCACACCAAGCGGGAATAGCTCAGTTGGTAGAGCACGACCTTGCCAAGGTCGGGGTCGCGAGTTCGAGTCTCGTTTCCCGCTCCAATTTGTACAGTGTTTGTTGTTGTGCTACTGACAGCGAATACTTTGAGGCCGAGTAGCAAAATGGTTATGCAGTGGATTGCAAATCCACCTACGCCGGTTCGATTCCGACCTCGGCCTCCACTATCAAAAACCCCGTAGATCAATGATCTACGGGGTTTTTTGTTGCCTGCGAAAAAGTTGGGTGTTCCGCAATTTTTGATAGGTGTTCCGCAACCTCTGCGCATCCTATGAAATTTTTGGCGCGTATTTTTGATAGTGAGTACTGGTGCCCCTCACCTCAACGTCCGGTAGCCTGGCCAGAATCTGTTCGAAGATTGTTGCGCCATCGGTCATTTGAGTGGTAATGATGCGCGATATCAAAATTCGTGTGGTTAGATAAGTGGCTGATATCTGTGGAGTTAAGCATGACAAGTGATAAATACTTAGCTGTTGCGCTAGCAGATGTGGCAAAGGCAGCCTATGACACTCTCAATAGCGCAGCAGCGGATCGCCCAGAGTATTTGTTTCATTATACCGACGCGGGAGGGCTTCTCGGTATAATGAAAACTTCTCGCCTTTGGGCGACTAATTATAGATTTCTGAACGATACTAAAGAGTTGATACATGGAGTTTCAATTCTAGAGAACGTACTTAAGGAACGTATCTCGCGCGAGGAAAATTTGGTTGTTAAGGAGTGTCTTAATAGATTATTGCGAACAGCTAACTCATTCGATGGAATGATAGATTGTTACATCACTTGTTTTTGTGAACATAGTGACCGGTTGAATCAGTGGCGAGATTACGCAAAGTCTGGAGGCGGATTCGCGATAGGCATGATAAGCAAGCTGATTGGACAGCGCCCCGGTAACAGACAAAATACATCTCAGGCTTTTGTTCTGAGAAAAGTCATTTATGACATTGGCGTCCAAACCAAAATTATCGAGGATATTCTTGATCCTGCAATGGAAGCCCTCGCAAATATGTCCCAAGGATGTTCAGATCCCGAGGTTAACAATTTGATCGCTCAAGGGTGTTCGTTCGTAAGTAGTCTAGTGTCGCATTTCGTCGTTTATTTCAAGGATCCTGCTTTTGAGATGGAGGGTGAATGGCGCCTATGCCACATTGTTGCGGCGCGAGATCACGTAGAGTTTCGTGTCGGCCCTTATGGGATAACTCCATATGTTAATTTGGATCCTAGTCCGATGGCTGGTATCCACGTTGATAGATTACCGATTTCGCAAATTATGTATGGGGCAGGGCAAGATCCTCAACTTACCGAATTCTCCCTTCGGCTTCTGCTCGATCAGAAACAATATCCGCATGTTGAAATATTGGCATCAAAATTATCGATGCGGCCGCAACGCTAAGGCGCATCATCTTGTGGGAGAGACTTGCTCGCCGACACGACGGTAAACCTTTTTGGTCATGTCTTGAGTGGAATGCCCCAATAATCGGCTGGCGTGGTCGATATTTTCAATGTCACTCGCCGCCTTAGGGCGGATGTCCCTGAACTGAAACTTCCGAATTGATGTGGCAAGCTCACTGTCACCGCTGGCGGCTGCCTTCGTCGCAGCGTTATCACGAGCCTCGTCCCATCGATTACGCAGCATGTTGTAGCTCATACGCAGTCCGGCCTGGTTGGTGATCAGAATTGATGACTTGGTGCCAGCTTGCGCGCGCCGATCAAGTAGGCCGTTGATGAAGACGCAAAGGTCTGTCTCGTTGTCTCCGTCGTAGAGGCGTATTCTTAGTCGCTTTTCCGTCTTGCCTTGTCCAACCATCAGAAAGCCATGATTGAGATCGGTGGTCGATGCCTTCAGCACGTCAGCTGGGCGCTGTCCGGTGAGATATGCCAAGTCCATCGCGTCTTTGAGATCCTGCCCGGCCTGTTCGTACACCGCGTTCCAAATAATATCGCCGGCGTAGAAATCCCTAGGTGTCTCCTTGTTCCGGCGTAAACCGGAGCAGGGGTTAGCCTTGTCGGTCAGTCCCCACTCGCGGGCGAAAGTAAACATGGTTGAGAGCAGCGCTATCTCACGATTGGCGCGCACCTTGGCTGTGCGCGCATCCCGATACTGCGCAATCACCTGTGGCGTGATTGCGTCGATCGGGGCTGATTCAAATGCGTTTCGAAGCTGCTTAAGGCCTTTAAGGTAGTCGCTCTGCGTACCAGGCTTCAGAGTTGGAATCACTTTCTTTTCGTAATCGTCGAAAATCCGGCCCATTAGGTGGGTCGGTTTAGGTGTCGCCTTGCGGTCGAGCCGCGCCCATTCAATCTTGGCTTCGTCCAGGTCGCCGCCAAGCGGGATCTCGACGCGGTTACCGTCGGCGTCCCTGCCGTTGTAGTAGTAACCCGTCCAGGTGGTACCGCCTTTTCTCTTCCGAGTGCGCCGGATCATCCGTGGTGGCAGATCCCGATTGGCTGTTTTCTTCTGTCTCATGGTCAGCCCACGCGCGCCAAGTCAAGGGTCCAGGTCTCAGCGACAGAGCTGTTTACCGTTGGCTTGACCCCGGCGAGCTTTAGCCGGGCATATATCCGGCCCACCACTGGGCGCTGGGCGCCGGTCAAGACGAACTCCCAGTGGTTGGTCATAAGCCACTGGCGTTGAAATGACGGAATTTTGTAGCCAGTGATCGTGGCCAGCTCTTCGTCTGTGAGAGTTTCACTTTGAATTTCCATGATCTGCCTCCCGTCTCGCGATGCCTTCGCTCTGGCGTTGTTTGCTGCATTTATCGTGGTTGCCATGTGCTCGAGACTTTTGGCATTTGTCGCAGATGGTGACCAAATCCAGCGGCGGCATTTGTCCGTGTCGAATTCGGACCGGTCGACGTAGGGCGGTCATGCGCAAGCCCTCCGATGTTGGGCTTGCATCAACTCCATCAGGCGACTGAAGTACTGAATGCCTGCCTCGGGTGCGGTTAACGGGGTGATGGTTTCCAGCATGGGAGGCACGCCGCGCAGGCAGTCCCACTCACCGGAGTGGTTGGGCATCAGGTCGCGGTGTTCGGTGGCCAGCGCGATCAGGTCGGCGTGCACTACGCATTCAGGCAGGCGAGGGTCGAGATTGAATCGATCGCATACTGCGTGCCAGATGATTTCTTCAGCGATTCGGAATCCCGGCATCAGTGCCTTCAATGGCCGGGTCATGTCGCCAATGTAGGCTTCGGTCGCGTCGTGCAGCAGGGCAACCAGTTGGTGTTCTTCCGGCACCAGGCTTGCGACCAGAAGGCTGTGCTGGGCAACGCTGTAGTGCATACGGGTGTGCCCGTTGAAGCGACACAGGTTGGCCAGCGAGTGAGCGATATCGTGCGGTGAGATCATGGCAGCGGTTGGGTGGACCAAATCGAACTGGCGACCGCTGTGGGTGAGTATCCAGTTCATGCTGCGTCCCCTGCTGGCCACAAACCCATTTCAACGGCTTGGCGGTTGAGGTCAAGTTCCAGTGCTTGACGCAAGGCATCACGCAAGTGCGGGTAACCCTCGGTGTCGGCTTCGTGCGGGAAACTGATCGAGCTCAGTTCGGGTTCTGCGTTGAACGTGCCGCGCTTGTCCAGCCATTCAATGAGTTGGGTATCCAGTGGCTGGGCGTTGAGGTTGCTTGCCGTTTCGACGACATGAAAGACGCGGTACACACTCACCGACGGCGGGCAGATCACCAAGTTGGAAGTCGGCCCACCGGACGGCTTCGAACCTGAGCCCCACGACCCGCACAAAGACCGCAAATTGAAGAAGGGCGGCAAGGCCGACAACTTCGAATACCTCATCCCCGCAGACTACGAGCCGAAAAAATGAGCCTGAAAAGCATGATGGCGCGCGGCACGGTTGTGCTCGCGGCGGCCGGGAAGATGATGCAGACGCTGCAGGTGAGGCTGACAGCCGGCGAACTGAAGGACAACGTTGAGCACTTTGAGCCCTACGGGCTGACCAGCAATCCGTTGCCGGGCTCCGAGGTGCTGACAATGTTCCTCAATGGCGATCGTTCCCACGCCGTTGTCGTGGTTGCCTCAGACCGTCGGTACCGGATCAAGGAATTGGAGCCGGGCGAGGTGGCCATTTACACGGACGAGGGCGACAAGATCCACTTCAAGCGCGGCCGGATCATCGATATCGAAACCGCCACGCTGAACATCAAGGCGACCACCGCGGTGAACTTTGACACGCCGGTCATCAACCAGACCGGGCAGATCATCTCTACCGGTGATCAGGTAGCCGGCGGCGTTAGCCAGATTGAGCACATCCACACCGATGTCCAGGCGGGCAACGGCAACAGCGGGCCACCCGCGGTGGGGGCCTGATGATCTTTTCCGATGATCGTGAGGCAACCCTGACCCGCGCGGTGCTGATCAGTCTGTTTACGTGGCGCCGAGCGCTGACCGATGACCCCGTAGACGATGAAGAACTCTTCGGCTGGTGGGGCGACAGCTACCCGGATATCGCTGACGACCGCATCGGCTCGCGACTGTGGCTGTTGCGACGAGTGAAGCTGACAGACGCAACTCAGCGCGACGCGGAGTTCTATGCGAACGAAGCCCTGCGCTGGCTTCTGGACGACGGCCACGCGATCGCGATCGAGATCACCAGCCAGAAGGCTGACATCAGCCGGCTAAACCTGACGGTCATCCTCACGGTGCCAGGCGGCGTCCGCATCGAAATAAAACCCATCTCTTCCTGGCAGGTGATCTATGCCGTTTGAAACACCTTCACTGCCGGTGCTCATCAGTCGCACGCAAAGCGATCTGGCCAGCGATTCCCTGCGCCGATCCGATGCGCAGGTGCTGGCGCGAACCCTCGGCGGCGCCGCTTATGGCCTGTACGGTTATCTCGACTGGATTGCCGAACAGATCCTGCCCGACACAGCAGACGAGGAAACCCTCGAGCGTATCGCTGCGCTGCGCCTCAATCGACCACGCAATGCTGCACAGCCTGCGGAAGGCAGCGTCAGTTTCAGCGCGGCCGCCGGCGCCGTGCTCGACGTCGATGTGGTGCTGCAAGCGGGTGATGGCCGTATGTATCGCGTCACCGCCGGCGTCACCACGATTGCAGGAATCAACACGACCACGATTGCGGCGGTTACGGGAGGTGCACTCGGCAACGCTGACGCAGGTCTTCAGTTGACTCTCGTGCAGCCCGTTTCCGGCGTGACGAATGCTTTCACCGTTGTTGCTCCAGGGCTTTCGGGCGGCATCGAAAAGGAAAGCATCGAATCGCTTCGCGCGCGGGTGATCCGCTCCTACCGGGTTATCCCGCATGGCGGATCTGCGGACGATTACGAGACCTGGGCTCTGGAGTTCCCGGGCGTAACCCGGGCTTGGTGCCGCGGCAACTATCTCGGGCCAGGCACCGTCGGGCTCTTTGTGATGCGGGACAACGATCCGGTGCCAGTGCCTAACCCTGCACAGCTGCAGGAAATCAAGGAATACATCGAGCCGTTGCGCCCTGTGACCGCCGAGCTCTACGTTCTTGCCCCAACGCTAAAACCGGTGCTCTACAGCATCCATCCCGTACCTGACACAACCGCCGTGCGCGCGGCGATCACCGCAAACCTGAAAGACCTGCACGAGCGCGAGGCAGGTCTGGGCGAAAAGCTACTGATCAGCCACATCCGTGAGGCCATCAGCGGTGCTGCCGGTGAAACAGATCACTCAATGACCGTGCCATCCGCAGATGTGCCTGCGGCGGCCAACGAGCTGCTTACGTTCGGAGGCATCACATGGCTGTAGCGCGAACTGCGGACCAGTACCGCCGACAGCTGCGATGTTTATTGCCGCATGGCCCCGCTTGGGATCCGGAACTCGTTCCAGAGATAGACCTGGTGCTTGCCGGTGTCGCGCTGGAGTTTTCTCGGCTCGACGCCCGTGCCGTCGATCTTCTCAACGAGATGGATCCTTCCGGGGTTAGTGAGCTGGTGCCTGACTGGGAGGCGGTGATGGATCTGCCGGATCCTTGCCTTGGCCCGAATCCAGCTTTTGAGGATCGCCGCTTGGCGGTTCGTCGGAGACTCGTCGAAGTCGGGGGGCAGAGCAGGACGTATTTCATTGAGATCGCTGTGAGCCAAGGTTACCCGGACGCAACTATCACTGAGCACCGGGCACCACGCATGGGCCGCTCTCGGTTCGGCTTGGCCCACTTCGGAACCTGGCAAGCGCAGTTCATGTGGACACTCAACACCGGCGGCCGCCAGCGGCAAGGCCGGCGCTTCGGCGTCAGCTATTGGGGCGAGCGTTTCGGAGCCAACCCTGGTAATCCGCTCGAATGCACCATCAGGCGTCCTGCTCCAGCGCACACCGTTGTGCGCATCAATTATGACTGAGAGGTAGAAAAGTGGATTATCCGAAAAGCGTGCCCAGCGTTGGTTTGGTGGGTGGTAAGTTTGTTGACGAAAACCCTGTGGCAGGTACGCCTGGCTCGCTGATTCCGGCGCAATGGGGCAACGCAGTATCTGATGAAATTCTCAATGTCATCACAAGAGCTGGCCTGGTTCCCGACGAAGAATTGAATACCCAGTTGGGTGCAGCGATCTCGCTGATTATAAACGACACCAGGCCGCTGGCATCTCAAGCAGAAGCAGAAGCGGGATTTGATAACAGCAAAGTCATGACGGCGCTGCGTGTTATTCAATCAATTGCGAAACGATTACCCGCAAATGCGCCTGTTGTAGGTACTGCGAGAAATCTACGTTGTGTAATTACTTCTGCTTCCGTAACGGCTATTGTTACTGCGGATGAAATCGTTGTTAAAAATGCGCTAGGCGGCGCGTCTATGTTGCTTTCCTCGTTTAACAAAACCGTAAACCTGGGGCAGGTTGGGGCGGGAGGGATGGATATAATTCCAGCCCCAATAAATGGATTCATTGCTTTATATGCAATCCATAACCCATCGACAGGCTCTGCCGCGCTTATAGCAACTAATGCGACGAATACCGTGCAGTCTGAGATATATTTAGGGAATCTGCCCCAGGGATATGTCGCTTCGGGTTTGGTAAGCGTGCTGCCAACCACCGGTGCGGGGTTGTTCGCACCATGTCAACAAGAAGACCGGCACGTGGATTTAGGCAGCGCGGTGACCGCAGTTAACTCGACAGCGATCGGTGGTCCATTTTCCGTCACCGTGGCAGGCCTTCCAAAAAACGCAAGGTCGATCGATGGGAATATGACTGTCTCTTCTACAGCGGCCTCTGCCATGTCATTGAGTCTTTTCAGCTCTGAACTGAGTGCGGGGCAAAAAATTTGCAATGTATCCGTTGCTGCAAATGGTCAACAAACGGTTACCTTCTCAGGCTCGAGAATTAGAACCCCACAGCAAGTTAGGTGGGCAGCTTCGAATTCTGCAGGTTCATCTGTAGTGATTATTTCTGTAACAGGATACGATTTCTGACTGGGGGTTGATATGTTTGTGGAATTTGAAAGCGAAGCTAACAAAAGAATAGTCAGTGTTTTTTCGGGGGCGCAAGATCCAACAGACTACCCCTTTCAGGGGGTTGTCAGCTGGGATGACGATAGATTTCAAGACTACTACGAGCGGCAAAGCGACTACGGAAAAGAGTCGCTGCTCATTCTGAAAGTGGATGAGTAATGGCCGACTAATTCGTACGCACCTACGGATTGTTGAATTGCTTTTTGCCGACTCCGTTCTTTTCTGTATGTCCATCTGCCCAACATAATAGTTGGGTCCTGATATGGCCCGAGAGCCGGTTTTCAAGATAGTGGTGGGAAATGGTAGCAAGAAGCAACGCAACTGATGTAGTCAAAAATATATGCGACCATGTATGTGTTAAGTCTGGTCGTCCCATAGCCGTTATCAATTTGGACAAGACCTGCTGCGCTATCGGGTGGCAAAGGTAAAGCGAGAAGGATATCTTGCCTAGCCATAATAGGACTGGAGGGGCTTTGATAGCCTCAACGGAGCGGGATATTGAAAGCAGGATGAAAGCAATAGCAAGTGGTCCGCCCCACTGGTCCATTCCATGAAATTTGTAAAGGCCCGAGTAGGCGCACCATATTGCGAATACCACGGCTATTAGCGTGATTGAATAATCGACATGGCCACGCGGTAGTCTCAACTTTGAGCTGAATGCGAGGCCCGCGATAACTCCGGCTGGGAATGTCCAGAGCATTGGATTAGTTATCAGATTTAAGTATCGCGACTCGAAGCCATAATTGTTCATTGCACTCGTTGAAACATAGCCCTTAGTGATAAGTGGTAAAATAATAAGAGATGCTACTAGCCAAAGCATCGCCACAGCCCAGCGATGCTTGCCAGCCATAAGGCAGAGCCCAAATACTAAATAGAAATACATCTCGAAATTGAGCGTCCAGCCTACGCTCCAAGGCATGTCAAAAAAAGGCGGATTATTAGAATTGATTGGTATGAAAATAAAGCTAAGAAGTATTTCTTTAAGGTGTATCGGGGCGCTAAAATACTCTCCATTTTTAACTAGCAATAGGCCTGTAATTGCTACTACTAGATAGACTGGAAGTATTCTCGATCCGCGCTTGATTAAAAACTTGATAGTGTACTTCAACGTTCCATCAGCATCCCTTGTCGTGTAGGCCATGATGAAGCCACTGATTAAGAAAAAAAGATCCACTCCCATCGCACCTGGAAAGAAAACGGCTTCAGCTGGCCCTTCACTCGGCGTTCCCAGTAGAAAGTATCGGGCATGCGTGAAGACCACCAATAGAGCTGCGACGCCACGCAGGCATTGAAGCCACTCCAAATTCCTCGTTTCCATGTTGTTCCTTTTTAAATATATATCGGCGTTGATTATACGTAGCCAACTCTGAGTGGCCACTGGGTACGGGCCATTTGTAGTGAGTTGCGGTCTATCACCAGTGGAGAAACTATGTCTATCACTACGCAAAATTTGCTGCTGATTCTACCGAACGCCCGCACCCAAGCGGGCGTTTTTATTTCCGCCCTGAACACTGCCATGCAGCACTACCAGATCGTCGGCCCAAAGCGCGTTGCCGCGTTCATCGCTCAGATCGGCCATGAATCTGGCCAGCTGCGCTACGTCCGTGAGATCTGGGGGCCGACTGCCGCTCAGCGCTGTTACGAGGGACGCGAAGACCTGGGCAATACCGTGCCGGGCGACGGGCGCAAGTATTGCGGACGAGGACTGGTCCAGATCACCGGCCGGGCGAACTACGCCAAGTGCGGCGAGGCGCTGGGTCTCGACTTGATCAATCACCCTGAATTGCTTGAGCTGCCGCAGCATGCCGCTATGTCAGCAGCGTGGTTCTGGAAGCAGAAGGGCTTGAACGATTTGGCCGATCGGGATGACTTCAACGCCATCACCCGCCGCATCAACGGCGGGTTGAACGGCTTGCAGGATCGTCTGGAAATCTGGAAGAAGGCGCGCGAGGTGCTGGCGTGACCGTGCCGTGGCGGTTGATCGGCTTGCTGTTGCTGGCGCTCGCCGGCTTCGGCAGCGCCTGGCAGTTTCAGGACTGGCGCTACGGCCGCCAGTTGGCCGAGCAGGCCAAGCTCAACGGCGAGACGCTCAATCAGCTTGCCAAGGCCGGCGCTGAGGCGCAGAAGGCCGAGCAGGACAAGCGCTTGGTACTCGAGCAGAAGCTGGCGGCCAGTGAGCAAACCCATTACAGGAAATTGAGTGATGCCCAACGTGACCAAGATCGCCTGCGCGATCGCCTTGCCACTGCTGATCTGCGGTTGTCAGTCCTCATCGACGCGGATTCAGCCAGTGGCTGTGACGTGCCAAAAGCCACCGGCGCCGGCGGCGTGGATCATGCAACCGTACGAGCCCGACTTGACCCTGCGCATGCTCAACGAATTATCGCCATCACCGACACCGGTGACCGGGGACTGATCGCATTGCAGGCGTGCCAAGACTATGTTCGATTGTTCGCTCGGTGAATCTAGATCGTAGGAGTGATGTTACTTGAGTTCCCGGAGCCTGCCCAAATCAAGGGTAATCGACGGCATGCTTAGGGTTTGAATTGCAGAGACGAAATAATCTCGCCTTCCCCACAAATCATTGATAAGAAATTCTGTGCCATTGAAACTCAGGAAATTTGCCTCGGGTGCGCGTAGGCCTTCGTTCACCGGGGATGTAACTGCGATTGCTAGAAGTGCAAATATCATGCAATCCGAGAGTCTAACTTTGCCGGGCTCAATAAGTATTGTGACGCGTTTAGTCCCGTTGTTCGCTTCTCGTATAAGCTCAAACCCGTTTGGAAGGTCATCGCCGTGACCGTGAGAGCAGCGGTGGATGCTGTAAATAAGATCCGCAACATCTGGTTCTTTATTATCTCCGATTATCACTGGCCAACGAGTTGTCTCAAGATTGATTCCCGGCATTCCCATCGGCCCTATAATGTCGTAATTTTCACGGAGAACTCGAGTAAATCGATGACTATGCTTCCGCATGTCGGGGAAAAGTTTTTTCGACGTCCCATCCACCGCCATGCAAGCATGCATCATTGCGAAATCAAGCTCCCCTAATTCGTAGTCGGCTAATGATTTACGAACTGACTCTGCGACCCCCGCCATGATGAAATCCTTATTGAGCTGGGCTGATAAGATCTTTACCTTGATTTCGAACATTCCCCACTGCCTTGTCAACCTTGAACGATTCGAAAGCCTCGGATAGTACGCCCTCATGCAGCACCATCTGTTCGGCGCGCTCTCTCTGCGTGGCCGGGTCCAGCCATTCGCGGGCAAGCTCTGTCGAGAGAGCAACCGGCCTCCGGTCGTGGATGTCGACCATGCCGCCGGCGCTATCGGCGGTGATGATCACAAAGCCGTCGTGCTCGCCTGGCCCGTGTTACTCGTTCGGGTATTGGCCAATCGCGGCGCACAGGATTGGGGACTGGTTGCGGTGCCTGATCAGGTAGGGCTGCTTCTTCGGCCCGCCTTCGTCTACCCACTCGAACCAATTGTTGATCGCGATGATTGCCCGGTTCGGCCATATCGCGCGGAAGAATGGGCCGTGGGCGACTTTCTCCACGCGGGCGTTGATTGGCGCAGCGCGGTCTTTCGCCCAGTGCGGGCGCCATCCCCAGCGCACCATGTCTGCGTGCAAAAACTTGCCTTCCTGGTGGAAGAGGGCGAGCTGAGTGGTCGGCGCGGCGTTGTACCGCTCGAAGGGCTGCTCGCCGGTCGAGTTGATGAGCGCGTTCGGCATGCTGAGCGCCGCCACGAAGTCGCGAATGCCGCTGTACTGGGAAAGTCGTCCGCACATTGCCATGCCCTCGGCTGGATCTGATTCAGCGTAGACCCGCCAGCGCTGGCTTCGTCACAAACCTTTTTCGGCGCAACATTCGCCATGACCTGCCAGCTCCTCGCGATCTCGAGCATCTCTAAGCAGGCGCTGATTTTCATTGAACAGATGGTCTCTATTGTGCTCGATCAGGGCGAATCTTCGCCTTTCGCTCAGTAAATCGCTTTCGGTGTGCTTAAGCTTTGCCCTGAGAGAGTTTCTCTCTTCCGTGAGCGCGTCATGGTCTCTGACCAGGCCTTCGATATTCGCCAGCGCTCGCTGGAGCTTGAGGGTGAGAGCCTCGAATTCGTTCTCGTACATCCGCAGGTGGTGCCGGCAGGTTTCGAGCGGGGTCGGATTGCCGAGCCAATCGTCGGTGTCTTCTATATAGAGGGGGTCCACGGGGATGCCTTGCTGAATACTGTTTGCATATACAGTAATCCAAGGCTTCCACCTGAGCGAGAGCGTGGCGACGAGAGGCGCAGGCGGTAACGGTAAAGTGTTCCGCATTTAAAGTCTCAGGCCACGCGATACGTGGCCTGTAGCGTGATCAAAATCGGTCGCCTGCGGAACGGAAATATAGCTAACCTATTAATTTGCCTAGGTTTATTAATGGATTGCAAATCCACCTACGCCGGTTCGATTCCGACCTCGGCCTCCACTATCAAAAACCCCGTAGATCAATGATCTACGGGGTTTTTTGTTGTCTGCAGAAAAGTGTGGTGCTCACCTGTTTGCGGAGGGTCAATCAGTCAAGCACGATCCGGTCTGGATGTGGCTGGCACCTTCCACCGTGAGATTCGAGAAAAAGATGCAGCCAATGAGCCGCGCGAACAGCGTCAATGTCTCTGCAAGATCGGGGTTGTCAAACAGAACAGCCCTTGAGTCCAGAGCACATAAGGCACCCCAGAGTCTCCCGTCCGGCAGGAAAACAGGCGCGCCTGCGTAGCTTTCAATTGAATACTGCTTCACCACAGGACGTGACGAAAGTCTTCCATCCTGGCTGATTTGTGGAAGGAAGAGGGCTTGCGGATTTCGTCGAAACTCACTGCAAAGGGTAGTCTCCAGATCCAGCGTATCGCCGACATTTATTCCCAGTTCAATCGGATCGTACGCCGAACAAACGATCCACTCTGTTTCAGTGAATTTTGCGATGCCGGCAAAGCGTGTACCGGTCAGACGGGTGACAAGTTGCAGGATATTGGTGGTCGCTTCGATCTCGGCGATCGCCGAGCGCTCCTCTTGGCTTAAAGACGCTTTTAGAACGGTGTCACTCATTTGCATGGAATCAAATCTCCTGATTGCTTGTACATCCCTGAGCACTGCTCTGGTGACTTCTGTGAGGCGTGATCGTGGTTGAAGGGGGGGGCGTGCTGATTACCCTTTGATTATTGATTTCGGCGCCATCCTTTAGCGTAGACATCCCGTCCAGTCCTGGGTTGCCTGCTCATAATCTCAATCGATGAAACATCTGTCACCCGTGCAGCTAAGGTGATGGTGAGCGTCTGAATCTTTTGAGTTTATCGTCTCAATTTCCAGTCGGGTTGCTGCGATTTGCCAGTAACCTCGGCGTCTACTTCAAGCAAACTCCGTAGCTCCCTGATTTCTGAGGCTTTTTGATTTTCCTCGGTCAGCGATATTTAGTTCTCAAATCGCGCACTCCAAACTTGCTTCACCGGGACGTGATGTATATATTCCCCGCTCGGCTTTTCAAGCGGCCATCCTGTCAGGATCGCAACCGCAAGGCTGAGCAAAGCAACACCGCGCTACCGCCCGAATGGCGAAACTGGTAGACGCATGGGACTTAAAATCCCCCGCTCGTAAGGGCGTGCCGGTTCGATTCCGGCTTCGGGCACCATGAATATCAAGGGCTTGCATGACATACCTCATGCAAGCCCTTAGTTCTTTTTTCCGCAATCAAAAAATCTTTTCCGCAATTCGTGACCGTTAGTCACCTCGTAGGGGTGACCTTCATGCCCTTCCGCATACGGATGTACTGTTCTGTCATCCCTACGGTGGTGTGCCCAAGTTGGTCTCGAGCTTCTCTGATGTTCCCTGTTGACTCCTCTTTATCCGTGGCCGCTTTTGCTCGTAGGTCGCGCATCTGAAATTCTGCTTTTGGAATCCCGGCTGCTTCCCTGGCGTCATCGAACCTTTTTCTGAGCATGCTGGTCGTCATCGGCTGCCCAGAGTCGATTACTACCAGGCGTGTTGATCTGATTTTCTGTCCGGTCTTTCGCGCCATGATTCGATCTATTACGACTTTGAGCTCACCAATGATTTCGATCCTTCGTTTAGCCCCAGTTTTGCCTTGCTGGACGGAGAGCTTTCCGTCCTTTATGTCGCGCTCATCCATCTTCAATGTGTCAGCGACCCTCTGACCTGTTAGATAGAACAGGTCCAAAGCATCTCTTAATGGTTGATCGGCATGCTGGTAGGCTCGGGCAAGGACGTCGTCTTCAACATATATGTCGCGACCGGTTTCTTTATTACCCTTCACGCCTGAGCACGGATTTGCCAAGGATGTGTAGCCGTTCTCGCGAGCGAAGTTCCAAATGGAGCTGAGTAACGCTTTTTCCCGATTTGCACGAATAGGAGCTGCCTTACCGCGATGACGAAGGTACTGGCTGACATGTTTCGGTTCGATTGCTTCTAGAGGGGCCGGTGGGTCGTTGAAGAACAGGAGAAGATTTTTCAGTTCGCGCGCGTTGTCCTTCTGGGTGGCATGGGCTTTCGTGGGTACCACCTCATTCATATAAAGCCCGGCCACGTATGCAAAGGTAAGTACGGTTTGTGTCAGAGCTTGAGAAACGCGGCTTTTTCCGAGCTTTGCGTACTCCAAGATGGCTAGGCCGTAATCTGTACCCAGCGGGATTTCCTTGCGTGGTTTCCCGCCAGTGTCATAAAGGTAGTAGGTGGTGTTGCCGCGTTTTCTCTCGCGTAGGCGAGGAATGCTTCCCGGCTTTGTTGGTCTTCGTCCCATTTATCCCACCAAGCGTGGCTGCCACGTCGGAACTTCTGGTGCGTTTGTAGTTACCCCTGTTAGCGCCGAGGCAATCACGCAGGGCCAGCCATTGCGCTTGATGGTGTGACGAATGCCATTACGCTTCAGTACAGTAATCTGACCGGCTTTAGTTTTGGCTCCAGTCAACTCGCAGACCTGCTCATGGCTAAGAAATTGAATGTTCATGCTGCCTCCTTGCTAGGAAATACAGAGCGCTTCGAATGCGCTTGCTGTGCGACTTTGCTGCCCTCGATTCCTGGTTGCAGCTGCGCAGCCATTGCAAGTGCCTGTTCGCGCATCGATCGGGCATCACGCTCGAGCTTCGTGCCGGTACGAAAGGCGCTGAAGGTTTCGGCGGCGATCCGCAGCAACTCGCCGATGGCGACCAGCGTCTGGTGCTCGGCCGGGCAGAAGAGGGGGGCTGCTTCAAGTCGTTTGCAGGTTTGTGCCAAGCGAGTGTGATCGGCCCGGATGAACTGCAGGGAGGCTCGAAGCTCGCGGATGGTTTTGGCGCTTGCGGCGCGCTGGATGTCTTCACCCTCGCGCAGGCCGGTCTCCAGGCCATCGCTGCGGCCTATGATGTAACCGCCCCTGAGCAGCAGGGCGGCCAGAGCTATCAGGATGAGCAGTGCACCGATTTGTATTGGGGTCATCATGTGGTGTGCTCCTAGGGTTGTCGTTGGCTGGTGGTGACAGCCGTCAGTGGTGTGGGGGCCGTTTGGCGTTGGCCGTCCTGCTGTCGCTGCATATCTTCATCAGCCTTGTAGGCGCGGATGTCGATCAGCGAGGCAACATGGCGGATGTGCGCGTACTTCAACGCCTTGCGGCTTGTGTCCAGCGTGGTTATGGGAAGCTGGATCCGGCCGCTGTTGATCTCCGTCACGAACGACTGCTCGTTGAGATTGCGAAAGTACTGCTCGCGGACTTTTTCTAGCGGGATCAGGACGTCACCGAAGATTCGATAGAGCAGTTCGACGGTGGCCGATTCGGGCGCCGGATGCAGGCGAAGCGGATTCTGTGCAGCGTTACTCATGGCCTTGTCTAGCCTCCTTGCGTTGTTGTCGTGCCGGGTGATTCCAGGCATTCAGGCAGTGGCGTCTGGTCAGCTCGCGCAGATGTTCGGGCACTTCGAGGAGCGCGGCGTTGCGCTCCCCGTGTATGCGTAGCGGGCATCAATGCGCGTGTTCACGCGCACGCGTGTTTTTAAATATTCTCTCTATAACGAGAAAGGAGAGTTAAAAGTAGGACGGTGGGGCAAAGCCCCAATCTGCGGGGCTTTCGGACGTCCCACCTAGTTTTAGAGAGGTGGGACGCGTGGGACGCCAGAAAAGCAAAAGACAGCCGGGATAGATATTCACCGACATTCGCCAGCCGTTCACCGGGCGTAAGCCACACATTCACCGGGTGGCATTAAAACGGTCTTGCTGCCACCAGAATCGACCTGTAAAAAGGGGCCATCTTCGATGGGTGCGACCGCAAAGCGCGGCAGACCACCCACCACCTGACCCGGCCAATGCGCCGGGTCTTTTTGTTTAAGGGGTAGGGCAATGACGAACGAGCAACAGGCACTGGCAGAGATGCCGATCTGGATGGTGATTGCCCTGTCATTGGTTGGCGGTGTATCCGGTGAGATGTGGCGCGCTGACAAGGATGGGGCGCGAGGCTGCGCGTTATTGCGCCGGCTAGCACTTCGGTCCGGTGCCTGCATCGTTTGCGGGGTGTCGGCGATGATGTTGTTGTTCGGCGCGGGCCTGTCGATCTGGACGGCGGGCGCCCTGGGTTGCCTAACAGCGATGGCCGGCGCGGACGTCGCCATCGGGTTGTACGAACGCTGGGTCGCCAAGCGGCTCGACCTGAGCGAGGCCGAGCCGAAGGCATGAGCCGGGCAGGCCGGGTAGGGCGCAGATTTCACGGGTCCTCCCCGAGGGCCGCCCCCTACACGGGTTATCGAACTCGCGAGATCTCTCTAGCTGAAACCTTTGCAGGGATGTCCGTCTTTCCAAAGGGATGGGGGCAGGGCATGGCAGTCGAGCGACCGGACCGGGCGGAAAACCGCCGGGGACCCTGGGGACTTCCAAAGGACACGGGGTCGGAAACCCGCGGGATCTTGTTAGTGGGAGGCCCACCAGCTTACTGAAATTTCAATCCACTGAAATCTTGAAAGCATTCATTGAAAAGCCGCTGAAAAGGAGGGCTTATGACCGCAGCCACGTACCTATCCAAGAGCGCCTTCGCCGCACACATCGGCCGCTCACCGAGTTACATCACCTGGCTGAAGGAAAACGGTCGACTGGTCCTGTCCCCAATGGCAAGCAGGTCGACGTTCTGGCCACCGAAGCATTGATCCGCGATACCGCTGACCCGAGCAAGGCTGCCGTCGCTGCTCGCCACCAACAGGAGCGGCTTCAGCGTAATGTGTACAGCCACGTCGCTACACAATCCGAACCGACCAACATGGCTGCGCCGCCGCCCGTTGATCCCGCGCAAGGGCAGTCCCCGGACTTTCAGAAAGCGCGTGCACATCGCGAGCACTACTTGGCGCGGATGGCTGAGATGGAGTTTCGCAAGGCGCAGGGGGAGCTGGTGGAAATCAGCTTTGTGCAGAAAGCCGCTTTTGAAACGGCGCGATCGCTTAATCATTCGCTAATGAGCCTGTCGCCGCAATTGGCGCCACAACTCGCCGCGCTGTCGGATCCGTGGGTGGTGGAGAGGCAGCTAACGGCTGCGCTGCGCCAACGACTTAACGAAGCGGCACAAGTGTCAAGCGATGACTTTGGATTTGCGTTTAGCGAGTGCTAAGGATATCCGCTGATAGGCATTTTTCTGCTCGCATCGGAATTGATTGGCGCCTGCTTCCAGTCAGTATTAGCCGTCGGCGTAAAGTGTTATCACGCGCCTACCGATGCAGCAGGCAAGTGTAATTTTGAATCTACCACCGCATGCGTAGTCACCCATTTTAAGACCTGGATATGCAGGTTCTTGTCAGAGGGTTATCGCTCTACTGCGACGCACTTGATCTCCACGAGAAGGCCAGGTCGAGCTAATTCACTGACACCAATGCAGGTCCATGCACAAGTGCTTCTCGGAAATACTTTATCCTTTACGCGTCTGAAAATTGGCATGTGACGGTGCATGTCGACGTGGTAAGTTGTCATTTCTACGACATCTTCAAATTTACAGCCACCTGCCTCCAAGACGATCCGGAGATTGTCCCATGCAGCTAAAAACTGCTGCTCAGGTTCTTCAATGACGGATAATTCCGGCGTCCTGCCTACCTGACCCGCGCAGTAGAGAGTTTTTCCTACCTTTACTGCTGGTGCATAACCCGCGCGCTCGTAGATCAATCTCATGCCATCTGGAACAATGATCTGACGGTCAGTCATGATTGCGGAGCCCCAAGTTAGAACGGTTACGAAAGCTAACTCAGGGGCCAGAGCCGCGTCCACTCAGTTCACTTCTCATCTATTAATCAACCCCACAGGTGCTTTTAGCCGCTGCTGAGTCTTTTTGAACTCATTACCTAATGTGGCTACCTCGATCGATGCAAAAGGCGCGAGCCGGTAGCGTTACTGATCAGAAGCATTTCGATGGTTGGTTCGCTGCTAGGCTGGCTCGTCAGTTCGTGTCGTCATCACCTTGAAATATATCTGCGTAAAGTCGCGCGACTGTAGGGGTAAGGTTATGACCGGCAGGAATGAGAAAGTCGGCGTGTGGTGCGAGCCGTTTTACGTAGATGACTTCGTAAACCCTGCGCACGATTCCAGGTGCTGTTTCTTCCCGGTCCAGGCCAGGCATTATCCCTACCGCTTTGTAACCGGCTTGCTCCAGTGCTTGTTGCATATACGGCGTGCGGGTTGTTGCCATGCCATAGATCAGCCCCGCGCCCATGAACGTGCCGATTTTTTCTCCCAGGTCCTGGGCCGCAACGGCCAGTCTGGCTTGTCTGTGCGGTTTGGCTACCGCGCCGACCCGCCCGAAAATAACGTCAGCACCGTCAATTTTTTCCCACGTGGCGATAGCGACAATCTCATCGTTCTGGCGGACGACGGTAGCGAATATGCCTCGATCCGGATCGTCTTCGAGCACCACGTTGTCTGCGTAGAACTGCTGGTCCAGAAACGGGCTTGCCAACCCCACCGAAATGGAGGGAAACCATGTCCGGAAAAAATCTGTCGCGACATTGATCTCCTCACGTTTCAGGTAATCCCAACTGTAGCCATAGGGTAAATCGGTGAAGCTGCGAATTTGCTCGATCGTTGGCCATTTCATGCGGTTCTGCTCGTTTGTCTGATTGCTTCGATAAGTGGCGCCGGGGTCAGGCCCGAGGGTCAGGGTTATTGGCGGGTGCCGGGGCATGCCTGGCGGCGATCTGCCTGTGGCGCTCGACCACTTCGCCAATGACCAACTGCATCAGCCTCTGCACGATGGCCGTATCCAGCTCGGCCTCCTGAGCAAGTGCTGCCAGACGCTGGTATTGCTGCTGCTCTCTGGCCTCGTCTACCGCAGGCAACTGATATCGGGCCTTGAGCAATCCGACCTCATCGGTACAGCGAAACCGTTCCGCGAGCAGGTGGATGAGAGCGGCGTCGATATTGTCGATGGTTTTCCTGAATGTTGAGAGTTGACGCGCGATGTCGGAGTTTTCCATGAATGACCTCGTGACAGGTGTTCGAAAGAGCTTCTCAATGATTCGTCTGCTGAGCAAAAACCGACCAGTCCTTGTCGCCATCTCCCCTGGCTACCGCCGACGTCATTTTCAATCGCACGGCATCCGCCGCTGGCAACTCCAGCCCCTTGAGACGACCCGCATCGATCGCCAGATTCATATCCTTGAGGCCAAGCGACAGTTTGAATCCCGGTTCAAAATTGCTGCTGACGATGTTCTGCCCATAACGTTGATAACTGGGGCAGGCGAACAGGGTCTGGGTCATGAGCTTGATGAAAATCGAAGGGCTCAGTCCGTGGCGTTGAACGAGTCCGCTGGCTTCGCCCAGCGACTGGATGGCTTGGGTGATCATCATGTTGCCGGCGATTTTCGCGATACAGGCCTGTTCAGGTTGGTCGCCCAGATACCAGGTTTTTTTCCCGAGCAGGTCGAACAGCGGTTGGACGGTCGAGACAGCGGCCTGCGATCCGGCCGCCAGGATATTCAACTCGCCCTTGGCCGCCACGGCGGGCACGCCGAAGACCGGCGCCGCGATCAATGGCATGCCGACGGCTTCATGTTCGCGCTGCAACTCCAACATCAGCGAAGGCGACAAGGTCGACATCACGACATGCACGCAAGCTTTGTCTGCAGTTTCCAGAACAGCGCTGGAGAGCAGCACTTGCCTGACGGCGGCATCATCGGCCAGAAGAGTGATGACTACCTCTTGCTGGAACGCCGAGGCCGGCGTTTCGATAACGCTGATGCCTTCGAGATCCTTGATCGCCGCCTGACTGCGGTTCCATGCCGAGACGTGATGGCCAGCGCGGACGAGCAGTGGAATGATGGCTCTGCCCATGCATCCCACTCCGATAAAACCAATCTTCATTTGCAGTCTCCGGTTGGTATTCGACGACGGTGAATGCAGACAAGTATGTCGGGCACGGGATTGCTACGGCACTGCCATTGCTGCACTCTCACTGTTCATTTTTGTACGGGGGCGGAGCATGGACTGGAGTGATGTGCGGGTCTTTCTCGCGATTGCCCGCAGCGGGTCATTAGGGGCTGCCGCCAAGCTGTTGGGGGTCAGCCATCCGACCGTGGGGCGGCGCTTGCAGGTGCTGGAACAGTTCAGTGGCCAACCCGTTTTCCTGCGTACCAACCAAGGTCTCGTGTTGACCGACAGCGGCGAGAAGCTCCTCAGCCTCGCGCAGGAAATGGAGCAAAGTGCGTTGGCCATCGAAAGGCGCCTCGCGGGGGACAGCGCACAGCCCGAAGGTGTGCTGCGCATTTCCTGCGCTGACTGGTTCGCCTGTTATGTGCTGGCCCCGGTGCTGAGTGAACTGGGCCGGCGTTATCCATTGATCGTGCCCGAGGTCATTGCCGGGCATCGATTGTTTGATCTGGCTCGCCGCGACGCCGACATCGCGTTTCGAATCGTTCCGTTCACCGAACCCGATATCGTGCACCGCAAGCTGATCTCCCTGACTTACGGGTTATACGCAGCCGTTGGATCTGCTGACCCTGAGCCACAGGGCGCCGGGCTGGGTCTGATCACCATGAGTGTTGCCCAGTCTCATTATCCCGATGTGCAGTGGCTGCAGCAGCGTTACCCTCTGGCGCGTACCGTGTTTACCAGTAGCAGTCGCACAGTCCAGGCGCAAATGTGTGCGCAGGGGCAGGGCGTCGCGGTATTGCCCCGCGCTTTGGGCGACCAGTTGACGGCGCTGCGTCTGATCGATTCAGATGAACCGCCACCAGGCCGCGACATTTGGATGGGCTACCACCAGGACATGCGCCAGATGGACAGTCTGCGCGCGCTTGCCGACCTGGCCTCCGTCATGATTGGCACTCAGGCAGGCGGTTGATTCACTCTGCCGGCTGCATGGCCGCCGTTTGCAGCTCTGCAGCAGATTGGCGCGCCAGACTCAGACTCAGTCCTGCGCCTACCACCAGACACGCAGCGATGCACAGTATGGCGACGGTGAAGGCGTGGGTGATGGCCGCCGCGTCCGTGTCCTTGCCCAGAAGCGTGTAAAAAATGCCACCGATGATCGCTACGCTCAGTGCCGTGCTGATTTGCAGTGTGGAACTGGTGATGCCCGCAATCATGCCGGAATACGCCGGTGCCACGCGTCCAGTGATCATGCGCATCAATGTCGGAAGGGCCAGTCCTTGTCCGAAACCGATCAGAAAGAGAATCACGGCAAGGGACAGCGCAGAGGGCGTGACGGCGGTTGGCGTGTGCGCCACGAGCCAGGCCAATAGCACGAACCCCAGCACTTCGAGTGCCATTCCGAAGGGATTCACATAAGACCCCAGCAAACGCCGGAATAGATGGGTGGCGAGCGGCCCCAGCAAGAAACCAGCGCCGAATGGCAGAAAGACCAGACCTGCACTGAGCGGGCTCGTATGCAGCGCTCCCTGTAAATAGATGGAAAACAGCAGGAAGAACACGCCGATCGCGTAAAAAGTCAGCGCCACCAGCAATGCCCGGCCCAGCCCGGGCGCACGCAGTGCAGCAGGGTTCAGCAACGGCGCGCCTTGCGCTTGATACAAGCGGGCTTCGTAGCGCCAGAACAGCCAGGCCAGCAGTGGCACCGCCGCCAGCGACAGCCAGGCCCACCACGGCCAGCCCGCTTCACGTCCCTCGATCAGTGGAACGATCAGCGCCGCAAGCGTCACCATCGACAACAGCGTTCCACCCAGATCCAGCTTGCTGGTCTGGGGTGCGCGGGTTTCCTTGACCACGGGGATGGCGATCAGAATGACCAGCAACGCAATCGGTAGATTCACCAGAAATATCGACCGCCAGCCCAGGTTCATCAGGTTGAGCGAGATCAGAATCCCGCCAAGTGCCTGGCCGACTACCGACGCCAAACCAAACACCGCACCGTACAGGCTCAACGCCAAGGGTTTTTCCGACTCAGGGAATATCGCCTGCACTGAAGCGAGTGCCTGCGGCGCCATGACAGCGGCCGTCACGCCTTGCAGCGAGCGTCCGGCGATCAACACCCAGGGTGACTCGGCGACACCGCAGATCAGTGAGGCGACGGCAAAGCCAATCAGGCCAACGAAGAACATTCTCATGCGGCCAAAGATGTCGCCAAGCCTTCCGCCGGTGATCAGTGTCACGGCATACAGCGCCGCGTAAGAAGAGATGATCAACTGTTCGGCAGAGGAGGCCGTGCCCAGCGATTGCTGAATCGAAGGCAGCGCTACGTTCACGATGAAGAAATCCAGCGGCGGCAAGAATGCACCGACCAACAGGATGGCGAACATCAGCCAGCGCCGCTGTTCCGGAAGGGCTACTATTTTCTCAGGCATAAGGTCTCCTTTCTGAAACCCTTCGGCTCCAGAATATTTTCGATTGCGAGTCATGCTTTGAATAAGCTGACTTCAATCTAAACGATCAAACCCTGGCTGACGCCTCACATAAATGAACGGCCAATGTTCATTTATGGCAGTGCCGCTGCGCCCCTGCCTCCTCGCAAAATGGCCGCACTGTGGTTCCAGTCGAGCCACACAACCGAAATCGAGGAGTCAGTTATGTCAGGTAAATTCGCTGATCAGGTCGCAGTCGTCACCGGCGCGTCCACCGGGATCGGATTTGCGATTGCACAGGGTTTGATTGCCGAGGGCGCCAGGCGCGTTTACATCACCGGGCGTTCTGCAGCCACGCTGGAGGCTGCGGTGGCCAAGCTTGGCGACAGGGCGGTCGCGGTCATTTCCGATGTCGCGCGCCAGGTTGATCTGGACGAGCTCAAGGCGACGATTGAGGCGCACGGCGATCAACTGGACTCAGTGTTTGCCAATGCGGGTATTTGTGAAAAGAACCCGCTGGGCGAGACCACCGAGGCCGCCTATTTCAACATGTTCGACATCAACGTAAAGGGAGTCTTTTTTACTGTACAGACGTTGATGCCATTGTTGAAAAATGGCGCTTCGATCGTGCTGACGGCCTCTATCTGTTCCAGCAATGGCATGGAAGGACTGAGCCTCTACAACGCCTCCAAAGCCGCGGTACGTTCCTTTGCCAGGACGTGGGCCAACGAACTCAAAGGTCGCAAGATCAGAGCGAATGTCCTGAGCCCTGGCTTCACCCGCACACCGCTGATGGATAACGGCTTGAAGATGAGCGAAACCGACGTCGCCGCGCTGCGTCAGCACGTCGAGCAGATCACGCCATTGGGGTACATGGCCGAGCCTGAGGAAATCGCCTCGTCGGCGCTGTTTCTTGCGTCTGCCGATGCGAAATATGTCAACGGTGTGGAGTTGATGGTCGACGGCGGCCTGTCGCAGGTCTGACCACGTGCTCAACCGTAGCGCAGCCCTCGCGCAGGGCTGCCTTCCTCGCTTATGCGCAGCCCCTGCAGGAAACCTCATCATGAACAATGAACAACTGACAGCCCGACTGGACGCCCTGGAAAGTCGCGCCGCCATCGAGTCGCTGATCAGCGCCTACGCCAATGCTTTCGACCGCATCGACGCCTCGCTTCTTAGCTCAATCTGGCACGAAGAGTCGACACTGGATCTACCGGGTTTTGGCCAGGCTGGAAACCGTGACGAAATCCTGGCGATGGCGCAAAACAGCTGGCGCCAGATGCCCCATATGCACCACTGGATGGCCAACCCGCTGATTGAAATCGAGGGTGACAGCGCAGTGGGCACGGTAGCTGCGGATTGCCTGTTTCATGACATTGAAAAAGGCCCGGTGCAAGTCAGCGGTCTTTACCACGACAGGTTTGAACGTCGGGACGGGAAGTGGGCGTTCCTGTCACGTCGTTTTGAAATGCATTTCCTGACGCCGTTAAAAGATTGGGTACCCGCAGCGGGCGAAGAACAGTTTGCACCGTTCGAGCAGCTCAAGGGAACGACAGCGAAAAACGAATAGTCCCGGCCCTTGGCTGTTCGACACCCACGTGGCCGCCATGCAGTTGCATGATGGCCACGACAATGGCGAGGCCAAGCCCGTAGGAGTCGGAATTCTGGTGCCGAGACGCATCGCCACGGTAAAAGCGGTCGAAGAGTTTGCCCAGGGTTTCGTCGCCCAGCACCGGCCCTTGGTTCTCCACTTCAATCCGGGCACCTCCGTGGGTTTCCAATACCCGTATCAGAATCTCGGTGCCCTCGTAAGCGTAGCGAACAGCGTTCGCCACCAGGTTGCTCAACGCTCTGCGCAGCAGCAAGGGGTCAGCGAGCACGATACCATCGCCCGTTATTTGGAAGCTCATTCGCCGCTCTTCAGCCAAGCCCTCAAAATACTCAGCGATGCGCTGTGATTCGTCATGCAGCGACAGTTGCTGGCGCTCCACTACGGCTTGCGCTTCATCGGCGCGCGCCAGAAACAGAATGCTTTCGACGATGCGCGAGATCCGTTCGAGTTCTTCAAGGTTCGAAGCGATCAGCGCTTGATATTCGTCCTCGCTACGGCGTTGGCGAAGGGCAACCTGACAATGTCCCATCAACGACCCGACCGGCGTGCGGATTTCATGGGCAAGGTCGGCGGAAAATTGCGTCAGTCGCTGATAACCCTGGGCAAGACGATCAAGCATCGCGTTATAGGCGTCACTCAGCTGTTGCAATTCAACCGGCGTATCGGCGCTGTCCATGCGGCTGTGCAGACGCTCAGGCGTTATGGCTGCGGCATGGGCGGCCATTTTGCGCAGCGGACGCAGCCCGCGACGCAATAACAGATAACCCAGCAACGCGGTTGCCAGAAAGGCCAGGGCCACGGCCAGGTAGATGCGCTCGCGATACGCTGCAAGCATCGCCATTTCCTTGCCCATAAGGTGGGCGGCCGTCAATCGGACTACACGGCCACCCGACGTCGTGACTACGGAGGCGGCGCGCAGCCTTGTTCCCGAGTCGGTCACGCCGCTGCGCAGATCACTGACGCTCAGCTTTGTGTCCTGGCCGATCACCGGCAGTTCAGGCAACGTGACGTTGAGTGGATTGACCTGGATGACCGGTGGCTGCCCCGGCTCTTCAATGATGAAGATGTCGTCTTCGCTGTCGAGCATGTTCTTGAAAATCTGCGGGCTGTCGCGCAGCTTTTCGATGGCGAGTTCGTAATGCAGGAGCTTGCGAAAATGCTCCAGACGGCCCATCACCGCGTGATCGCTGTAGACCAATACCGAGGCCTTCATCGTCTGATACAGATAGAAGCCCGCGCCGGCCACGGCCAGCATCGCGACCATGGCAAACGCCACGGTCGATCGCAGCGTCAGCGAGGGTTGGCGTCGGGACCGCATGGCCTCACCTCGCAGACATAGCCGATACCGCGAATGGTATGGATCAGCTTGATCGGGTAGGGCTGGTCGACCTTGTTGCGCAGGCGCTTGACAGCGACGTCCACCACGTTGGTATCGCTGTCGAAATTCATGTCCCAGACTTCCGAAGCGATTTGTGTCCTGGACAACACATCGCCGGCTCGACGCAGAAACAGATGGAGCAGGGCGAACTCCTTGTTGGTCAGCACGATCACCTGTTGTTGGCGGGTCACGCGGCGCCGGACCAGATCCAGTTCGAGATCGGCAAGGTGGAAATGGTCGGCTTCGCGCACGACACCGCGGCGCAGAATAGTGCGGATGCGCAACAGCAGTTCGGTAAACGAAAAAGGTTTGATCAGGTAATCATCGGCGCCCAGTTCCAGACCGCGAATGCGGTCTTGCAACTGGTCGCGCGCGGTAAGGAACAGCACGGGTACGTCTTGTCTGGCGCGCAACAGCTCGATGATCTGAAACCCGTCAATCCCGGGCAACATCACGTCCAGCACGATCAGGTCATAGGTCGTATGCAAGGCCATGTGCAGGCCGTCAGCGCCATGCTGGGTCCAGTCGACGTTGTAACCGGACTCACCGAGCCCCTTTTTCAGGTACTCACCTGTTTTGGTGTCATCTTCGATCAGCAGGATATGCATCGTCAGGCGCGCTCGGGTTTCTTCATGACGGGGTTAAGTCCGCGACATCGGTATCTCGGCTGTGCAGTGTAACGGGATGAGCGGGCGCAGTCGGTTACATTTCTGTCATACATGGTCAGGGTTGGCGAATGACAAAAATGTCATTCGACGGTCATCGTGACGTCCCGGTCTGCGGTCGAGGATGGCGACACATCAACCCATGAGGAATCGTCGCCATGCAACTCAAAAACGCCCTGTCTACCACGTTCGGTTTGGTGATGCTCAGCGCTGCCGTCATTGCCACCGCCGCCGACATGCCGGTCATCAAACCACTGCGCGGTACGGTGGAAAGCGTCAGCAACAACACGCTGACCTTCACTGTCCGCTCTGGCGCCCAGCAGACGATCGGACTGACTGACAAGACCGGTATCAGCCGGGTATCGAAGGCCAATATCGACTCGATCAAATCCGACAGCTTCATCGGCTCGGCGGCCATCCCGCAGGCCAACGGAACCTTGAAGGCGCTTGAGGTCACGGTATTCGACGCCAGGCTCAAGGGCAGCGGCGAAGGTCATTACGGTTGGCAGAACGCAGACGGCAGCACTGGCACCATGACCAACGGCACCGTGGGCAAACTGTCCAAAACCGACGGCCGCACGTTGACCGTCAACTACCAGGGCGGCGAGAAGCAGATCGTCGTACCGGATGATGTGCCCATCGCCTATGTCGAGCCCGGCAAGGCCGATGAACTGGTCAAAGGCACCAAAATTGTCGTGTTCCCCGCTGCAGATGGCACCGCACGCGGCATTGCAGTCGGCAAGGATGGCTTCCAGCCACCGATGTAATCATCTGAGAAAGCTTGAGCGTTGCCGTCTGGCAACGCTCCGCTACACGGAAGGCTTGCAAGGGGAACCACGTGAGACAGAAGAAACTGCATCCCTGGCCGGTTCGCCTCACCCATTGGCTCAATGCGGCCTGCATGGTCTGCATGTTCATGAGCGGTTGGGCTATCTACAACGCCTCGCCACTGTTCAGTTTCAGGTTTCCGGTGTCATTGACCGTGGGCGGTTGGCTGGGCGGGGCACTTGCCTGGCATTTTGCGTTCATGTGGCTGCTGCTGATCAACGGCGCAATCTATGTGCTGTACGGGTTGGCCAGTCGTCATTTCAAACGTGAGCTGCTGCCCATCGGCATTGCCGCATTGAAGCATGATCTGACCGATGCCTTGCGCTTTCGGCTGGTGCATGAAAAGGGTGTCTATAACGCAGTACAGCGCCTGATGTACTGGATCGTGCTGGCGGCAGGTGTACTGATCGTGATCTCGGGTGTAGCGATCTGGAAACCGGTTCAACTTCAAGAGCTGGTCGCGTTACTGGGCGGCTATGACGTTGCTCGTTACGTACATTTTGCGGCCATGGCGATGATTGCAGCGTTTGTAGTGATTCACCTGGTCTTGGTGATTCTGGTACCAAAAACCCTGGTGCCAATGATCACGGGTGGAGTGCGGACGCCTAATAACGAGAAAAATGGGTCATGACTGAATTTAAAATAACAACGCGTCAGCGCGTCAGGATTGAACCTGCGCAACAGCTTGAACTGGAAAACATTCAGCGCCGGCATTTTCTTCGGGCCGGCCTGACGGTGGGCGCGGTGTCGATGCTGACCGGTTGCAACCTGCAGGACGGCGATCAGGTCGACAAAGTGCTTTGGGCCATGTCGCGTTGGAACGACCGGGTCCAGGCGTGGCTGTTCAGTGGACGGAAACTGGCGCCGACCTTCGCCCGCGCGCAGATCACCAAGCCGTTTCCGTTCAACGCTTTCTATGGTCAGGACGATATCCCTGAAGTAGACCTGACCAGTTACTCGCTCGCCGTCTCCGGCCGGATCAGGGACAAGGCGCCGTGGACACTCGAAAGCTTGCGCAAGCTGCCGCAACGCAGCGATATCACTCGGCTGATCTGTGTTGAGGGCTGGAGCGCGATCGGGCAATGGGGAGGTGTACCGCTGAAAACCTTCCTGGAACACATCGGCGCCGACACCACAGCGAAATTTGTCGGTTTCAAATGTGCCGATCGTTACTACTCCAGTCTGGACATGCCGACTGCGTTGCACCCGCAGACGCTGTTGGCACTGGATTACGCTGACGTGGCGCTGCCGCCCGAGTACGGCTATCCGCTGAGGGTTCGGGTCCCCACCAAACTGGGCTTCAAAAACCCCAAGCATGTTGTCGAGATTTTCGTCAGCAACGACAACCCGGGCGGGTATTGGGAAGACCAGGGCTACAACTGGTTCAGCGGGATCTGATGAAGCAAAGAACGGAACTGTCACGCCAGGAACACTGGCGAGATTCATGACACCAAGCGTGATATGAGGCATGCCGATGACCGGTATTTCTGCAGTACCGCCAGCACCATCCGTCTTGCCGACATCAGAACCCAGGATGCGGGCAACGAGTGATGGAGCAGATTTCCAATCTCTCTTGCAGGCTCAGTCCAGGCCACCTTTACAACAGTCAGATAAAGCTCGCACTCGGATGCTCTTTGATAATCTTGCCGCATGTACCTTCAATGGCGAAAAAAGGGCTATCTGCTCTGATGTTATCGGCACAGGGGGACTGAATGCGTTCGCCATTGCAGTGGCTCTTTCGCCGCTAACCGTCACCTGGGTACCGACCGAGATTGTTCGAGCGCCACTGCGTTCGCCTGGGATACGGACTTTTCGCCGTCGCAATCCCTCTTCAGCCGAGAGCTCCTTCCTCAACCGGTCAAGCTCGGAGGATAGGGATTATGATTAGACGTGTCTCGAGAGCTTGCTCGCCGTAGGCCAGTATTATTAAGGGAGAAGCAGCTACCGCCAATTCTCATCTGTAGCGTTGAATGGTCTTTCGTTCGCCTGAAGTAGAAGGCCCGATGGCTTCTCTATCGTGGCGAAGGTGGTGATATGAGGCAGGGTCGACTTACAGCCTATTTCCCCCCCGCTGTCATCCCCCGTTGATTCTGAGCATCAGAGAGTTATAGCCCGCCTTCAGAGCTACTTTTGGCCGAAGGTAGTCGTTCGTGAACGGCCGCTTTCGGCCAGAAGCAGCCCTGATGGGCGTCCATTTTCGGCTATAAGCGGCAGATCAACCTGAGATTACCTTCGATGAAAAACCGCTAGACGCGAACTCGTGGATGTTTCCGAAAACGTCCAGGCTATAGCTGCCAACAGTATTGGCATAAACGCATGAGGAAGGCTAAGAGAAGGCTGTTAACTAAAATTGCCGCCTCTAACTGATGCGCGGAGATAGCCCTTCAAAGATGTTGAATTCAATCGGACAAATGAGGCGGGGCGAAGACCCAGGCCCAGTACGGATACCGGGCCTTTAGCGTCCGCCGCAACCCACAGCGGGCATCAGTTGTGGTGGGCGTACACTAGCCTTTACGCAGGGTCAGCAGAGGGATGCTGAAGTGCTGTCTTCGGACTCATAGGCCTTCGCCATCAAGCCTTGGCAGCAGGCTTCAATCTAAAGCTGACACCCATACGATTGAAAGCGTTCATCGCAGCAATCGCTACTGTCAGGTCAACCAGATCCTTTTCCGCAAACATCGCCAAGGCGGCTGCGTACGCTTCGTCCGATACGTGGGTCTCGCTTACCCGCGTGACCTCTTCTGCCCAGGCTAATGCCGAGCGCTCCTGATCCGAGAATAGGTGCTGCGCTTCATGCCATACCGGTACTAATACCAGCTTGTCCACCGACATGCCTTCTTTGATCAGATCCCGTGAATGCAGATCAATACAGTGTGCGCAGCCGTTGATCTGCGACACTCTGAGAAACACCAAATGGATCAGTTGGGCTGGCAGGTTGGTTGCAGTGGTCGCAAAGTGATGCAAACCTCCAAGCGCCTTGGCTGCACTAGGTGAAATTTGAAACCAATCGAGGCGACTCATGATTAATTCCTCTCTGTAGGGCGATATTAAGCGTGGGACTTGCGGCTCATGGCTGCCGAGCCGGGCGAACGGCTCTCCCGAAATCAAAAAGCAAGGCTCAGCTTCAGGCATCGCTGCCGACCTTTGTACTTCGACCGTCTGGGGGCACCGGCTTCAGGCAACTGTTTCATGAGTCCTAGCTTCGATTTCCTCATGAAAGAACGTGTGCACATCGTCGTACCCTATTTTCTGCGCCGTTTTTAGCGCGTCCGTCCCTTTTGCTGTCCCTTCAACGGTGAAGTAATGCACCTGATTGAGACCGATGGTTTTCAGCACTGCGGATAGGTAGGGACGAAGAAAGTCGGGTTGCCGGGCCCTCTCACCGCTAATGTAGCCGCCGGTGGCTACGGCAACGTAGACGGGGCGATCCAATAACGTTCCAACCTTACCTTTTGATGTGCTCAGGAAAGTTTTTCCGACGCGTACAACGTGGTCAATCCAGGCCTTGAGCGGAGAGGGCACGCTGTAGTTGTGCATGGGAGTAGCGATTACCAGTACATCGCAGGCATTCAACAGGATGATCATTTGGTCGGAGCGACTCAATGTACCTTTCTGATCCTCGGTAGCTATTTCGCTCGGATGGGCCAAGGCATGGGCATAAGTCGCATCGACTGGCGATAACGTGTTCAGGTCTATATCCGTCAGTTCAATCCCGCGTATACCAGCGCGTACTGTCAGAGCGTGCAGAATCCGCTCAGACAGTTTCAAGCTTTCAGATGCATTACCGTTGGGACTGGCAATCAGGCGAAGGATTCGCAAAGGAGCGAGTGGCTTCTGAGACGGGTTCATGATATTGCCTCCTGTACGGGTGATGCGGTCATGGGGTATCGAACTGTTTTTGAAAACGCAGCGCGCCGGTATAAAGGCCTTCGCGGAAGTAGAAGCGTTGGGCGCGCGCGTTGGCCAAACCCGTGTCAAGCACAAGGCGAGCACAACCGCTGGCACGAGCCAGTCGTTCCAGAGCTCGCAATAATCGGGAGCCCCACTGGCCGCCGCGCTGGGCTTCATCGGTGATGAGGTCATCGACATACAAGAATGGGCCATAAATCAGATTCTCCTGAAGGCGGTAACCTGTAAGCGCCACGAGAGCCGATGACTCGAAGGCTCCAACCAGGCGATAGCCGCCGGCTCGCATTCGTTCGATACGACTCATAAAATCGGCCTCGCTTGTTAGGTGGGGGCGCAATTGCTGCATTACCGGGAAAGCGATTTTCAAGTCATGGCGGCTGTCTAGAGGACGCAGGGCAGTGTCGGCCAAGTCGAGCACGCTGGGCACGTAGTCTTGAAGATTGAACGTCATGGGAGAGGCCTTAGTGGGTTGTGATGGTCAAATCTTGAACTAACATTGCCTCAATTTATTGAACCAAGAAGTGAGATATGAACTAGGCCATGATGACTTCCTGTTCGCACCCTTTCGCCTCCTTGGATGGGCAACCCGGCTCGCCTCTGTACCGTCAGTTATATGACCGAGTACTCGCCGCCATCGCCGCTGGCACGCTTTCCCCTGGTGACCGATTGCCTTCGGTGCGAGCTCTCGCCAAGGATCTCGGCGTTGCTCGTGGCACCATCGAGCTGGCCTATTCGCTGCTCACGAGCGAGGGCTACCTCTTGGCCCTGGGGCAGAAGGGCACCGTGGTCAATCCCGAATTGCAGAAGCCGCTACTGTCTGCCCCCGCTTTATCCGTCAGCAGCGAGGTGATTGAAAACTCCCCAGACGCACTATGGCGTCCACCGCAACTTTTGCCGTTTCAGATGGGAGTGCCTGCAATGGATGAGTTCCCACGCAAGATCTGGGCGCGCTTGGGTGCCCGTTATCTGCGAGGCATGCGTTCAGGCGATCTGGACTATCCGCCGCCGCACGGCCTGCCTGCCTTACGCAGCGCCATAGCCTCATATCTGCAGGTGTCTCGAGGTATCGATTGCGGCGCCCATCAGGTATTTATCACCAGCGGCTGGCGCAGTAGCCTGTCGCTGATCGCACATACTTTACTGCGCGCAGGGGAGCGAGCCTGGGTCGAAGATCCTGGCTACCCAACCACGCGCCAAGTGCTTCGTCAATTCGGTATTGAGCTTGAGGCAGTGCCAGTTGATGCCGAAGGTATGGATGTGGAGCAGGCCATTGCCAGGCATCAGGCTGCACAGGTCGTCATGGTGACGCCGGGGCATCAAAGCCCATTGTGTATGGCGCTGTCTTTGCCTCGGAGACAGTTGTTACTCGATTGGGTGGCCCGGAGCGATGCCTGGGTTGTCGAGGATGATTACGACGGCGAGTATCGCTATGTCAGTCGCCCCTTGCCGGCGTTGGCGAGCTTGGATCGCAACGGGCGCGTGCTGTACGCCGGAACTTTCAGCAAGGTGCTTTTCCCCGGTATCCGCCTTGCCTACCTAGTGGTGCCTCAGGGGCAAGTGGCAGCGTTTGAGCGTGTAAGTCGGGCGTTATTCTCCGCAGGCTCGCCAGCGATTACTCAAGCGCTGGTCGCAGAGTTCATTGTCGAGGGGCATTTCACTCGGCACATTCAGCGCATGCGAAGGCTCTACAGCGAACGACGCGCTTTGACTATTGAAGCGTTGGAGCGGAGTTTACCCAATGGACTGCTGGTGGAGCGCTCGCCAGGAGGGATGCACCTGGTACTCCGTTTGCCGGAGGGAGTAGTCGACACTGCCCTGACTGAGCAACTGCTGGCCAAAGGCATCGCCGTGCAACCCTTGTCGCGATGGAGTGTTTCGTCGCGGCGTCAATCTGGGCTGCTGCTGAGCTTCACCAACTGCGCCTGCGCTGCTCAGGGCGAGCAGCTTGGCGCGTTTATAAACCGTGCGCTCAGTTGAGGTTGGCTTTGGTCAGGCCGAACACCTCATCCGACGAACCAGGGACTGCCTGAAAGGCCACATTGAGGCGATTCCAACCGTTGATGGCGACAATCAGGAACGACAAATCCGACAGATCCTGTTCGGAAAACTGCTCACGCACATCCGCGTAGAGGCTTTCAGGTACACCATGGGATGGCAGTTGGGTCAGGGCTTCTGTCCAGGCGAGCGCCGCGCGCTCTATTGGCGAGAACAGTTGCGATTCACGCCAGACCGCAATGTGATGGAGGCGCAATTCGCGCTCGCCATGGATCTTGGCTTCCTTCACGTGCATATCCACGCAGAACGCGCAGCCATTCAATTGAGACGCCCGCAGCATTATGAGGTGGGCCAGGTCAGCCAGTAGCGGCTTCTTACTCAGTTGCATCGTCAGCTCCACCAGCTTATTGGAAGCCTGAGGCGACTGTTTGAAGTAATCAAGACGGTTGTTCATGGCGGTCACTCGCAGCGGGTTTAGGGTTGTTGGAGCCCACAGTAGCCACGCGTGGTCTAGTCAGACAGGGCCAAGAAAAGACCTTTCAACTAAGCCATACAGTTCTGATTCGCGATTTGCCGTTCGCCGATGTTGCCAAGCCGGTTGTCCGTGAACCCGGCGGAAGGCGACCCAAAGCCGGTGTATAAACTGGCACAGTAAGCGGCAACTGAGTTGCGATGCGCGATAGTTCTGGGGTGGATAACAGGTGCAGCGCCTTTGTGAAGACTGATTCCTCTCGCCGGTCGACAACGCCGAAACAGATCGCAAGAGAGTGGGGCGGTGGGCGGTCAATCCGCAGTTCGCAGAGCAACTCGGGCGTGTTTACGAAGAGTGGAGTGGCATTTTCCTCTCAAAGAAATTCGATGCGACCGGATTTTCAGTCCTATAACGCACTTGAGAACACAGCCATTGGTGCGTGTCAAAAAAACCTTTTTGTCGTCATTTCGACAAAAACGAATAATGGTCAAATTGACTCGGTATAGCTTCAGCACCCTGATTTTTATGACGTTTGAGGTTGGCATGAAATGTGTCAGTGATGGGTAAATGGTTTAATACCCAAGGAGCTGAAACATGAAAAGTGAGTTCGACAATCGTGTCGCTGTGGTAACCGGAGCAAGTTCAGGCATCGGACTGGCAGTCGTTCAACGATTACTAAGCTATGAAGCGACGGTAGTGGCGATGTCCCGTGGCCGGGGCGGCCTGGCTGCACTCAAAGACGTTCATGGTGATCGCCTCCATATTGTCAGTGGCGATGTTACGGTAAGTTCGGATCTTGAGAAGCTTGCACACTGCGTCTCCAGAATCGGGCCTGTAGATTTTCTAGTACCGAATGCAGGAGTCGCTGTATTTGAAGACAGCTTGGCGAGTGAGGGATTCGAGCGAAATTGGGCCATCAACGGAGCAGGTGCGCTTAACACGCTTTCAGCTTTGCGAGCCCAATTGGCGAGACCCGCTTCGGTTGTATTTGTGGGGACTTTTCTTTCCGCTTTGGCCTTCCCAGGCTTGGCTGGCTACATTGCGTCGAAAACAGCACTGACAGCGCATGCTCGAACCTTAGCCGTCGAACAGGCTGAGGCCGGAGTTAGAGTGAACGTCGTATCGCCAGGGCCAACAGCTACGCCGATCTGGCGATCACTAGGGTTGGATAATGCGACGTTGTCCTCAGTCGCGGAAACGGTCAACCAGCGCTTACTAGAGGGTAAGTTCCTTGAGCCGGAAGCGGTGGCAGATGTGATTCTGTTCCTTCTATCAGAGCGAGCACGTGGCATTTACGGCCAAGATGTTGTGGTAGATGGGGGGTATACCTTGCGGTAGGCGTTAGAAACGCATTGAGGTCGAGGAGACACCTATCCGGTGCGGATCGTGCTCTCGGCCTCTATTTTCTGCGCTAACTTTACCTCTAATTGACGTGATCAACTCGGGCCCTTGATTAAGTACATTCTCCACATAGTTGCCCACCTTTTATCAATGAAATTCTCAGCTGGCCAGTGCCGTCACGCCCAGCTTGCCTTGAAGGAAAGACGAACATGGCAAGCCTGCAGCGGTGACCACTTTGCCATATGCATGGCTCATCTAGGTCCGCTTTTGGCT
>NZ_JBTYHF010000012.1:0-161263 GCF_054871425.1 Pseudomonas glycinis | reverse complement strand
AAGCGATTTGCCCAAGCCTCTGATCACGCAGGCATCCGAAGCAGGCGAAGGACCCGAGCTGGACGTCAGCCAATTGACCACCAACGCCACCCTTCGCGCGAACAGTTACCCGCATATTGCGTTGAGCCAATATGTCTGGCTGAAAGCGAAAGGGACTTTGAAAGTCGGGGGGGTGTACTCGAAAACCTTCTGGCGACCGCCGGGTTCGCAAACGAATGCCACGTGGATCAGCCAAGGTTTTTATACCCACAGCGGGTTTCCGCTGGCGGACTTGCAAAGTCTGGAAGATGGAAGTGACCTGGAATTGGAGTTCAAGGCAGGCTTTGGTGGTAGTCAGGTTGAGAGTGAGGCCGTTATGTTTGCGCTGCGTACTTACAAGATCAAGGCCTACGAAACAATAGTACCGACCTTGGATTCGGTGAAAGGCTCACCCAGCGGGGAAGAAATCTCTCACGGCAGCTCTACCGTAGAAACAGCCGTCACGCTGAGTGGAACGGCCACGCCCAACACAAAGATCGATCTGGCCAATAACGGCGTACTGATTCCGAATACCGAAATTCAAGTAGATCCAGAGGGAGAATGGACTTTCCAACTGACCGGACTGTTTGCCGAGAATACCTACAAACTGAGCGCCCGACGCAAGGACGGCATACTCTCCGCCACCCGCCATGTTGTTGTGGTCGCACTGGTAGTGCCGACGCTGGACAATGTGCTGGATGACAAAGGGGGGGAAGTGCTGGAGGGTACAACTACGGTCAGCACTGATCTGATACTTAGAGGCAAAGCGAGCCTGGGTCAGAAAATCGACATCCGTGACGGCACCGGCTCTGGCTCAGCCACAAGGGGAACGGCGACCGCCGACCCGACGACAGGTATCTGGGAGCTCTCGATTACCGTGCCACTCGGCGCGCGGCGCTTGTACGCCGAGGCATGTTATCCGAGCAATCCGTTGTATTCGAATGTGCGGAATTTGACGGTGACAGAAGATGTTGCACCGACCATTGAGTCTGTTAAAGGCACAGTCAGCGGTGAGGAAATTCCAGAAGGCAGTGAAACTGTGGAAAGAGATGTCACTTTGAGTGGTGAAGCAGCCAAGGGGCAGACGGTCGAGATATTCGACCTTGGAGCTTCGATAGACACCGTCAGTGTCGATGCCTCAGGCAAATGGGGATTCCCGATTGCAACCCTGAGCGTAACGACACACAGTTTCACCGCCAAGGCGATGTACGGTTCGGGAGAGGAGTCAGCGCCGAGGACGCTGAAGGTAAAGGAAGCTACTCCAGAGCTTATCGTGGACGATTCTGATGTAGTACTTACCGGGCTCAGAATATCGATCGCCGGATCTGGACTCCCATGGGTCAGCGCAGGAGGCGATCCAAGTGGTACCTCTGTAGATCGCCCTGCGACCGGAGGAAAACCTCCTTATACGTTCACATCATCCAGCCCGGAGATCGCCAGCGTCGATAGTCTAGGAAAAATTCGAAGTCATCTTCCCGGGAACACAACCATCACAATCAAGGACAGTAGTGGCCAATCGAAAACAATCGCCGTTAAGTCCAGCACCCGAACTGTCACAGCGCGTTTTACTAGGGCGCCGATGAACTCGGCTGCTGCATATAGATCATGGGTCTCATCTCTCGGCGGTATTGAGCCTAACGAACAACACCATGTGGCAATGAACAGTCAGTACACCAGCACCTTGGGATATGCAGAACATTGGAGGGCATCTTCTAATATCTCGCCTCAATGGGGATATGGCCTACAGAACCAGCCTCCACCAGGAAACTGGGTGGGTCTGTATGTCACCTATTATCATGAAACAGGTCGTTCTTTAGCTGGAGCCATCTGCTTCGTCGGTTGAGTAAAAAACACATCTTTAGACAAGTCCCCGAGACTGTACACTCTTGCGCCATAGCCAACAGCTACGCCAGAATCCGCCGGCGTGCGGGCCTTGGGGGCGGGTTCTATTGTGGAGCGGTCGCTGACCAATCAGCGATCGGATTTGACCGTCCGTCCAACATCAAGGCGCAGCGTTCTGCACATGTTCAGGCTTGAAATCATGTCGCGGTGGCTGTGCGTGGGGCACTTTCAGGTGTGCCGGAATCCTTGATGTCCGGTCGGTCAGCCCGCGTACAGCTGCGACCCTGTATGTTTCATCAACAAGGGGGCGAACAAAGGGGACGCATTATTTCTCAAACGGTAAATCGGGTGCTGGATACTGAAGGCGAGGCAGGAACGCGCTCTCGATGAGCGCTCACGCGCTCTGTACTCGGGTTAAGTAGGGACGCGTAGCGCCCCGGGCTGCATTGCTGTTCTGCGCGTGGGGACAATCACTTTTTCGTCTTGGACTTCTGCGCAGTCAGAATCTGCTTGGCCGTGATATTGCCGAACGCAAGGCGATTGCGATCAATATACTTGACGCCTCGAAATACGGATTGGCCTTCAACTACGACCCGGTCTTCATGCATGTACATGAGCACGACAACAGTCGTGGGCACTTTGACTTCAGGAATGTCCAGGTCGCTTTGCAACAGGTTCAGCGCCCAATGAAACTGCAATAGGGGCAAATCACCGATCGCGATCATCCGACTGTCGTCCAGCAACCGGAAGTCCCTGCTTGCAGTGATGCGCAACTTTCCTTCGACCACCTCAAACACAGGTTTGCTGTAGCGCACTGCCAACTTGGTCCCCGTAGCCCATTGATCCATGTAATAACGTGGCGATGTGAACAGCTCGAACAAGTCCATTTTGTCGCGAATATTTCCCGCGCTATCGAACAGATAGTTGTAGGAGTAGTGGTAAGCCAATCCGTCCAGTTCAGGCCTGATGGCATTGACCGGGTTGTTCAGATAACCGGGGATATAGACGTTGGCCATCTGCACGAAGTGAGTGAAGTCCAGATCGAGGTCAAAGCTCACCGTGTAACGTATGAATCGTTCTTTGGGATTTTCCTCCAGTAGCCCTGAAACGTAGTCCAGCGTCATTCCTTCAAGTTGTTTATAGATTCGCTCTGCCATGATCTTCATCTCTGCGCTCAGGGATTATTCCCGAGTGCATAGGAACGCGGCTGGGGAGCGGCGTCTACTGTCAAACCTGACAGGTTCCGAGACTTTCCAGACAAGCGGTAACCATCAGGAATCCCGACGCAAATCCGGCGGAATCGGCAAATCATCCTTCAACGGATCCGGCCGTTTGCCCTTGCCCGCCTGGTGCTGGCGGATCTGGTAGACGTAAGCCAACACCTGCGCCACTGCCAGATACAACCCACCGGGAATTTCCTGCTCAAGCTCAGTTGAGTAATAGATCGAGCGCGCCAGCGCGGGCGACTCGAGCAGCATGACGTTATTGGCCACTGCGATTTCGCGGATTTTCAGGGCGATGAAGTCGCTGCCCTTGGCCAGCAGCACCGGCGCGCCACCCTTCTCCGAGTCGTACTTGAGCGCGACGGCGTAGTGGGTCGGGTTGGTGATGACCACGTCGGCTTCGGGAATCGCCGCCATCATGCGCCGCTGGGACATTTCGCGCTGGGTCTGGCGAATGCGTTGCTTGACCTCGGGGCGGCCTTCCTGGTCCTTGTGTTCGTCGCGCACTTCCTGCTTGGTCATCTTGAGCTTCTTCATGCTCTCCCAGATCTGCACCGGCACGTCGACGGCGGCGATGATGATCAGGCCGCAGGCCAGCCACAGCGTGCTCCAGCCCACCAGCAACACGCTGTGAATGATCGCCATGTCCAGTGGTTCGTGGGCAATGCGCAGCAAGTCGTCGACGTCGGCGGACAGCACCAACAGCGCCACGCCCAAGGTAATCAGAAACTTCGCCAGGGCCTTGAGCAGTTCGACCACAGCCTTGAACGAGAACATGCGTTTGAGGCCGGCGGCCGGGTTCATCCGGCTGAATTTGGGCGCCAGCGACTTTGCCGCGAACAGCCAGCCACCGAGGGAGATCGGCCCGATGATGGCGGCGAGCAACAGGGTGATCATCACCGGCTGAATCGCCAGCAAGGCGATCAGGCCCGACTCCAGCAAGAACCGGCCCATCGCGCCTTGGTCCATGACCACTTCGCGGGACAGGGTGAAGTTCAGGCGCATCACGTCCATCATTTCTTGCGCGAGCATGCCGCCGAAGATCAGCAGCGCAGAGGCACCGGCCATCATCACGGCCAGAGTATTGAGCTCTTTGGAACGGGCGATTTCACCCTTCTCACGGGAGTCCTTTTTGCGTTTCTCCGTGGGGTCTTCCGTTTTGTCCTGACCGCTTTCGCTCTCTGCCATGACTCAGCGCGCCCGTGCCAGTTCGCGTAGCAACTGCAAGGCCTCGCTGGCCAGCGGTTGATACTGGTTGAGAATGTCCGCGAGCCCCACCCAGACGATGAACAGGCCGAGCACCAGGGTCAGCGGAAAACCGATCGAGAAGATGTTCAGTTGCGGCGCGGCGCGGGTCATCACGCCGAACGCGATGTTGACCACCAACAGCGCGGTGACGGCCGGCAACACCAGCAGCAATGCGGCGCCGAGGACCCAACCGAGTTTGCCGGCCAGTTCCCAGTAATGCGCAACCATCAGACCGCCGCCGACCGGCAGCGTGGTGAAACTTTCAGTGAGGACTTCGAACACCACCAGATGGCCGTTCATCGACAGGAACAGCAACGTCACCAGCATGGTGAAGAACTGCCCGATCACCGCCACCGAAACGCCGTTGGTAGGGTCGATCATCGAGGCGAAGCCCATGCCCATCTGCACCGCGACAATCTGCCCGGCGACGGCGAAGGCCTGGAAGAACAGTTGCAGTGAAAAGCCGAGCACGGCGCCGACCAGAATCTGCTCGCCGATCAGCAGCAGGCCGCTGAGATCCAGCGGGCTGACGGCCGGCATCGGCGGCAGCGCCGGGGTGATGACCACGGTGATCGCCACGGCGAAATACAGGCGCACGCGACGCGGAATCAGGGTGGTGCCGAACACCGGCATGACCATCAGCATCGACGCCACGCGAAACAGCGGCAACATGAACGACGCCACCCAGGTGCTGATCTGGGTGTCGGTCAGCTGAAGCAGCGATTGCATGGCTTAGCCGATGACCATCGGAATGTTTTTGTACAGCTGGATGATGTACTCCATGAACGTCTGCACGATCCACGGACCGCCGATGATCAGGGTCACCAGCATCACCAGAAGACGCGGCAGGAAGCTCAGGGTCTGTTCGTTGATCTGCGTGGCAGCCTGGAACATCGACACCAGCAGGCCGACCAGAAGGCTCGGCACCACCAGGATGGCGACCATCATGGTGGTCAGCCACAGGGCTTCACGAAAGATATCGACCGCGACTTCCGGCGTCATGGCGAAACACCTCCAAAACTGCTGGCCAGAGTACCGATGATCAGCGCCCAGCCATCGACGAGCACGAACAGCATGATCTTGAACGGCAGCGAGATGATCAGCGGCGAGAGCATCATCATACCCATGGCCATCAGCACGCTCGCGACAACGAGGTCGATGATCAGGAACGGAATGAAGATCATGAAGCCGATCTGGAAGGCGGTTTTAAGCTCGGAAGTCACGAACGCCGGCACCAGAATGGTCAGCGGCGCCTGATCCGGGCTGGCGATGTCGGTGCGCTTGGACAGGCGCATGAACAGCTCCAGATCGCTGGTGCGGGTTTGCGCGAGCATGAAGTCCTTGATCGGCACCTGAGCCTTTTCCACCGCTTGCTGGGCGGTGAGGGTTTCCGCCAGATAGGGTTGCAGCGCGTCGTTGTTCACCCGGTCGAAAACCGGCGCCATGATGAACAGCGTCAGGAACAGCGCCATGCCGGTGAGGATCTGGTTCGACGGCGTCTGTTGCAGGCCGAGGGCCTGACGCAGGATCGAGAAGACGATGATGATCCGCGTGAAGCTGGTCATCAGGATGACCGCCGCTGGAATAAAGCTCAGCGCGGTCATGATCAGCAGGATCTGCAGACTGACCGAATATTCCTGCGCGCCGTCGGCATTGGTGCCCAGCGTGATCGCCGGGATCGACAACGGATCGGCGGCGAACGCCAGCGGCGCGGCCAGCAACAGGAGCAGCGTCAAGACGATGCGGAGCGCACCCATTACTTCGTATCCTTTTGGTCCTTGCCAAGAATCTTCAGCAGATGCTGAGCAAATTCCGGCGTCGCTTTTTCACTGGCGGTGGGGACTTCGACCGGCTCTTTGAGCACGTGCAGCGCGGTGATGGTGCCGGGGCTGAGGCCGAGCAGAATCTGCTCGTTGCCGACCTGCACCAGCATCAAGCGATCACGCGGACCGAGCGCGCGGGAACCGATCAGCTCGATCACCTGGCCCTTGCCCGCCGGCCCCGCCTGTTGCACGCGGCGCAACAGCCAGGCGAGGAAGAAGATCAAGCCCAGCACCAGAAGCAAACCGAACACCAGTTGCGTCAACTGACCGGCCACGCCGCTGTTGACCATCGGCGCGGTGGCGGCAGGCGCGGCAGTGGTTGCGCTCGGCTCGGCAGCCAGCACGCTCAACGGCCATGCCAGCAGCACCCAGAGAAACCTTTTCACTCAGCGCAGCTTCTTGATGCGTTCGCTTGGGCTGATCACGTCAGTCAGGCGGATGCCGAACTTCTCGTTGACCACCACTACTTCGCCGTGGGCGATCAAGGTGCCATTGACCAGCACGTCGAGCGGCTCACCGGCCAGACGATCGAGCTCGATCACCGAACCCTGGTTGAGTTGCAGCAGGTTGCGGATGTTGATGTCGGTGCTGCCGACTTCCATCGAGATCGACACCGGAATGTCGAGGATCACGTCCAGGTTCGGACCGTCGAGGGTCACCGGATCGTTGTTCTTCGGCACGCTGCCGAACTCTTCCATCGGCAGACGGTTGGAGCTGGAAGTGCCGGCGTCGGCAGCCAGCAGTGCATCGATGTCAGCCTGGCCGGCATCACCGGTTTCTTCCAGGGCCGCAGCCCATTCATCGGCCAGTGCCTGGTCGTCCTGCGCGTTCATATCGTCGTTCATCATGTGTCCTCGGCGGGCAACAATTCGGTTAAATACGGGGGTGAAAAGCGCCGCCTCAGCGACGCTCGATCGGCTCGATCACCTGCAACGCGAGGTTGCCTTTGTGCGAGCCCATCTTGACCTTGAAGGCCGGCACGCCGTTGGCGCGCATGATCATGTCTTCCGGCATCTCGACCGGGATCACATCCCCCGGTTGCATGTGCAGGATGTCGCGCAGCTTCAACTGGCGGCGGGCCACGGTGGCACCGATCGGCACGTCGACATCGAGCACGTCCTGGCGCAGGGCGTTGACCCAGCGCTCGTCCTGATCGTCGAGGTCGGACTGGAAACCGGCGTCGAGCATCTCGCGCACCGGCTCGATCATCGAGTAAGGCATGGTCACGTGCAGATCGCCGCCACCGCCATCGAGTTCGATGTGGAAGGTGGAAACCACAATCGCTTCGCTCGGACCGACGATGTTGGCCATGGCCGGGTTCACTTCCGAGTTGATGTACTCGAAATTGACTTCCATGATCGCCTGCCAGGCTTCTTTCAGATCGACGAAAGCCTGCTCGAGCACCATGCGCACTACGCGCAGTTCGGTCGGGGTGAATTCCCGCCCTTCGATCTTGGCGTGACGGCCGTCGCCACCGAAAAAGTTGTCCACCAGCTTGAACACCAGTTTGGCGTCGAGGATGAACAGCGCGGTGCCGCGCAGCGGTTTGATCTTGACCAGGTTGAGGCTGGTCGGCACGTACAGCGAGTGCACGTATTCGCCGAACTTCATCACCTGCACGCCACCTACGGCCACGTCCGCCGAGCGGCGCAGCATGTTGAACATGCTGATGCGGGTGTAGCGGGCAAAGCGCTCGTTGATCATTTCCAGCGTCGGCATGCGTCCACGGACGATGCGATCCTGGCTGGTCAGGTCGTAGCTTTTGACACTGCCGGGTTCGGCAGCATTATCGGTCTGTACCAGACCATCATCGACGCCATGCAGCAGCGCATCGATTTCATCCTGGGACAGCAGATCCTGCACGGCCATGTCGTGTTCCTACTGCAGTACGAAATTAGTGAAAAGCAACTGTTCGATGACCACTTTGCCCAGTTCTTTCTGCGCCACTTCCTGGACACTGGCGGTGGCCTTCTGGCGCAACATCTCTTGCCCGACCGGTGTCGCCAGTGTGGCGAAATCCTGACCGGAGAAGAGCATCACCAGGTTGTTGCGGATAACCGGCATGTGCACTTTGAGCGCGTCCAGATCGGCCTGATTACGCGCCAGCATGGTGATGCTCACCTGCATGTAGCGCTGACGGCCGTTCTGGTTGTAATTGGCAACGAAGGCCGGCGCCATCGGCTCGAAAATCGCCGCCTGCTTGCCGACCGGTGCTGCTTCAGCGGCCTCGGCAGGCTTGCTCTGCGCGCCGTGCATGAAGAACCAGGTCGCCCCGACGGATGCACCAATGGCCACCAGCAACGCCAGCACGATCACGATGATCAGCTTGAGTTTGCCTTTGGTTGCGGGGTCTTTTACTGCTGCAGCTTCGCTCTTCGCCATGCCAATAATCCGTCACTAATCGGGGGTTTCACAGTCGCACGGCAAGGCAAGAGCAAGTGTTATGCCAGAAGTGTCGGAGGTCGAGAACGACGCTAAAGTCAAAAGCACCCTCACCCCAGCCCTCTCCCGGAGGGAGAGGGGGCCGACCGAGATGTAATGGGGCTGGACATCGACCTGCACAACCGAGGTGATTGCAAGTTCAGGGCGGGAATCAACAGGTCGCCGAATGTCGAACGGATTCAGCGATGCTCGTTCAGGTCGGCGTAGTTCTTCAAGATTCCCCAATCGGTCCCCTCTCCCTCTGGGAGAGGGCTAGGGTGAGGGGGCTCTTGATTTGATCAGGCGTAATAGTCGACCGCGCTGGTGCCGATGACGCTGGTGGTCTGCGCGGCAACTTCCGCCACTGTAGCCGGTGCCAATTCCTCATCCGCCGAATCCAGGCGGCCACCCGCAGCGCTGGTCCGACCACTCTGGCCCTGCTGCGCCTGTTCCTGGCCTTGCTGGCCCTGCCAGCCACGGTTCTGGTCGGCAACGTTGACGTCGACCTGGCCCATGCCCTGCTGGTTGAACATGTCGCGCAGGCGGTGCATCTGGCTGTCGAGCGCTTCACGCACGCTCGGATGCGCGCTCATGAAGGTGACCTGGGTCTGCTGATCCGGAACCATGTTCACGCGGATATCCAGGCGCCCCAGCTCCGCCGGCTGCAACTGAATGTCGGCGGCCTTCAGGTTGACGCTGGACAGGTACATGACGCGGTTGACCACTTCTTCGGTCCAGCCGCTCTGGTGCATGGCGATCGGCTGATTCACTGGCAGCGCATTCGCGGTTTTCGGCGTAGCGGCCTGGGTCAGTGCCGCCAGACGGTTGGCGAAGTCGTCGACGCGGGTGTCGCTGGTAGCCGATTTCAGATCCTTCAGACCATCGTCGATCAACCCGCTGAAAGCTTGTTCGCCGCCTTGACTGGTGCTGTCCTTGTCGGCCTGCACGTCGAGCATGCTGGCCATGCCGGCGGCGAAGTTCTGCGCGGCGGTCAACTCGCCATCGGCCTGAGCCTGAGCAGGCGAGGCTTTCGGTTGCGCCTGGCTGGCGCCAGAAATATGCCCGCCCTGCTCCATCGCCATGCGCACGGCCGGCAGAGAATCGAGCGGGTCGGCTGTCGGATCAAATTCGCTGTCGGTGGCCGCCGGATCTTTGACCATGCCCGACACGACCGCCAGTGCAGGCGCTTCGGTTTCCGGCTGGGCTGGCGTGGTGACTGTTGGTGCTTGCACCACAGGCGCTGCCACCAACGGCTGAACGACTTGCGCCAAGGCCGGATCAAGCGCCGGATCTACAGGCGCGGCATCGGCCACAGGGCTTTGTACCGTTTCAGTGGTGTCATCGGCAGTGGCAGTCGCGTCGTCGCTCGTCGCCGCTTTGTCGGCAGGCAACGCTTTGCCGCTATCGGCAACTGCTGGCTCGGGCGCGGCAGACTGATCTTTGCCGATATCCTTTTTGCCGCTGCTGTCCGCGACCTTGTCGCGTGCCGGCTTGACTGAATTGTCAGCGCTCACGGCAGGCTTGGCCGGCGCCTGATCGGCAAACACTCTGGCGAAGCTGGAGGCCTTGTCCCCGGTGTCTGCGGCCATTGCCGACGATTTGGCAGAGGCGGCTTGCGCCTTGGCCTGAGCGGCGGTCTGAAGAAGAATGTTGGGGGTCGCAGGCATGACACGGTCTCCGCTGCACTGGGATCGTAGGTACAGTTGAGCAAGATGACTGCAAGTGCCGGGCCAGTTTGGCCTGACACTTGCGAAAAGCGCCGGGCGGCGACTTCAGTGGATGTGGGCGTGGTGCTTTTCGCTTTCGTACACCGGGCGTACTTCGGCGAATTCAGAATGGATATCGGCCACCAGTTGAGCGAGCGCTTCCGGACTTTTGTTCTTGGCATTCGACTCAAGGTCCTGGCACAACTCGGCCAGTCGAACCGCGCCCATGTTGCTCGCGCTGCCCTTGAAGCTATGGGCTACATCGGATAGCGCTTTAGCGCTGGTGCTGTCCTGCAACTCGTGCAGGCGGCTTTGCGAATCTGCCAGAAAAGTCTCCAGCAATTCCGTATAGCCGTCCTCCATCACCTCGCGCAAAGTATCGAGGACTTCGCGATCTACATGTGTGTCTGTCACTTGCTCACTCCTTGATCAAGAATGGGCGGATTATGCCTCAATCTCCCAGAAAAACTCCACGCTGGCACTACGACCCTGGTCCGACCAACTGGCGTTGCGCCCCAGTTGCCGGACCAGCCCGATGCCGCGTCCCGACAAGCGGGCGCTATCCACGGGCCGCTCCATGACCCGCGCCACATCAAAGCCCTTGCCGCTGTCCTCGACGCGAATGACCAGCCGCCCGCCCTCGCCTTGCGGCTGGACCTGCAAATGCACGCGCACGAAACCGTCTTGCAGCGCCTCCAGCCGCGCCGCGCGCATTTCATAGTAGCGGGCGAAACCTGCCGCATCGCGTTTAAGACTGGAATCCAGCCCGAGCACGCCGTGCTCCAGGCCATTGGAATACAACTCGGCGAGCACGCTGTACAGCGCTCCGCTTTGCGCGCGCAAGCCATGCACCTCAAGCAGCAACTGCAAGAGGAACGGCAACGGATTGAAACGCCTGAGCGTGGCGCCGCGAAACTCGAAACTGGCCGACCAGTCCAGCGGGCACGACTGGCCGCTGTCGGAATACACCGGCGCCGCGCCGTGGGTCTGCGCCGACTCAAGCAGACTGACCTCGACCATGCTCACGTCATCACGGGCCTGCCCGCGAAAATCGCGCAGCGCCTGTTCGATATCCTCGAACAACCGATCCGGCTCGCGGTTCGCCGCAAACACCTGCTGCAAGCGTTCGACGCCGAACAACTGGTCATTGGCATCGCAGGTATCGATCACCCCGTCCGATAACAGAAACACCCGATCATCGATGGCCATCGGATACACATCCGTACGGTCATCGAAGGCTTGCGCGCTGAGAATCCCCAGGGGCAAATGCCGCGCCGGCAACGGCACGCGCTCGCCACTGGCCATGCGGTGCAAGTAACCGTCGGGCATACCGCCGTTCCACACCTCCACCGAACGGCTCTGGAAACTCAGACTGAGCAAGGTAGCGCAGCAGAACATGTCCACCGGCAGGATGCGCTTGAGCTTGGCGTTCATCTCGCGCAGGGTTTCGGCCAGGCCGTAGCCTTTGGCGGTCATCCCGTAAAACACTTCGGCCAGCGGCATCGCCCCCACCGCTGCCGGCAAGCCATGCCCGGTGAAATCGCCGAGCATGACGTGCATCTCACCGGCCGGCGTGTACGCCGCGAGCAACAGATCACCATTGAACAGCGCGTAAGGCGATTGCAGGTATCGGATGTTCGGCGCGCTCAGGCAACCGGAATGCGCGACCTTGTCGAACACCGCTTTGGCCACGCGTTGTTCATTGAGCAGATAGTCGTGATGTCTGGCGATCAGATCGCGCTGCTGCAGGACCGTTGCCTGAAGGCGGCGCAAGCGATCCATCGCCTTGATTTTGGCGGCGAGTATCACTTGGTTGTACGGCTTCGCCAGAAAGTCGTCGCCGCCAGCCTCCAGACACCGAGCCAGCGCTTCACTCTCGGTCAGCGAGGTGAGGAAGATGATCGGCACCAATGCTTCACCCGCCAGTGCCTTGATCTGCCGCGCCGCTTCGAAGCCGTCCATCACCGGCATCAGCGCGTCCATCAACACCAGATCGGGCTGCTGCTCTTTGAACGTTTCGACCGCTTCGGCACCATTGGCCGCCGTCAGCACCTGATGGCCCTGACGGCGGACGATGGTCGACAGCAGCAGCCGGTCGGCGGCGCTGTCTTCGGCGATAAGAATGGTCAGCGGCTCTTGCGCCTGCATGGGCATCAACTGATGTCGAAGAGTTTGTCGAAGTTGGAAATCGCGAGGATTTTCTTCACATCGGAGCTGCTGTTGACGACACGGATATCCGACTCGTCGCCGCCGGCGTGATCACGCAGCAGAAGCAGCATGCCCAGCGCTGAGCTGTCGAGATAAGTGGCCTCTTTGAGGTCGACCACGATGGATTCGGGTTTGTGTGGGAGCCGTTCATACGACTCGCGAAATTCCTGATGGCGACCGAAATCGAACCGGCCTTTGACGGCGATGGTGAGCTTTTTCTGGTCTGGAGAGACTTCTGTAACGACTGACATTGACTGGCTTCCTTGTCATTGACGAACCTGTACAAGGTGTAGCACCTGGATAGGCTTGGGGCAAGGCGCAACGGTTGAACAAGTGTAGGAGCGAGCCTGCTCGCGAAGGCGTTCTGGCAGTTGACTACAGGGTTGACTGACACGGCGCTTTCGCGAGCAGGCTCGCTCCCACAGGGTTTGGCGGTGTGATTTAGAAGGCATCACGCCGTGGCAAACGCTGTGACAGTTCATCGAGCAGCTTCTGCTCGCGCTTGTCTTCCAGGCGTTGCGCTTCATCACGATAGCGCTGCACCAGTTTGCGCAAACCCTCGACGCGGGCAAACGCCTGCTGCCATTCCTCACGCGCCTTGTCGAGCTTGTTCTGATGCCAGACCAGGCTCTGCCGTTGCTGGTCGACGGCAGTATCGAGTTGCGCCAGGAAACCCTGAAAACCCAGCAGCCATTGCCCGGTCACGCCGGTGCTGCCGCGCACGATCCATTGCTGCGAGTAATCCAGACGAAAGGCATTGAGGTCGGCCAGTTTGCTTTCGGCAACTTTGACCTGGCCCTGAAAGTAGGCGAGGCGCTGCACGGCGGCTTTCTCGGCCTTTTCGGCCATGTCCACCACCGGTGCCAGGCGCGCGGCGCGGCTGACGGCCATGGCCGGTTATCCGCCCGCCGCAGGGGCGAACAGGGTTTCCAGATAGGCCTGGCTTTCACCCAGATTGATTTTGTCGTTGAGGCCCTGGCGCTGATACCTGACCAATTGTGGTTGCAGGGAAATCGCCAGATCGGTCTCGCGATCGCCACCGGCCACGTAGGCACCGACGCTGATCAAATCACGGCTCTGCTGATAGCGCGACCACAACTGCTTGAAGTACTGCGCGCGCTGCATGTGATCCGGCGAAACCACCGCCGGCATCACCCGGCTGATCGACGCTTCGATGTCGATCGCCGGATAGTGGCCTTCCTCGGCCAGGCGCCGCGACAGGACGATGTGGCCGTCGAGCACGCCCCGCGCCGAGTCGGCAATCGGGTCCTGCTGGTCATCGCCTTCGGACAGTACGGTGTAGAACGCCGTGATCGAGCCACCGCCCTTCTCCGCATTACCGGCGCGCTCCACCAGTTTCGGCAGTTTGGCGAACACCGAGGGCGGATAACCCTTGGTTGCTGGCGGCTCACCGATGGCCAGAGCGATTTCCCGCTGGGCCTGGGCGAAACGGGTCAGCGAGTCCATCAGCAGCAGAACGTTCTTGCCCTTGTCGCGGAAATACTCGGCGATGCGCGTGCAATACATTGCCGCGCGCATACGCATCAGCGGTGCGTCGTCCGCTGGCGAGGCGACCACTACCGAACGTTTGAGGCCTTCTTCACCGAGAATGTGTTCGATGAATTCTTTAACTTCGCGACCACGCTCACCGATCAGGCCGACGACGATGATGTCGGCCTCGGTGAAGCGGGTCATCATGCCCAACAGCACCGATTTACCGACACCGGTACCGGCGAACAGACCCAGACGCTGGCCACGGCCGACCGTCAGCAAACCGTTGATGCAACGGATGCCGACGTCCAGCGGTACGCTGATCGGATCACGGTTGAGCGGGTTGATTGTCGGGCCGTCCATCGGCACCCAGTCTTCGGCCTTCATGCCGCCCTTGCCGTCCAGCGCGCGGCCGGCGCCGTCGAGGACACGGCCAAGCATGCTCATGCCCATCGGCAAACGGCCGGTATCGGCCAGCGGCACCACGCGGGCGCCCGGGGCGATGCCGGCGACGCTGCCGACTGGCATCAGAAAGACTTTGCTGCCGGAAAAACCCATGACTTCCGCTTCCACCTGGGACGGGTGGTAACTGTCGTCATTGATCACCATGCAGCGGGTGCCCATGGCGGCGCGCAGGCCTTCGGCTTCGAGGGTCAGGCCAACCATGCGCAGCAGCCGACCTTCAAGGATCGGCGCGCCGGCAATCTCGGTGGCCTCGGCATAGGTGCTCAGGCGCTTGGCGAAGCTGGTGCGTTCAAGGCGCATCGCTGGCGTCCGCGTGCGGCTCGTCAGAGTCGACAGCCACTGGGGTGTCTTCGGGGATTTCCAGGCTCAAGTCAGGCGCTGCCGGATGCAAGGCCTGCTCGTGCAACTGGTCGAATAGCTTGGCCATCACTTGGGTCACGCGCGATTCGACACTGGCGTCGATGCGGCTGTGCTCGGTTTCAACCCGGCAGCCGCCCGGCAACAGCGACTCGTCCTCAACGATGCGCCAGCTTTCTTCGTGGCGTTCGCGCAGGGCTTTGACCTGGGCGAAATCCTGCGGATTGACGTACAGGCGCACGTTTTCCACGCCCAGCGGCAACAGCTTGAGAGCATCGCGCATGACGTGTTCGATCTGCGTCGAGTCGATGGCCAGTTCGCGCTTGATCACCTGCTTGGTGATGTGTTGCACGAGGTCAACCAGCGACTTTTCAATCTGGGTGTCTTGCTCGGCGATCGGTTCGAACAGGTTGGCCATCAACAGCTCGAGGCTGGCGATTTTCGCCGCCAGCGCTGTTTCGGCTTCCTGACGCACCTTCAGCGTGGTGCTGTGAAAACCTTCTTTTTCGCCAATGGCGAAGCCCTCGTTGTAAGCCTCCTGACGGATGCTTTCGAGTTCTTCCAGGGTCAGTGGCTGGACTTCTTCCAGCGGCACTTCTTCCATTTCCGGCGGTTCGGGCTCCGGCTCAGGCTCGGGTTCCGGTTTCGGCGGGTCGAAGCTGGGCAGCGCCCAGGATTCGAAACCACGAACATCGCGGGCGCGGATCAGATCCGTCACAGACTCGTCAGGCTTATCCATGGGCTTAGATCATTTCCTCGCCGCCCTTGCCACCGAGCACGATCTCGCCGGCTTCGGCCATACGACGGGCAATGGTGAGGATTTCCTTCTGCGCGGTTTCGACATCGCTGACGCGCACCGGGCCTTTCGCCTCGAGGTCGTCGCGCAACAGTTCGGCAGCACGCTTGGACATGTTCTTGAAGATCTTTTCCTTGACGCCTTCGTCCGAACCCTTGAGGGCCAGTACCAGCACGTCCGAAGACACTTCGCGCAACAGCGCCTGGATGCCACGGTCGTCGACGTCGGCAAGGTTATTGAAGACGAACATGAGGTCTTCGATCTGACCGGACAGGTCTTCGTCGACTTCGCGGATCGAGTCCATGAGCTGGCCTTCGATCGAGCTGTCGAGGAAGTTCATGATGTCGGCCGCACGCTTGATGCCACCCAAGGTGGTGCGCGAGGCGTTCGAGTTGCCGGAGAACTGTTTCTCGAGAATCTGGTTGAGTTCTTTCAAGGCGGCCGGTTGCACGGTGTTCAGCGACGAAACGCGCAGGATGATGTCCAGACGCACTTTATGGTCGAAGTTGCCGAGCACTTCACCGGCCTGATCCGGATCGAGGTACGCGACCACGATCGCCTGGATCTGCGGGTGTTCGTAACGGATCACGTCAGCGACTGCGCGCGGCTCCATCCATTTCAGGCTGTCGAGGCCGCTGGTGTTGCCACCGAGCAGGATGCGGTCGATCAGGCCGTTGGCCTTGTCTTCGCCTAGGGCCTGGGTGAGCATCTTGCGCACGTAGTCGTCGGAACCGACGCCGAGGCTGGTCTGATCGCCGACGATGTCGACGAATTCGCTCATCACCTGCTCGACCTGCTCGCGATGGACGTTGCCCATCTGCGCCATGGCCACGCCGACGCGCTGAACCTCTTTGGGGCCCATGTGGCGCAGCACTTGCGCAGCATCGGTCGAACCCAGGGACAGCAGCAGAATCGCGGCTTTGTCGACCTTGGTCAGTTTGACGGTGGCGGCTCGGTTATCACTCATCTGCGTTAATCCACTCTTTCACGACCTGAGCCACGCGACCCGGGTCTTCAGCTACCAGACTCTTGATTGCATTCAGCTGCGCGTCATAACCCTCGCTCGGGCTCGGCAACAGAATGCTCTGCGGACCACCGAGGCTCACGCGATCGTTGGCCAGTTCGCCGTCCAGGCCGCCCATGCCACCGAGTTCCACGTCGCTGCCCAGACCGGCCAGCTCCTTGCCTTTGCCACCGCCGGTGATGTTGTTGAGCACCGGACGCAGCACACCAAACACCAGTACGAGGATGAACAGCACACCCAGCACTTGTTTGACGATGTCCCAGAACCATGGCTGGGAGTAGAACGGAATATCGGCAATCACTTCGCCGCGCTCGGCGGAGAACGGCATGTTGATCACGCTGACGCTGTCACCACGGCTTGCGTCGAAACCGACTGCGTCCTGCACCAGACGGGTGAAGCGCGCCAATTCGTCGGCGCTCCACGGCGCACGGCTGGTTTCGCCGTTGGCCGGGTTGACCTTGACCTGATCGTCGACCACTACCGACACCGACAGGCGATTGAGACGGCCCTGCTGCTGCTTGGTGTGGCTGATCGAACGGTCGAGCTCGAAGTTCTTGGTGGATTGTTGACGCTTGTCCGCCGGGTACGGCGCGAGCATTGGCTGGCCGGTGGCCGGGTCCATGATCTGCTGACCGTTGGCGTCAACCAGTGGCTGACCCGGCTGGATCATCCCGGCCGGTGCGGCGGTGCCACCGGTGGTCTGCGGCGCCGAGGCAGGCGCCGGTGGCTGGTTGCTCAGGGCACCCGGCACACCTTGCGGACCATTGCTGGCGGTGCGTTGTTCGTTGACCGACTGCTCGCTGCGCAACGCCGGTTGGTCCGGGTTGAACTGCTCGGCGGTCGATTCGACGGCACTGAAATCGACGTCGGCCGAAACTTCAGCCTTGTAGCGATCGTTGCCCAGTACCGGTTGCAGAATGTTGTGCACGCGCTGGGTGAGCATGCTTTCCATGCGGCGGCTGTAATCGAACTGCTTGCCGGCCATGGTCATTTCCGAGTTCTCCGCCTGATCGGAGAGCAGGTTGCCCTTCTGATCGACGACGGTGATCTGCGATTTGCTCAACTCGGGCACGGAAGTCGCCACCAGGTTGATGATCGCCACCACCTGACCCGGCTCCAGCGAACGCCCGCTGTACAGCTCGACCAGTACCGAAGCGCTCGGCTTGCGCTCGTCACGGACGAACACCGAACTCTTCGGAATGGCCAGGTGCACGCGGGCACCCTTGACATTGTTCAGGCTGGAGATGGTCCGCGCCAGTTCGCCTTCGAGGCCGCGACGATAACGGGTCGCTTCCATGAACTGGCTGGTGCCCAGACCCTGTTCCTTGTCGAGGATTTCGAAACCGATGTTGCCGTCGCTGGGAGTGACACCAGCGGCAGCGAGTTTCATCCGCGCACGGGACAGGTCGTCGGCCTTGACCAGCAAGGCGCCGGAATTGGGTTCTACGTTATAGGGAATGTCAGCGGCGGCCAGGGTTTCCATGACCTGCTTGGCGTCCATGCCGGCAAGGCTGCCGTACAGTGGACGGTAATCCGGCTGCTGCGACCACAGCACCACGGCAAAGCCAATCGCCACGCTCGCCGCCAGACCGACCAACAGGCCGACCTGACGCAGCACGGTCATCTGGGAAAGGTTTTCCAGAAAGGACAGGCCGAACAGCGGCGGTTTGCCGTCGATCGGGCTGGCCTTGGCCGGAACGTTATCAGCGACTGCTTCTGCCATGACTTATTTCGCCCTTAAACCGGCATCTGCATGATGTCTTGGTAAGCCTGGACCAGCTTGTTGCGCACCTGGGTCAGAGCCTGGAACGACACGCTGGCTTTTTGCGACGCAATCATGACGTCAGTCAGGTCGACACCGCTCTTGCCGATCTCGAACGCGTTGGCCAGTTGAGTCGACGCCTGCTGGGTATCGCTGACTTTATTGATCGCCTGACCGAGCATGTCGGAAAAGCTGCTGCCCGCGATTTCAGGGACAGCGGCAGTCGATTTACGCGCAGACATGGCATCCACTTTCATGGCCTGCATGTCCATCATCAACCGATTAAATTCAATACCTTGGCTCATGGTCTACTCTCTTGGGCGGCCCGCAATTTTTTGACACTCACTCGGCGGGTACACAGGTATTAGCAACAAGGGTGCCAGCTAGTGGGCACCCTTCTGAGAAAAGCATCTGGAATGTTTTGCAGCATCAATCAGGTGGCGAACAGATAGCCTTCGACGTCCATCCCGGCGTCGCGCATTTGCGCCAGTTTGTAGCGCAGAGTTCGCGGGCTGATGCCGAGTTTTTCGGCGGCCTCCTTGCGGCGGCCACGCTCGGCGCGCAGGGTATCGATGATCATCTGAAACTCCCGGCGGCGCAGGTCATCGCCCAGGGCGCCGGAGGAGTCCGAGTCGATTTCCACCTCGCGGATCACCGATGCCGCGATCGGCAACGGCGCAAATGTCACCGCACCGCTCAGGCAAAAATCCTGCGGCTGAATCAAGCCGCCCTGCTGCAGGATCAGCGCGCGCTGAATGGCGTTGTCCAGTTCACGCACATTGCCCGGCCACGGGTACGCGGTCAGACATGCTTGAGCTTCGGGGGACAGCTTCGCTGCTGCGTGCTTCATTTTATTGACGTGTTTGGCCAACAACTTTTCCGCCAGCGGCAGGATATCGGCAGTGCGTTCGCGAAGTGGACGCCAGGCCAGAGGGAAAACCGACAAGCGGTAGAACAGGTCTTCGCGGAAACGCCCCGCGGCCACTTCGCCGGCCAGATCGCGGTTGGTCGTGGCGACCACGCGAATATCCAGACTGATTGGCTTGCGCGCGCCCACTCGTTCCACTTCCCGTTCTTGCAGCACGCGCAATAGCTTTGCTTGCAGGCCGAGGGGCATTTCGGAAATTTCATCGAGCAGAATGGTGCCGCCGTCCGCCTGCTCGAACTTGCCGGCCTGCGAAGCGATGGCGCCGGTGAACGAACCTTTCTCATGACCGAACAATGTCGCTTCGAGCATGTTGTCGGGGATCGCCGCGCAGTTGATTGCGATAAACGGCTGGCTGGCCCGCCGCGACTGCTGGTGGATATAGCGTGCCAGCACTTCTTTACCGGTACCGGACTCGCCGGAGATCAACACAGTCGAGTCACTGCGCGCGACCCGTGCCGCCAGCTCAAGCAACTGCGCACTGGCCGGTTCAACGGCGACCGGACCGTCCGCTTCGCCCGCGTCAATGCTGCCCAAGGCATGGCGCGCCACCAGATCGAGCAATGCTTTGGGCTCGAACGGCTTGACCAGATAATCCGCCGCACCCTGGCGCATCGCATCGACCGCACGCTCGACGGCGCCGTGGGCGGTCATCAGCAGCACCGGCAATTGCGGCTGGCGTGCGCGCAGCAACGCGAGCAACTGGTGGCCGTCCATACCCGGCATGTTGACGTCGCTGACCACCAGGCTGAAGGCTTGCTGCGCGACCGCCGTCAGTGCTTCTTCGGCGCTGCCGACGGCGTGATAGTCGTGGCCGGCGAGCAACAGCGTATCGGCCAGCGCTTCGCGCAACGAACGGTCATCCTCGACCAGCAACACCTTGATGCCCATGACGTTTATTCAACTCCCTGTGCAGCGGAAAACAGTGGCAGGCTGACCTGCGCGCAGGTGCCGCGCCCGACTCGCGAACGCAAGGTCAATTCTCCCTGATGCGCACGGGCCACCGCTTTGACCACGGTCAGGCCGAGGCCGGTGCCGGTGACTTTGGTAGTAAAAAAAGGCTCGCCGAGGCGCGCCAAAACTGTTGGCTCAATGCCGCTGCCGCTGTCGCTGACACACAGACGCAGGGTGTTGCCTCTGGTGTAGCAATGCACTTTCAGGCGCGCTTCGCCGGCGCTGGCCTGAATGGCGTTTTCAATCAGATTCAGTAATGCCCCGACCAGTGTGTCGCGGTTGCACAGCAGCTCACCGGCATGGCTGTCGCACTGCCAGCGAATTGGCAGATCCTGCACATGGGTCAGCGCCGCTGCCTGCAGCGATTGCATCAAGGCATTGGGCGTAATGCGGTCGGTCAGCGGCAATTCACCGCGAGCGAACACCAGCATGTCGCGCACTTGATGTTCGAGTTCGTGCAGACGCTCTTTCAGGCGCCCCGCAAAGCGTTGCTGGGTTTCCACCGGCAATTGCTGTTCAGTCAAATGACTGGCGTAGAGCAAAGCGGCGGACAGCGGCGTGCGAATCTGGTGGGCCAGAGACGCAACCATGCGCCCCAGCGACGACAAACGCTCATGCCGTGCCAGTTGATCCTGAAGATGCCGGGTTTCCGTCAAGTCGTTGAGCAGCACCAACTGCCCCGGCTCGGCATCCAGCGAGCGGGTGGAAATCGACAGGCGTCGACCGTTTTTCAAGGAGATTTCGTGACCGTCGTCTTCGCGGGGAGCGAAGCAACGTGCGATCACATGGCGCCAGAGTTCGCCTTCGAGTGGCGAGCCGAGCAGATCGATGGCGGCCGGGTTGGCTTCGCGCACCAGACCGTGGCCGTCGATGACGATGACGCCGCCGGGCAACAGGTCGAGAAGGTTTTGCAGGCGATTGGCCAGGCGTTCTTTTTCCGCCAGTTCCTGCATGCGCTGGGCGCTGACCACGGCCAGCTCACCCTTGAGTTCGGTGACCCGCGCTTCGAGCAGGCTGTAGGAATCGGTCAGCTGGCTCGACATCTGGTTGAACAGCTGGAAGGCCTGCTCAAGCCCCTGACGACTTGCCTGCTCTACGGACGAGGGTTGCCCCACGATATTGGAGGCAGAAGAGATCTGGGCGGCTTGGGGCATTGGGCTCTCTCGCTTGGCTGACCGTCAGTGAAACGGAACGTTGCGAGGGCTATAGCAATACCCGTGCCTAAAAAAAACCGCTTATAAATGAAGCGCTTGAAAAACAGGCGTCAATCATCCGCCTGTTCGTCTCCTCCAGCCCGGCTCATGCCGTACTTGCGCATCTTCTCGACCAGGGTGGTGCGACGGATGCGCAGACGTTCAGCGGCGCGGGCAACAATGCCATTGGCATCGTCCAGCGCTTGCTGAATCAGGCCCTGCTCCAGACCACCGAGGTAGTCCTTGAGGTCGAGGCCTTCCGGCGGCAGCAGTGCACTGGCGCTGAAGTCAGGCGTATGGCCGTTGATCGCCACGCGCTCTTCCAGATCGCTGCGCAGGCTGTCGACCATTTGCTCGTCTTCGTCGTCGACGTAGCGGAATTTCTTCGGCAACTCGACCACGCCAATCACCCCGTACGGATGCATGATCGCCATGCGCTCGACCAGGTTGGCCAGCTCGCGGACGTTGCCCGGCCAGCCGTGACGGCACAGCGACATGATCGCCGCCGAGTTGAAACGGATCGAACCGCGCTTCTCGTGCTCCATGCGCGAGATCAGTTCGTTCATCAGCAGCGGGATGTCTTCGACGCGCTCACGCAGCGGCGCCATCTCGATCGGGAACACGTTCAGGCGATAGTAGAGGTCTTCGCGGAATGAGCCGATCTCGATCATGCTTTCGAGATTCTTGTGCGTTGCGGCAATGATGCGCACGTCGACGCTCTGGGTCTTGTTGCTACCCACGCGTTCGAAGGTGCGCTCTTGCAATACGCGCAGCAGCTTGACCTGCATCGGCAGCGGCATATCGCCGATTTCGTCGAGAAACAGCGTGCCGCCGTTGGCCAGCTCAAAGCGCCCGGCACGGCTGGTGATCGCGCCAGTGAAGGCGCCCTTCTCATGGCCAAACAGTTCGCTTTCGAGCAGCTCTGCAGGGATCGCCCCGCAGTTGACCGGCACGAACGGCGCGTCGCGGCGTTTGGAGTGGTAGTGCAGGTTGCGCGCGACCACTTCCTTGCCGGTGCCGGACTCGCCGAGGATCAGTACGCTGGCGTCGGTGTCGGCCACCTGCTGCATCATTTGCCGCACGTGCTGAATCGCGCGGCTGGTGCCGACAAGACTGCGGAACAGATTGGGTTCGCGATGACGGCCGCGTTCGCGGGCCTGGTCGTACATTTCGCGATAGACCTGGGCGCGGTGCAGCGAATCGAGCAATTTGCTGTAGCTGGGCGGCATTTCCAGGGTCGACAGGACGCGTCGACGCTGGTCTTCAGGCAGGTCAACGGAAGAATTATCGCCCATTAACAAAACCGGAAGGAACTCATCCCAGGTTGCGAGTGTCTTTAGCAAGCCCAAAAGCGCGCCAGGAGCATTGACGGTCCCGATCAGTACGCAAATGACTTCACGACTAGACGACAAAGAGCCGACAGCCTGCTGCCAGTCATGGCTGCCGCAGGGTAAATTTTCTTCGCCAAGAAAATTCAGAATCACCGCCAGGTCGCGGCGGCGGACGCTATCGTCATCGATCAGCAGAATTTTGGTTTCACGCCACATGCAATAGCAACTTCCCTAGTCAACTCAATGCCCGAAAAATAAGGCAAGCGAGACGCTTGCAGGACACCATGTGCCTGTAGACGCCCTAAACCTGATAATAGCCACTAGTTAAGTCAAAAAACCGTGCACAGTCAAATTTATGGCGCACATCTCTGGTTTAACTGACGGTTAATCAACCAAACAGATGGTAAACCTTTGCAGCCTTTTGCGCTTGGGTGATCTGCGACATCTCGTTGGCTATCGCCTGCCGCTCGCCCATTGCCACCTCGAGAAGCTCTTTGTAGACAAATAGCAGCTCTTCAAGGTTATCGCGCAGCGCAACTTCGTCCAGCGAAGCTTCCGCCATGACGTCTTCCATGCAGGAACGGCAAGCCAGATCCAACTCGCCAATGGCTTCCCAGTTTCGCTCGGCCAATGCTCCGACCAACGCTTCACGGGTATCGGCTATTCGCTGCAATACAAGACTCATGGTGATCTCCTTCAGAACTGCGGAGCCGGCACAGGCGCGATGGCGTCCCAGCCTTCTTTTACCGTTGTCAGCAGACCGGCCACTTCATCAAGGACACGCGGATCACTGCTGATGTTGGCCTCGGCGAGGCGCTTCATCATGTAGATGTACAGGCCATCCAGATCGGCCAGTGCCTCGGCGTTGTTCTCAAGGTCGAGACCTTCACGCAGGCCACTGACAATGCCGATGGCCTTGCTGATCGCAGTGCATTTGGCGGGGATGTCCTTGCGCTCGATGGCGCCCTTGGCCTGAGCAATACGGGCCAGTCCACCTTCCATCAACATTTGCACCAGGCGGTGCGGGCTCGCTTCGGACGTCTGCGCATGGGCGCCGACTTTCTGATACTGCCGAAGGGCTAACATCGGGTTCATGTTCTACCTCATTGCCACGTTGACTCGTATAACCAGTGTATCGCCAACCGGTCCGAAAACTTTAGATCAAAAGACAAAAACCCGGCGCACGCCGATAAAGCGTAGCCGGGTTTTTGTCGTTACTGACTGTTACTTCGCGGACTGCTGAGCGTTCAGCGAGCTGAAGAACGACGTGATGTTGCTCGCCGTTGCCTTCATCTGCCCTACCAGCAAGTCCATGGCGTTGTACTTGGCGGTCAACGTCTTGGTCAGGTTGGCGACACGCAAATCCAGCGCCAGCTGCTGGTTGGTTAGATTGCGTGTGTTGTTGTTCAGAATGGTCAGACGCTGATCGAGCAAACCGCTGGTAACCTTGCTACCCGCTGGAGCTTTGAGGTACGGATCAACCGCCGCCTTCATGCGCGCCAACAGACCGTTGGTATCGTCGGTCCCGGTGAACAGTTGCTGAACCTGGCCAGTCATGCCCGGCTGGTCCATGGTTTTGTTGAACGCAGCGGTATCAAACGTCAGGTTACCGGTGTTGCGGTCGGTCATCACACCCAACTGCGACAACACCGCCAGCGGTCCGCCAGCGCCCACTGCCGTCAACTGCTCACGGATATCGGCAATCAACGAACGTGGCAGCGAGTCACCGGTGAAGGCTGCCTGCACAGTCAGTTTGCCGTCTGCGTCCGGCGTCGCCTTGGACAGCGTGTCAACGGTATTCTTTAGCGCATTGTAAGCGTCGACAAACGTCTGAATCGAAGTCTGCAACCCCTTGGTATTGGCATCGACGCTGATGACGGTCGGCGTGCCATTGAGCGGCGTTGCCGTGGTCAGATTCAAGGTCAGGCCACTGATCGCGCCGCTTACCGTGTTGCTCTTGCTGGTTACCGTCAGACCGTCGATGGTCAGCTCGGCATTTTGCGCAACGCCGTTGACCGCGCCCGAAGCACCGGCGGCCGGGCTGGTACCCATCAGCTGGGTACCATCGATTTCCAGACCGGCAATACCGCTAACGGTCAGATCGGAACCTGCGCCGGTCTTGCTTGAGCTGATAACGAGGCGCGAGGAACCGGAGCTGTCGGTGACGATGTTGGCGGAAATGCCGTTGGCGCCCTGAGCCTTGTTGATGGCGTCACGGGTGGTCTGCAAGGTGGCATTGGCGGGGATGTCGACGTTGTAATCAGTGCCATTCTGACTGATTTTCAGGGTACCACTCGGAATGGCACTGGCGGCGCCGCCGGCAAAGGAAGCACTGGCGATTTTCGAGCCCGTGGCCAGCTTGTTCACCACCACATTGTATTTGCCCGCAACCGCGGTGCTATCGGAGGTGGCACTGAGAATATCGGTATTGCCCGACGTCGCCGCAAAGCCGGCAAACGCAGGGTTGGTCTTGCTGCTCAGGTTGGTCATCGCCGTCTGGAATGCGGTCAGCGCACTCTTCAACGAACCGACACCGGAGATCTTCAGGCTATTGGTCTTGGTAGCAGTATCGATCTGCGTCTGCTTGGCAGACTTGTCGGCGTTGACCAGCGCGGTCACGATCGCGCCGATGTCCAGGCCGGAACCCAGTCCGGAACCCGGTAGAATTGGACTTGCCATGTGCATCTCCCTTCAGATTGTTGCCATTCTTTTGACCGTTACACGCGTCCTGAGAATGGGCAAACACTATTCATGCCAGCTATCAGACTTTGGCGTCGAACAACACGTGGCTTGCATTGGCCAGGCTGTCTGCGAGCTTAAGGGCTTCGGCGGAGGGAATCTGTCGAACGACCTCACCCGTCTCGCTTGCGATCACCTTGACGATGACCTTGCCGGAATGCTCGTCGATCGAGAACTCCAGATTACGCTTGATCGACTGTACGAACTTTTCTATCTCTTGCACCGCCAGTTTCAACTTGGCGTCGTCCGTATCCTGTCTCTTGGCAGCGACCGGCGCTTCAGTCTTGGCAACTTCAGGCGTTGCTGACGGCTTGTCAGCGACCGGCGTTACTGGCTTGGGAGCCGGATAAGACACGTTAAGCTTTACGCTCATGTCCATGCCCATCACCTCTTAACGTAAAAAAGCGAGAGAGCACGACAAGCGCACTCCCCCGCTTAAACTCATTCCGAAATTACTGAAGCAGCTTCAGTACAGCGGAAGGCAGTTGGTTGGCTTGAGCCAGTACGGAGGTCGAAGCTTGCTGCAGAGTCTGCTGCTTGGTCAGGTTAGCAGTTTCTGCGGCGAAGTCGGTGTCCTGTACACGACCCTGAGCAGCGGTGGTGTTTTCAGTGATGTTCTGCAGGTTGGAGATGGTGCTGGTCAGACGGTTTTGCGAAGCACCCAGGCTGGCACGGGTTGCACCGATTGCAGCGATAGCGGCGTCGATTGCAGTGATCGCGTTGTCGATGTTCTGCGAAGCAGAACCAGCACCAGTACCCGAAGTACCGGTCAGAACTACAGTACCGCTACCTACCGACAGGCTGACGGCGTCGAACTTGGAGCTCAGTACCAGGTCGATGTGGTTAGCCGAACCGGTGTTTGCGCCAACTTGCAGGGTCACAGTACCAGCCGAACCGTCCAGCAGGTTTTTGCCGTTCAGGTTGGTAGCAGCCGAGATACGGGTGATTTCGTCAGACATCTGAGCGAATTCAGCGTTGGTAGCGGTCTGGTCAGCGGTGCCGTTGGTACCGTTACGAGCTTTAACAGCCAGTTCACGCATACGCTGCAGGATGTCGGTCGAAGCTTGCAGAGCGCCTTCAGCGGTCTGGGCAACGGAGATACCGTCGTTGGCGTTCTGGATGGCCTGGGTGTTACCGCGGATCTGCGAGGACATACGGTTGGAGATCTGCAGGCCAGCGGCGTCGTCTTTGGCGCTGTTGATTTTCAGGCCGGAAGACAGGCGCTGCATCGAGGTGGACAGAGCGTCGGAAGCGCGGTTCAGGTTTTTCTGAACGTTCAACGATGTGGTGTTGGTGTTTACTGTTAAAGCCATGACGAATTCCTCGTTGGTTGGGTACTGCGGCTTCCGGCCCTGGCAACCGCCGGGTATGGCCTAGAGAACCTTCGTAATAGTTATCGTCGGGATTGCAGGTTGCTTGAGGGCTTTTTGAAAAAATTTTGCCATCACCACGCCACCCCCAAGAAAACAAAGACTTAGCAGCACATCCAGCGCGAAAAAATGACGTCATAAAACCGCCTGTAACGCAAAGCCGCGGGCCAGCGCTGCGCAGCGGTTCAGCGCCTGGCACTTTCCAGCAATTCGACCAGTTCGTATTCCATATAGTCAGCCAGGCCCAACCAGTCCTGGCGCTCCTGACAGTCGAGCATTTGCGTGAGCACCTGTGCCCACGCCTGCTGGATATCCACTGAGGCAGACGCCAGACATTGCTGGGCCTGTTCGAATACATCGACCATCGTCAGTGCCGCCTCAACGTCACGCCCAAGGCGAAACAACGCCGCACACTGACGACACTGATCCTGACACTGACCCAGCGCACTCATTGCACGAACTCCGGATTGAAAGCGGTCCCGGCAATCAATGCACCGGCGCGGCTGCTGTTGAGAAATTCGACCTTTGGATGCGCAGCGATATAACGCTCGAGCACACACAGATAACCGCGAAAATTCAGCTGAGTGCTGACGCGCTGACCGTGGCCATCGCGCACCCAGTGCCGCGCCTGATTCACCGGTGGTCCGAGATCGCCGTCATTCCAACCGGCGTGAGTCTTGTTCATCGGGAAAGCGAAGTCAGCGCCAAATAGCGTGATACGCCTCGCGCCCATTTTTACCGCGAGATCCACCGCCGGATGAATCACGCTGCCGCCGACGTGCAGCTCGCCGCGTGGATACTGTTCTTTCAGCTCGGCATAGATCGGGCTGGCCGAATAGCCGCCATAGCGCTTGCCCTTCCATGCCTTCAATACCTGCGGGTCGCTCATCGGCAGGTACACCAGGGTAATGCCGTCAGACGTCTCGAAGGGCAGATGCCGAAAGCCGATGCGCTGATCGATGCTCACCACCAGATCAGGCACGATGCCGTGCTCACGTAGCGGTCGATAAGCGGTATCAACACAGATGAACAACGGCCGCTCGGCAAGCTGACGGATCGCCGCCAGCCGCTCGAATTGCTGCTCCAGCGTCGGCCCGGTAGCGATCACGTAGATTTCACGTCCAGCGCAGCTGCCGAACAACTGCGCGACATCGGCATCGCCAAGCAACACCGGCAGACATTCCTGCAAGCGTTGCTGGATTTCTGGCGACTGCGGATCGAAATCGCGATTGTTGAATGTCAGGTGCACTTCATTGATCAGCCGGTCGCGGATCTTCGCGTTGAAGTCATCGGCCAATATCACCTCGGCGGGCAAGGCAAAGAATGGCGTGAAGAAGTCCGGGTGATCACCGGCGTAAAACAGTTCGACCCGAGGATCCTCCATCCATTGGCGCTGATCGAGCAGTTGCAGTACCAGCGCGAACAGCGCGCCGTTGAGGATGTGCACGTACAGACGCTCCAGCCCTGCGCGCTCCAGCAGCACACCGGGCAAATCGCCGAGGCCGGTGCCATAGACATGCAGATGCGGTTTTGCCGGCAGGCTTGCCGCCTGAACCTGCGCCTCGTGCAGACGATCATGGCGACTGGTCAACTGAATGCCGTCAACGCTCAGCGTCGAGCCCAGCCCTTGCACGAGTTCGGCCTGTACGGACGCGCTGTCTTCGGCCATCAATCGCTCGAACAGCGCCGGCCAGCGCCGTTGCAACACCTCGGCATTGGCTTGGAAAAACTCGCTCATGGCGCCTCGCGCTCCTTCTCGGGCAAAAAAATAGCGTTCAAGGTTAACCTTGAACGCTATTTTTGTATCAGCGCTTTTTGCTCGGGCTTACGGACGATAGATGATCGCCGAGCCCCACGACAGGCCCACGCCAAAACCGCTCAGCGCAACGCGCTGCCAGTCGGAATCAAGCACATGTTTTTCCAGCAGCAGCGGAATGCTCGACGACACGGTGTTGCCGGTTTCGACCATGTCCTTGATGAACTTCTCCGGTTCGCCTTCAAAGCGTCGCGCCACGGCGTCGACAATCGCCGCGCTGCCCTGGTGAATGCAGAATGCGTCGATGTCATCGGCCTTGAGATTGGAATCGTCGAGCAACTCGTGCAGGTGCGCCGGGACTTTCAGCAGAGCGAAGTTGAAGACCTGACGACCGTTCATGAAGAACACGCCGTTGCTGACTTTCAAGTGCGGTGCGCCGGAACCGTCGGTGCCGAACTTGGCCTTGCCCAGCGCCCAGGTCGGGTTTTCGCCCATCCACGTAGCGGTGGCGGCATCGCCAAACAGCATGGTGGTGTTGCGGTCTTCCGGGTCAACGATTTTCGAATACGGGTCAGCGGTGATCAGCAGGCCGTTCTTCAGGCCGGCGGCTTCCATGAAGCCCTTGATCGCGTAGATGCCGTAGACGTAACCGGAGCAGCCCAAAGAGATATCGAACGCTGCGACATTGGTCGGCAGGCCGAGTTTGTCCTGGACGATTGCTGCTGTGTGCGGCAGGCCTTCTTCGTCACCGTTTTGCGTGACGACAATTAACGCGTCGATCGATTCACGCTTCAGTTCAGGATTGCTGGCGAACAGCGCATTGGCCGCTTCCACGCACAGGTCGGAAGTTTCCTGCTCAGCGTCTTTGCGCGGCAGGAACGCCGAACCGATCTTGCCAAGGATGAACTCTTCATCCTTTTCGAATTTTGCACCTTGTGCGTAATTGTCCACGCCGGCTACAGGAACGTAGCTCGCAATGCTTTTTATGCCAATCATTACGGCTTCCCAATAAAAAACAGCCCAAAACCACCGCTCGCAAGGATTCGAGGGGCGCCGACAAACAGAAAACGGCCGCCACGACGGGCAGCCACGGGAAGCGCAAAGGGCTATCACTGGAACCGCAAAACGGGCCAGGCGCCATCTCCCCGGTCAATACAATACAGTGAAGATGCGCGTTATGACTCGCAGGTCACGCTATTTTGCCGAATCGATGGCAGATTGGCCTATTCGACCAGCGACCAATCCAGCGGCGTACCGCGCTTGATCGCGGTGCGCGCACGGCGTCCGAGGACGGCTTCGGTGTGCTTGGGCGGCAGACCGAGACCGGGACGAATGGCGCGCAGATTGTCGCCAGTAAAGGCTTCACCGGCGGCCATGTCAGCGGTGACATACAGCGAGCGGCGATAGACCAGCGACTTGCGCTCGGCCTCGGTCGGACCGTACTGAACACGCCCCATCGCCTGCCAGGCACGCTCGGTTTCGACGACCAGACTGGCCAGCTCCGCAGGCTCCAGGGAGAAACTCGCGTCCACGCCACCGGCGGAACGGTCGAGGGTGAAATGCTTCTCCACCACCGTCGCCCCCAATGCCACCGCTGCCACCGACACGCCAACGCCCATCGAATGATCTGACAGCCCCACCTCGCAACCAAACAGCTCGCGCAGATGCGGGATCGTGCGCACGTTGCTGTTGAGAGGCGTGGCCGGATAGGTGCTGGTGCACTTGAGCAACACCAGATCCTTGCACCCGGCCTCGCGTGCGGCACGCACGGTTTCATCCAGCTCAGCAATACTCGCCATGCCGGTGGAGATGATCAGCGGTTTGCCCGTAGCCGCCACACGGCGGATCAGCGGCAGATCGGTGTTTTCGAAACTGGCGATCTTGTACGCCGGCACTTCAAGGCTTTCGAGAAAATCCACCGCGCTGTCATCGAACGGCGTCGAGAACGCGAGCATCCCCAACTCCTTGGCCCGAGCAAAAATCGGCGCGTGCCACTCCCACGGTGTGTGGGCTTTTTCGTAGAGATCGTAGAGCGACGTGCCGACCCACAGACTGCCCGGATCCTTGATGAAGAATTCGCCTTCAGCCAAATCCAGGGTCATGGTTTCGGCGGTGTAGGTTTGCAGCTTCAAGGCATGCGCCCCGGCCTTGGCCGCCGCCTCGACGATTTGCAGAGCGACGTCGAGGGACTGGTTATGGTTACCGCTCATCTCAGCAATGATGAACGGCGGCGCATCGGCACCGATGGTGTGGTGGCCAATCTTGAAACTAGACATGCGGGTGATCCTTCAAAACACGGCTGAACGCGCAGGTTTCCTGGATGAACCCGGCGTCGCGAAAAACTTTCAATGAGGACTGATTGGCGGGCATGACCCGCGCAGTGATGCGTGTCAATTGCGGCCAGTGCGCAGCGACAAATGCTTCGCCACGGCTGAGCACTGCCCTGCCCCAACCGAGGCCGAAACGCCCCTCCAGCAGATAGATCGACACTTCGGCATCGAACCCGCGCAAGTCGTAGCGCAGCACCCCGACCGGGCCGTCATCCGCCTCGGCGATCAACAGCAACCGTTGCGGATTGCGCAGGGTCGCTGTCAGCCAGTTCAGATGCTGCGCCCAATCGATCACTCCGGTTTCCAGCGACCAGCGCCGTACCGCTTCAGCATTGCGCCCATCGAACAGCAACTGCGCATCGTCCAGCGTCGCCGGGCGCAGTTTCAGCACCGCACCGGCCAGCGCCGCCGCCACACGCTCGGCACCGCGCCCGTCGACCAGTTGCCGCGAGCGCTCGGCGAGGCTGCGGCGCAAAAAAAGATTGCTCACGACGAAGCCGACCGCATCACGCAACTGCTCGACGCTGACCTGCTCGCGAGCGCCCATGAACACATGCGCACCGGCAGCGGCCATGACTTCGCCGTTGGCCTGCTGATTGTTCGCCACGGCGATGCAGATGGTCGGCAAGCCCAACGCCGCGCGCTCCCAACTGGTGCCACCGCCAGCGCCGATAAACAGGTCGGCCTCAGTCATGCGCTGATGGAAATCACTGACGAAACTGTGCAGGCGCCAGTTCGGTCGCGTCTCGGCCAACGCTTGCATCTGCGTCCACGCCGGGTTGTCGGCGCCAGCGACGAAATCCACCTGCAACTCAGTGAAATCAGCCAGCGCCAGCATCGCATGGTGAGTCTGCCTCGCCGCGTCGAAACCGCCGAAATTCACCAGCACCCGGCGGGCCTTCGGTTTGATCTCGATGGCATCGCAGTTGAATTCTTCGCGCAGCATGGCGTAGCGCGGGCCGAGCAAGGTGCGACAGCCTGGCGGCAGCAGCGGCGCGTAGTTTTCGCTAAGACCGGACAGGTTCTGATTGAGCAGCAGATCGACGCTGTAGCGCCGCGTGGCCAGATCATCCACGGCGGCGATTCGATGCGCCCAGCGCCGGGCAGCGGTTTGCCAGTGATGATGGAGGCCGTAATGGTCGACGATGATCCAGTCGAACGGTGCCTGCCCGTCCAGCAGCAGGCCCAGTGCATCAATATCGAACTGCCACGGCAACATCGATTCGATAGCCTGCAGCGGGTCCTCATCACGATAGCGCTCGGGCAGCGCGAAGATCTCGAAGCCCTCGGCATTCAAGGCTTCGAGTCGATGCCCGGGCAAACGCCGACAGGCGAATGCGACATGACTGCCCTGCCCGCGCAGCACCCGCGCCAAGGTCAGGCAGCGGGCAATGTGGCCGCTGCCAATGGTTGGCGAGGCGTCGGCGCGGATCAGCACTCTCATTGCAGTTCTCCGTCGGCCTTGAGCGCGGCGTACAGGTATTCGGCGCGTTTCCAGTCCTCGGGGGTGTCGATATCCTGGACCAGATGACGCGGCAGGATCACCGGCAGACTCGCTGGCGAGAACAGCGTCTCGCCGCGCAACCACGCTTCGCTGCGGCCCCAGTAAAACTGCCCGGCATCCTGAAACGCTTCGGGCAGATCCTGCGAACGGGTGGTACGAAATTCGGGGTACAAAGACGTCAACGCGCCCTCCTCGTCGAGGGTCAGTGCGCGCTGCACCGGGAAGCCGAAGCTGCACACCGAAAAGGCAAACGACTTGTGCGGATGCTGCTTGAGCAAATCCAGACCCTGACGCAGATAACGCGCCTGCAACAACGGCGCGGTCGCGTACACGCAGCAGGCGTAATCGAACGTCGGCAATTGCTGCAAGGCATGCACGATCACCGCAGCGGTGCCGGTGAAATCATCGGCAAGATCAGCCGGTCGCATGAACGGCACCTCGGCGCCATTTGCCCGCGCGACGTCGGCAATGTCCTCATCGTCAGTGCTGACTGCAACCATCTCGAACAGCCCTGACTCCAGCGCCGTGCGAATCGAGCGGACGATCATCGGTACGCCGTCGAACGGTTTGAGATTCTTGCGCGGGATGCGCTTGCTGCCACCACGGGCGGGGATGATCGCGACGCAGCTCACGGTGCCTTACTCCTCAAGCAGCAGCCGGCGCAGTTGCTCGACCACCTGATCCTGTTGTACTTCGCTGAGCAAAGGGAACAGCGGCAAGCTGATCGCCTCGGCGTAATAGCGCTCGGCCTCGGGGAAGTCGCCTTCGGCAAAACCCAGATCACGATAGTAAGGCTGCAAGTGCACGGGAATGTAGTGCAGATTGACGCCGATGCCAGCGCTGCGCAAACCTTCGAACACCTGACGATGACTGAGGTTGCAGCGCTCGACCTGCACGCGCACCACGTAAAGGTGCCACGCCGATTCGGCTTCCGGTTGCGCGCTCGGCAAGGTCAGCGGCAGGTAGGCGAGGAGTTGATCGTAACGCGCGGCCAGTTCCCGGCGACGTGCAACAAACTCATCCAGTTTGGCAAGTTGCGACAGGCCCAGCGCCGCTTGCAGATCGGTGATCCGATAGTTGAAGCCCAGCTCGACTTGCTGGTAATACCAAGGCCCGTGGCTGGGCTCGGTCATGTGCTCGGCTTCGCGGGTCATGCCATGGCTGCGCAGGCGTCGCAGACGTTCGGCCAGCACCGGGCGATTGGTCAGGACCATGCCGCCTTCGGCGCTGGTGATGATTTTCACCGGGTGAAAACTGAACACCGTCATTGCCGCAAATTCGCCGCAACCGACCGGGCGGCCGGCGTAGCTCGCGCCCACGGCGTGCGAGGCGTCTTCGATCACGGTGAAGTGGTAGCGCACCGCCAGATCGGCGATCTTGCGCATATCGCAGCTCTGCCCGGAGAACGCGACGGCGACAAGGACTTTCGGCAGCGTGCCGTCGCGCTCGGCCTGTTCCAGCTTCGCGGCCAGCGCCACCGCGTCGAGGTTCCAGGTCAGCGGATCGATGTCGACGAAATCAACATCAGCGCCGCAATAACGCCCGCAATTGGCCGAAGCCAGAAACGTATTCGGCGAGGTCCACAAGCGATCGCCCGGCCCCAGGTCAGCGGCCAGACAGGCGATGTGCAGCGCCGCCGTGGCATTGCACACCGCCACGCCGAAATCGGCCTGACAGCGCTCAGCCATGGCCTGCTCGAAGCGTTCGATGGTCGGCCCCTGGGTCAGCCAGTCCGACTGCAAAACTTCGACCACCGCGTCGATGTCCGCCTGATCAAGGCTCTGCCGACCGTAAGGGATCATACCGACAGCTTCGCGTGCAGATCGGCGATCTGCCCCACTGAAAGGAAATGCGGGTTGGTATCCGAGCGATACTCGAAATCCTCGTCCACGGCACGGCCACGTTCACCGAGTTTATCGACGGCGAAATCGACGTCGACGCTGGTAAAACGAATCGACGGCTGAATCGTGTAATGGTCGTCAAACTCAAGGGTCATCCGCGCATCGTCCAGCGGCACCATCAGTTCGTGCAGCTTCTCACCGGGACGAATGCCGACGTTCTTGTGCGGCAGATGCTCGGCCATGCCGCGCGCCAGATCAACGATGCGGATCGACGGAATCTTCGGCACGAACACTTCGCCGCCGTGCATGCGAGCGAAGCTATCGAGGACGAACTGCACGCCATGATCAAGGGTGATCCAGAATCGGGTCATGCGCTCGTCGGTGATCGGCAATTCTTGCGCGCCGTCAGCGATCAGCTTGCTGAAGAACGGCACCACCGAGCCGCGCGAGCCAGCGACGTTGCCGTAGCGCACCACGGCGAAACGGGTCTGCTGCTCGCCGGCAATATTGTTGGCTGCAACGAAAAGTTTGTCCGAAAGCAACTTGGTCGCGCCGTACAGATTGATCGGGCTGGCCGCCTTGTCGGTGGACAGCGCGACGACTTTCTTTACGCCGTTATCGATGGCGGCCGCGATGATGTTTTCCGCGCCGTTGACGTTGGTGCGAATGCATTCGGTCGGGTTGTACTCCGCCGCCGGCACCTGCTTCAACGCGGCGGCATGCACTACGTAATCGATGCCGCGCATCGCCTGACGCAAGCGCTCGGCGTCACGCACGTCGCCGATGAAATAACGCATGCACGGTGCATTGAACGTCTGCTGCATTTCGTATTGCTTGAGCTCGTCGCGGGAGAACACCACCACGCGCTTGGGCTGGTATTGCTCCAGCAAGCGACGGATGAAATTGCGTCCGAACGAGCCGGTGCCGCCGGAGATGAAGATCGATTTACCGTTGAACATTTTGTCAATTCCGTCCCTGTCGCCAGGCTTAAGCGAGCAACTGTGCCCAGTCCAGTGAAGCATTGTCATCGAGCACGAAGCCTTTGCCCTTCAGGCTCAGGTTCGCGTTGTAGGCCTGATCCTGAACGAATGCCGCCGGCCATTTTTCGCGCAGGGCCAGCAGCGCTTGCGGGGCGTCAGGCATACCGCCCTGATGGATGACTTGCACCGCCGGAGTCCATACCGTCAGATAACCGGCCTGCCCGGCGCTCAGGCACAGATCGACATCGCTGAAGCCTTCGGCAAATGTGCTTTCGTCCAGACCGCCGAGCGCCTCGTACAGCTCTTTGCGGACCATCAGGCACACGCTTGATACCGCCGAGTAGTTTTGTTCCACCGCCAAGCGATGCAGGTAACCGTCGGCATCGTGATCTTCACCAACGAAGGGCGAATCGACCCCGCCGTTCAGGCCCAGGATCAATCCCGCCTGGCTGATCTTGCGATCACGGTCGATCAGTTTCGGCCCGACCACGCCAACCTCTGGACGCAGAGCATGGTTGAGCAAAGAGTCGAGCCAGTTCGGATTGACCACTTCCGCATCGGCGGCGAGCAGCACCAGGTACTCGCCCCGCGCCTGACGACTGGCCGCGTTGAACAATCCTGCTTCGCTCAACGTCCGGTCAGTGCGCAGCACCTGCACTCTGGAGTGCTTGTAAGTGCCGAGCCAATCATTGATCTCAGCCGTCTGATCCGCAGCGGTGGCGATCAGCACTTCATAGTGATGGTAACGGGTACGCAGCAGCACACCTTCAAGGCAACGTTGCAGCACCGCCAGATCGCTGCCCGCCGGAATAACGATCGATACCAGAGGCCGATCACTGTGGTGGTAGTCGATCTGGTAAACCCCTGGAACCGCTGACGTCACTTTGGCCTTGTAGCCGCGATTGCCCAGATGGCGCAGCAGCGCCAGGCGCTCGTCAGCATTCTCGACCAGCTCTGGTGCCTGGCTGATCAATAGCGGCTCGTCGAGGTGAGCCAGGCTGTTGAGCCCATGTTCTTCGATAAGACGCAGCAGCACATCGAGCTCCAGTGCCTGATTGAAATCAGCTCGATAGCCGCCGATTTCGACCAGCGCATCGCGCCGTACCAGCCAGTGCCGCGCCATCAGCGTTGGCAGGCTCAGCAGCAGATCAAGGTTGAAGCCCGGCCGGAACACGTCGGTCAGGGCACCGTTTTCCTGACGCTGGATTTCGTCGGTGGATACCGCGCGGCAATCGCCGGCGTTCATCAACTCCAGGCTGGCGCGCAACAATCCGCTGGCAGTGAACTCATCACCGGCTTCAGCCAACAGCAGCCAGTCACACGGTGATTGACGAGCGCTTTGATTGAGCTTGTCGATCAGATTGCCCGCGGTCACTCGGACAAAATGCAGGGTGTTCTGTGCCGTGGTCGCGGCGGGCGCTTCGCCGGTGGTGAACACGACAATGCGGAAGGCCTTGCACTGCCCTTCCAGCAAGCTGTCGAGAGACACCTGAAGCTTGTCGATGTCGTCGTCCAGATCCAGCAGAAAAATGCCGAACTGCGGCCCGCCGCCATTCACCGCCAGATGTTGGCCGATTGCCTCGAGGTGAGCGCCGGGCGCACGTGCGGCCAGCCAGTTGAGCAGGCGACCGGACTGCATCTTGTCCATGACCGCATGATGGTCATCGACGGTCAACGCTTCGAGACGCTCGATCCAGGCCTGCATCGCTTGCGCCTCTTCGGCTTGGCCCATCGCAGTCAGCTGAGCCGCCAGCCGTTTGATAACGGTGCGATTGAACGCATTGAGATCGTGAGCCTGCCACAAACGGTCGAGAACGCTTTCCGGCGTGTCGTTGTTGCGTGCTTGCAGCAAGTGCGCCTGACGGGTCCAGACGCCCTCCAGGCCTTCAAGTTGGATGCGCCCCGCCGGCATGGCGTGCAGCATGAATTCGAACTGCGCCAGGCGGTCGAAAAATGCCTCGTTGTAGAACGGCATTTCCACGTACTGCAAAGGCCCGAAACGGCGATCCGGGTACTTGAGCTCCTGATTCCAGGTGGACTGGATGATCAGTTCCGCGGTCAGCGCTCGATTCGATTGCAGGCTGTCGACCATTGCCTCGAAGCTTTGCAGGGCAAGCGATTTGCCCTGCTCGGCGTCCAGTCCTTTGATCTGGGTTGGCAGCGCGGCAAGGAACTCGGCAAAGGCTTCACGCTCGGCCACCGATTTGGCATCGACGTAGGTCAGCGAGTGATACACCTCGGTGCTGTGCTCGGAGGCACCGTAGTTGATCTCCCGAACCACATAAGGGATCGGCAGAATCCGTGCTTTGGCACTGGCCAGCAGGAAATAGACATGGCCGATTTCCTGCCACTGGAAGCTGGTGCCGGGTGGCAATGCCGAGTGCCAGGTCTTCATCAGATCAGTACGGGTCACCGCATAGAACGGCGGGATGTACTGGCTCATGTAATCGATGACCCGCTCCTGAGCCTGTTCGGAGCAGTAGTCTTCCTGGACTTTTTTGTCGCGGCGGTAGTAGCTGACGCCACCGGCCAGCGTCAGGTACATCAGGCAATAGCCGTGGCACATGCCGTAATCCGGATTGGCCTGCAGGAAACCCACGGATTCGGCCAATGAATCATGCAGGATGAAGTCGTCATCGGCCGCCAGCACCATGTACGGCGTGGTCAGTTGCTCGACACCGTAGGCCAGTTTGGCCTGCATCCCCCAGTACGCGAATTGCGGCACATGATGGTAATCGACGGCGGAAAAATCGCCTTCCGGACGTTCCGGCGAGGAGTCGAGCACCATGATCTTGCAGGGCAAGTCGCTGTAATACTTCACAGCCCGACGCAGGAACGCCGGTCGGTTGTGGGTAATCAGCACCACCGTCAACAGCTCATCAAGCGGTAGCGTCAGTTCAGAACTGTACTTGCCTTGCATAACTTCTCTCCACAACCGGCGACTCGCCGAAACAACTCTGGGTAAATGTTGCGAATTAACGAACGCGACGCAGGTAGCCGTCCGGCGCCACGGTGATCAGCAGTTTGTTCTGCAATTGCTGGTCGATTTCGAAGTCCTGGTTCTCTTCCAGGTACTTCCACACGGCGGTTTTCGGGTTGTCGCCCGGGCCCCATGGACGATCCGGGAAGAAATCGGCCGGCATGTCTTCAACCACGGTGTCCATGACCACGCAATAGCTGTCGACCGACACCAGCGGCGCGTAGAGGCGCAGCTCTTCGAGCACGTGATCGTGGGTGTGGTTGGAGTCGAGGACCAGAATGACTTTCTTGCCTTTGGCGGCGGCCTGCACCTGAGCGGCAATGGCCGGGTCAATGCTCGAACCTTCGATCATTTTGATGCGCTTGGCCATCGGGTGGCTTTCGATGGCTTCACGGTTGTGCGGACGAATGTCGAGGTCGATGCCGAGCACTTCGCCGTGGCCTTGCAGCTCGAGCAGCGAGGCGTAGTAGATGATCGAACCGCCGTGGGCAATGCCGCACTCGATAACCAGGTCCGGCTTGACCTGCCAGATGATCTCCTGCATGGCCATCATGTCTTGCGGCAGCTGGATGATCGGGCGGCCCATCCACGAGAAGTGGTAACTGTATTTGTGCTTGGCCGATTCGTTGAAGAAATCGCGGGCCAGGCCGGTCAGTTTGGGGTCGTCACCTTGCTGGGCGATCTGCTCGCGGCACTCGGCTTCGAAGGCTTGGTTGATGCTGTTGTCGGTCATTTTGGTCATCTCAAGGGTCACTGAAACGAAGCGCTGTCGACGGCGTGATAGACGTAGCGTCCACCGGTCATCCGCTTGATCTCTTCGAGGTAATTGGAATTCATCACAAACAGGTGCGCGCCTTCGGGCAGCGCATCCATGGCCTCTTGCGGCGAGGACACCCGCGCGCCGCTCAGCGGCAGATAACGCCCCTGCTTGGCCGGGTTGATATCGACTACGCGATCGACCGCGACGCCGGCGCGTTGCAGGTACAGCGAATAGATCACGCCTTTGGACGAGGCACCCCAGATCGCCGAACCCTGCGCAGGCGCCGAGCGGATGATCTGCACAGCGCGGTCGAGACTGGCGCTGAAATCTTCAGGCAGAGTCAGGCGCGGCACCGGTTGTTCGGGTATCAGGCGCAACGTCGACAGATCGGCGACGATGTACAGATACTGGCCGCCGAACAGATGCCCGGCCTCATGCACCGTGCCGAACATCCGGCGCAGGTCATCGAGACGGAAATAATTGACGTGTTCGTAGAACAGGTCGAACCAGGCCTTGTGCTCGAGGATCCAGTCCAGGCACGGCACTTCGATGTAGATCTGCCCGCCCTGATTGGCCTCGGCGATCACGGCCAGAAAGCTCACCGGGTCTTCGATGTGCTCCAGCACATGACGCAGCACAATGGCGTCTGCCGCCAGGCCGAGGCCGCGCGTGAACGGCGCCTTGATCACCTCGGGGTTTTCGCCTTCATAAGCAGGGTCGATGCCGGTGATCGAATAGCCCAGGCCTTTGAGCAACTCGAGAAAGTAGCCCTTGCCGCAGCCGACTTCGATCAGTTCCTGGCCCTTGAAGTGCTTGGCGATGATGCCTTCGACGTCACTCAAATGCTTCTGGAACTGACCGGAGTGCGCCTGCTCGTTCTGATAGTCGGCGTCATAACTGAGCTTGTCGGCATCGAACGCGGCGTTGAAGACCAGACCGCTGCGCTCGTCCTGAACCAGCAGCATGTCGGCGCTGGCCGAGGCACGCGCCGATTCGGCATCGGCGAAAGTGCGGTTCTGCAACACCGGCAGGCCGGTGGCCCGGTACAACTCGTGCCTCATGGCGACTCTCCCAATAACTGTTGCAAGCACTCGGTGACGGCCCAGAACGCCAGCGGTTCGTGGGTCGGATACGGGTAATGGCCGAGGTTCAGAGCCAGTGTTGCGCCACGCTCATGCAAGCGCTGTTCGACCAGCGCACGCACCGACACCGGATGGCCGCTGGCGCAGTTGACCACGCCATCGAAATCGCGCTGATGGAGGATCGCGGCGAGGTGACTCGCGGCGGTTTCAATCGCGAGGAAATCGCGCAACTGCTCACCGGCCGACATGTTGAACGACGCCTCGCCGGCATCGATTGCCCGGTCCAGCGCAGCCAACAGGCTGTTGGGGTTCTGCCCTTCGCCGTGCAAATAGAACAAGCGCGCCCATTGCAGGGTGAACGGTTGCTCCTGCTGCAAATTCTGCAGAAACAGGTGCAGCGTATGTTTGGCCAGACCGTAGGGATTGCTCGGCCGTGGCTCGGTTGATTCGCTGAGCGGACCGCTCTGCATGCCGTATTCGAAGCAAGTGCCGGTCACCAGCACCTGCGACACGCCCGCCTCTACCGCGCTTTTGATAAAGCGGTAATCGGCCATCAGGTTGTGCTCGAAATGAAACAGCGCCCGATAGTTCGGCAACCCCGGCCAGGCCAGATGCGCCAGCGCGTCGATGCCTTCGGTCAGCGCGACGACATTCAGGTCGGCAGCGTGAATGTCTGCCGCGACGAATTCGACGTGGTTGATCCATGGCATGCCCTGCGCCTTTTCTGCGTTGCGCCCCACCGCGCGAACTTCGCAGCCGCGTTCAAGCAATGCAGCAACCAGATGCCGACCGACAAAGCCCGTGGCGCCAGTGACCAGAACTTTCACAGCACTTTCAACTCAGGCACGGCGATGACGAAGCGCCCGTCCCACTGACGCATCTGCGCCAGTTGCTGACTGAGTTCGTGCAGCAGGTTCCACGGCAGTACCAGCACGTAGTCCGGCTTGTCGATGTCGATCTGCGCTGGCGCAACAATCGGGATGCGACTGCCCGGCAAGAACTTGCCCTGTTTGTGCGGGTTGGCATCCGCGACCCAAGCGAGCAAGTCTGGTTTGACCCCGGCGTAATTGAGCAAGGTATTGCCCTTGGCTGCCGCGCCGTATCCGACCACACGTTTACCGTCGGCCTTGGCCTGCAACAGGAAGCGCAGCAGGTCATGTTTGATGCGTTCGGCAGCAGGCGCGAGGGTCGCGTAGTACTCGGCGGTTTTCACCCCGGCATCGAGTTCGGCCTGCAGTTGTTGCTGAACTGCCGGGAGAACAGTGCGGCGCTGGCCGTCCTTGCGCTGCACGAATACGCGCAGCGAGCCGCCGTGAGTGCTCAACTGGCTGACGTCGAACACTTCCAGTCCATTGCGCTCGCACAGGGTCTGCACGGCGGTCAGCGACAGGTAGGAATAATGTTCGTGATACAGCGTGTCGAACTGCGCTCCAGCCATCAGCGTCAGCAGTTGCGGAAACTCGAAAGTGGCGACGCCGGTCGGCTTGAGCAACGTCGCGAAGCCGGCGAGGAAATCGTTGATGTCCGGCACGTGCGCGAGCACGTTGTTGGCCGCCATCAGATCGGCGCCCCAGCCTTCGCTGCGCAATTGCGTGGCGGTGTCGCGGCCGAAAAACAGCTCACGAATTTCCAGGCCTTTTTCCCGTGCAGCCTGTGCGGTGCTGCGGGTCGGCTCGACGCCCAGGCACGGGATGCCGCGCGCGGCGACATATTGCAGCAAGTAACCGTCGTTGGCGGCAACTTCGACCACGCGGCTGTCAGCGTTCAGCCCAAAGCGCTCGCTCATCTCGGCGACATAGCGCTCGGCGTGATTCAGCCAAGTACTGGAGAACGAACTGAAGTAGGCGTACTCGGCATCAAACAGGCTGTCGGCACTGGTGTAATCCTCGGTCTGCACCAGCCAGCATTGCTCGCACACCGCGACTTTCAGCGGGACCCATTGCTCGGCCTGCTCAAGGCGATCGGCATGCACGTAGGCGTTGGACGGCGGCGAAGTGCCGAGGTCGATCAGCGGCAGATTCAGCGGTGCGGCGCACCCACGGCAATTCATAGACGCACTCCAGCAAAGTGTTGATCAAGCGCGGGATGGCTGGAATCGCGCGCTGACAAATTATTGACAGGCAACGGCCAGGCAATCGCCAGCCGAGGATCGTTCACCGACAAGCCGCCCTCGTGCTCCGGTACGTAATCGGCGCTGTGCAGATAGAGCAATTCGGCGTCGTCGGTGAGCGTCTGAAAGCCATGAGCGAAACCGCCCGGAATCAACAGGCTGCGGCCATCGCCCGCCTTCAAGTGCTCGGCGTGCCAGTGCAAAAACGTCTCCGAGTCCGGGCGCAGATCCACCGCCACATCCCAGACCTCACCGCGCAGGCACGTGATCAGTTTGGCTTCCGGGGCGTTGGCATTCTGATAATGCAGGCCACGCACACTGCCCTTCTCGCGGGTGCAGGAATGGTTGATCTGGCGGATATGAAATTCATTGCCGAACGCACTCAGGCTGCCCTCGCAGAACAACCGGGCGAAGTGCCCGCGCTGGTCTTCGAAACGTTTATGCTGAACGCTGAACAGGCCGGCCAATGGCAACGCTTGCAGGGAAAACTCGCTCACAGCGCGCCTCGGTACAGATTCAATTGGCCCAGAGTTACGGCGCGCATATCATCGCCGTTCTGCCACGCCAAGTGCCAATCGAGGGTCTGCGCCAGGCACGCCTGCAACGACCAGCGCGGCTGCCAGCCGAGCACCTGCCGCGCACGACTGCTGTCCAGACGCAGCAGACCGGCTTCGTGCAATTCACTCGGCTCGATGCGCAAACCACGGGCCTGCGGCCAACGGTTGGCGAGCAGTTCAACCACTTCACCGACGCTGCACATGTCAGCCTCACCGGGACCGAAGTTCCACGCACCGGCGTATTCCGGGCCGTACTCGTAGAGAGCAGCAGCCAGTTGCAGATATCCGGCCAGCGGTTCCAGCGCGTGCTGCCACGGACGCACGGCTTGCGGGTAACGCAGGGTCACTGGCTCGTCGGCGGTCCATGCTTTCAATACGTCGGGAATCAGTCGCTCCGGCGCAAAATCACCACCGCCCAGTACATTGCCAGCGCGTGCGGTAGCCAAGGCCAGACCGTGTTCGGCATGTTTGTCCGCCGGGAAGAACGACGCCGCGTACGACTGCGCGAGCAATTCGCAGCAGGCCTTGCTGCTGCTGTAAGGATCGTGTCCACCAAGGGCTTCGTCTTCGCGGTATGGCCACAGCCATTCCTTGTTGGCGTAGACCTTGTCAGTGGTCACCAGCACGCAGGCCCGCACGCCGCCGACCTGACGAATCGCTTCGAGCAGATTCAGCGTACCCATGACGTTGCTGGAATAGGTGCCAAGCGGATCGCGATAGCCCTCGCGCACCAGAGGCTGGGCCGCCAGATGCAGGACGATTTCCGGCTCGGTCTCGGCGATGATTTCCAGCAAGGCACCGAGGTCACGCAGATCGCCGCGTTGATCATTGATGCCTTCGCGCACGCGCGCCAGTTCGAACAGGCTCGGCTCGGTCGACGGATCCAGAGAAAAACCGCTGACCTGCGCACCAAGGCTTTGCAGCCACAGGGTCAGCCAACTGCCTTTGAATCCAGTGTGTCCGGTGACGAGAACGCGTTTGCCACGCCAGAAATCCGCACTCAGGCCCATTGCTTCCATGGGGCCTCCCCGCTCTGCCACAGCGCTTCGAGATGGTTCTTGTCACGCAGGGTGTCCATCGGATGCCAGAAGCCTTCATGCTCGAAGGCCTTCAATTGTTCGTCCTGAGCCAGACGGGCCAACGGCTCGGCTTCCCAGGTGGTGGCGTCATCGCTGATGTAGGGCAGCACTTTTGGCGAAAGCACGAAGAAACCGCCATTGATCCAGCCACCGTCACCACGGGGTTTTTCAGTGAAACCCAGCACCTGGTCACCTTGGCGTTCAAGCGCGCCGTAACGACCTGGCGGCTGCACCGCAGTGACGGTCGCCAGGCGGCCGTGAGCCTTGTGATAGTCGACCAGCTCAGCAATATTGATGTCGGAAACGCCATCGCCATAGGTGAAGCAGAACGCCTCTTCATCCTTGAGATAACGCGCGGCACGCAACAGGCGGCCACCGGTCATGGTTTCCTCGCCGGTGTCGATGAGGGTCACACTCCACGGCTCACTGTAGTTCTGATGGACGTCCATGCGGTTGTTGCGCATGTCGAAAGTGACGTCGGATGTATGCAGGAAGTAGTTGGCGAAGAAGTCCTTGATCGCGTAGCCCTTGTAACCCAGGCAGATGACGAAGTCGTGGATCCCGTGGGCGGAATACTGCTTCATGATGTGCCAGAGAATTGGCTTGCCGCCGATCTCGATCATCGGCTTGGGCTTGAGGTGCGACTCTTCACTGATGCGCGTGCCGAGGCCACCCGCCAAAATTACTGCCTTCATCGTCTCCCCTCTCGTACGTCACCGGGCTGCGCACTGCTTTTTTGAGCGTCGCAGGCCTTCTGGCCAAACCTTCTGCCGCTACGGGCGCAGGAGGAAACACCGCGAGCGCTCGTTTTATGGCGATTTGCGGGGCACTTGCAGGAAACGCGCCAGCTCAGACTCGGGTTTTCGGAGATGGCTGATAGAGGCGTCGGTGGAAGTGGCAACAGGCTGATGGGCAGGCTGAGGGCGTGAAGGGGCAAGAGATCAAAAGCCAAAGCAAAAGATCGTCCGATCGCAGCCCGAGCCTTCGCCAGTTCCTACAGTTGGATCGCGTGCATCCAGCAAGAAATGGGTCGGCTGTCAGGCCGCCTTCGCGAGCAGGCTCGCGCCCACAGAACAGCAAGAGCAAGAGCAAGAGCAAGAGCAAGAGCAAGAGCAAAAGATCGCAGCCTTCGGCAGCTCCTACAGTTGGATCGTGGGCATTTGGGAGAAATGGGTTGCTCGGCAGGCCGCCTTCGCGAGCAGGCTCGCTCCCACAGAAAAGCAAAGCAGCGCAGCTGCCCGCGGCGAAGCCGCCCCACTCAACAATGAGCGCAAGCTCGAGTGCTCTTGATCTTGATCCACCGGCGACGTCGGAAGGCTGAGTGAAGGGATTGATCCGGGCGTAGGAGCGCAGCGACCGTCTGGCGCAGCCAGACACAGCGGAAGGAGGTGCAGCGAAGCAAACCGGAGCCGCTGCGCCCGGATCAGTCCCGCAGCGAAGGAACCCGAGCCTGCGAGGGCCGAACGTAGGAGCAAGCCTTTTGGGTTACCTTTTTGGCGTTTGAAAAAGGTGACCCGCCGTAAGGGCGGAACCGTAATCAGCAACATCCGCAGAAACGGATCTACACCCAAAACCCCAACAGCCTGGTCGGCCCAAAGGCCGCCAAGACCCCAAAAAAAGCAACCCCAAAAAGCCGCCCATATAAACGATCAATCCGCCAGCCAGCCATTCTCCCAATACCGCAGATTGTCACCACGCAACACATAATCGCGCATGACCACCTCGTGCAGCTCGTCACCCATGCGATAACTCGCGTCAGGGTCGGCCAGATGCATGCGAATCGCCTGCAGCCATTCATCAGTGCTGTTGGTCTTCACCCGCGTGCACGGCAGGTAGCCCTGATAGGCTTCGGTGTCAGTGCAGATGACCGGATAACCACAGGCGCCGTATTCCAGCAAACGCAGGTTGCTCTTGCAGTCATTGAAAATGTGAAACTCCAGCGGTGCCAGGGCCAGGTCGAGGTTAAGACTGGCCAGCTTGGCCGGATAGACGTCCAGAGGAATCACACCGTGGAACTCGTGCATGTACGGACGCAGGTCATCCGGGCACATGCCAAAGAATACCCAGTCAACTTCGTTGGCCAATTCACGCACGACATCGGCAATCACCGCCAGATCGCCATGGTGGCTGGTGCCTCCGCCCCAACCCACGCGAGGTTTTTTCGAGGTGCGGCGCTGACCCCGCAAACCGGTCCAGAGGTTTTGCGCGAGCATGTTGGGGACTACGCGAATGTCGTGGTGCATGTCCGACAGCGCATTGGCCAGTGGTTGAGTCGAGACCACCACGCGGTCGCACAGGCTGATCGCCTGGCGCACCATCCGTTCCATTTCCTGCTTGCTGGGCATGTTGCGGATATGCGCATTGCGATGCGGAACATCGATCACATAGTCATCCAGCTCGAAGATGCGCCGGGCATGGCAGAACTTTTTCAGCGGCGGGATTTCATCGATCGCGCCCTGGGAATAGCGCCCTTGCAGGACGATGACATCCGGCGACTGACGCTCGATTTCAATGATCGACGGCAAGCCGTAACGAATACACCCTTCGGCGCGGTTCGCCGCTTCCAGCTCTATCAGCGGCTGACTCATGCGGTAATGGCCAATGGCTGAGGCATTGATCGGCACGGCGAGTACGTTGGGCAATTGCGGCCTGGAAAAAGCAGTCCACCCCGTACGCAGGCCCGGCTCAAGGCTGAAACTGGTCGCTCCGACGCCCTGCAGTGACAGGTTGACGTTGAAGGCCGGATCGCGGGCAATGCGCGGCAGCCAGCGCTTGTAGAAGGTCTCTTGCTCGTGCAAATGTTGCTGGCCTTGCTCAGTTGTCGACTCGACAGTCGGGCGCACGCCCTGAGCCAGCAAGGCATAAGGCGTCCACACTACCAGGTAGCCTTCCTGGCCGATGCGCAGGCACAGATCCACCACGTTCAGCGCCTGCTTCAAATCCTCTTCGTCAAGCCCTGCCACCGCCTCGAAAACCGTCTTGCGCACCATCAGGCAATCACCGCCGACTGCACTCAGATCGTGGGTGGCCTGCAGCCGGAACATATAACCGTCCGACTGCAGCGACTGTCCATAAAATGGCAGCCCGACCGCGCCCTGCATCCCCAGAATCATGCCGGCATGCAGCACATAACCATCCGGGTTGAACAACTTGGCGCCGACCACGCCGACTTCCGGGCGCTGCGCATGATTGAGCAGTTCGTCCAGCCAGTCGGCGTGGGTGATCACTGCAAAGGTATTGAGCAGCAGCACATATTCGCCACGGGCCTTGGTCACGGCAAAATTGTGCAGGGCAGCCATGTTGTCCGGCTGCGGGTACGTCAGCACGCGGATTCGGTCACCACCCAATTGCGCGATGCCGTCCAGCCATGCTCTGGCCTCAGCGGTTTCGCTGCCGTTGTCGACCAGCAGCAGTTCGTAGTCGGCGTAGGCGGTTTTTTCCAGCACGGTCTCGACACACCGCTGCAAGGCAGCGGTCTGATCCCGGGTGACGATGATGATCGACACAAGCGGACGGCGCGCGTGCCGATAGTCGACACGATTGAGCAATTGGCAACTGCCACGGCGGATTTCATGGGCAACGCCAATGCGTTGCAGATGCGCTTCGAGCACACGAGGGTTCTGTTCGATGACGCCTGGCTCGGCCAACCACCGCGACAGATCGAATGGCGACTCCAGCAGAACTTCGGCGACATGCCCGATCACCTGGGTGCCGTCGCTTTCGACCATGCGCCACAGCATGTCGTGAGGAGCCAGTTCGGTGAACGTCGTGTCAAAACCACCCAGCGCCAGAAAGCGTTCGCGCTTGAACGCCAAGGCGCGCCCGACATACGGGTAGCTGCGCATCAGATCAAGGTTGAAATCGGGTTTGAAGGCGGGTTCCACGGACTCACCATCGCGCAGACCGCCTTCATCGCTGTACACGCAACCGAGCGACGGCGAGTGCGCAATCCGGTCAGCCATGACCAGCAAGGCCGGCACCATCAGCCGGTCACCGGCCTGCAACAGGTAAAACCAGTCGGCGCCCTCCAGTTGGGGCAACAACGCGTTGATCTGACCCAGCCCGTCACCTTCCAGTGGCATGTGGAACACGCGCCCATCCAGCGTCGCCTCGTTACAGGAAGCGGACAGCACCAGAATCAGTTCAGGGGCATAGTCCTGCCGAGCAAGCGCCTCAAGCGTGCGCTCGACTCCATCGCGACTGCCCTGGGCATCAATGACGATCGGCACTATTCGCGGCTGTTGTGGCCAGGCGGCCAGAGTTTCCGGCAGTAACTTGCGCTGCCCTTCAGTGAGACTGCGGCACTGTAGCCAGTGCGCGTAGAGTTCGGCGAAGCTCCAGCTATCGATGCCGACGCACCACTCCTGGCGACTCTGCTTGGTACCCAGCGTTCGGCTCAGGGGCAGCTCTTCCCAGACGCGCGGCATTACGTCAGCCTTGGTCAGCGGGACATAGCGCACCCAACCCGGCGCTGGCGCCGACTCGCCGCTGCGCGCCTTGAGCATTTGCAGAATCCACTCGCGCTCGACCTCGACCGCGTCTTTCATCGGCTGCTGAGCGCTCAAGCGCTCCGGATACAGCCGCTCGGCACTGAGCACGGTGTTCGACATCGCCAGATTGCCGCGCCGCAGCAGGCATACGTACAAGGCGAAATCCAGGGTGGCGACAAAGCAGTGGCCGTCCTGAGTCAGCGCCGGCAACAAGTCGACGAGGTCCGAACGACGGAACAAGGCGCTGGAGAAACCGCCCAGCACATTGACCGGAAATTTTTCGAAGATGCCCAGCAGGTCATCACCCTTGAACAGACCGCTGGCCGGTGACAACGAAGTGTTTTCAAGGCGCGCCGGCAGAATGATGTCGTCGGCGTCCCAGAACAGCCGCTGAGCCAGCACCAGGCTGACTTCCTCACGCAACATCTCGTGCGCCTGCTGCTCGATGCAGGCGGCATAGAGATGGTCGTCGTCACACATGAACTTGACGAATTCACCCTGCGCCTGATCAAGGCACGCCTTGAGATTGCCGACCAGGCCCAGTGTGCGCGGGTTGCGCACATAGCGCACGGCAACACCCGAGCGCTCGGCCACAGCACTGACAATCCCTTCGATCTCATGACCACGACTGTCGTCGCAGACAATGATCTCAAGAGGCGCGTATGTCTGGCTGACGGCGCTGTTCAATGCCCGCTCGAAAAAGCGCGGATTGAACGCAGGGATGGCAATGCTGACGAGAGGAAGTGAATTCACGGCGGGCTCACAGGCGGTACGAGCCCGCTCGCAAAAACGAGCCCTTGATACCGCAAAAAATCATTAACAGAGGCACAAAGTTGGCGGGCGCTCACGCACCCGCCAATCATCAGATCTTGTTGAACAGACCCAACTGACTGATCTTGCTGAACGCCAGTTGCGCGGCTTGCAGCATGGTCTGTTGCAGCGTCAGACGGGTCATGACTTCAGCCGGATCGGAATCACGAATCGAACCCTGGGTCGTGCTGTTCGCCGTGGTCAGGCTGTCGTTGGTGATGGTCTGCATGTCCAGCGCCTGGCCGCGCGCACCAATGGTGGTGACTGCGGTGCCGATCTGGTTGGAAGCGGCATCGATGTTGCCGAGGCCTGCCTCCATCGCGCCCTGCAATTTCTGCTTGGCAACCGGATCGCCATCGACTGGCGTGTTCAGCGCGGTGATCATCTGGCCCAGAGTGTCGAGCACGTTCTGGGTCTGGTGATTGTTCGGCTGGATCGAGAACTGATCACCAGCGGCCGGCGCGCTGCCCAGCGCGAATGTCACACCGGCAGCGGTGGCGTTACCACCGGCAACCGTGCCCGAGGAAACCGGCTTGCTGTCGGCCGTCACCGGCGCGGCATACAGATCGAAATCGGTGGCGCTGGTGAACTTGAGCACTGCGCCGCCCTGCGGAAACGCTGCGGTGTAGGCTGCCTGATCGGTGATGGTCGAACCAGTGATCACGCTGGTCGACGGGTTACCCGGATTACGCGTGGTGGTGAACGAGTCCGGCGAGGCCGACAACTGAAAACTGTGCCCTGCGATAACGGCGTCCGGATTGGTATCGCCGGCCTTCAGATTGACGTTCAGCTTGAGGTCGACGCCGCGGAAACTGACGGTCTGATTGGCGCCGCTGCTGTTGCTGATCAGGCCATTCTGGCTCGCCTCGGCGGTCACATCGTTGCCCAGCGCATCGGTGATCTTCAGCTGGGTGCTGCTGACGAAATCGACGGTGTACGGCTGCCCGGCAGTGAACTTGGCATCGTAGGTGGCAACAGTGCCGACGGTGCCGTTGGACAGCACGACACGGCCGTCATCCACAGCTGGCGCAGTCATTTTGGTGTTGGTGCGGCCGGTGTTGATGGTCTGCTGGAACGCGTCCCAACCGGTGGTGTTGGTACCCACGGTCATGCCGTCGCCGATGCCCAGATCGATGGTGGTCTGGTCGCCGTTGTAGCTGAACGTGCCGTCAGAATTCTTCGAGTACGGCGCGGTATCGGTTTTCGAACCGGAGAACAGGTAGTTGCCGTTGGCATCCTTGGCGTTCATCAGGCCCAGCACTTGCTGTTGGATCTCACCCAGTTCCGAGGCGTAAGCCTGGCGGTCCTTGTCGGTGATCGTGCCGTTGTTCGCGGCCAGCGCAAGTTCCTTGGCCCGTGCCAACGCCGTGGTGATCGAATCCAGCGTGGACTCCTGCACGGTCAACGCACTTTTGGTGGTGTTGACGTTGGTCTTGTACTGATCGAGCATCGCTGCCTGCTGGCCCAATTGCAGCAAGCGCCCGGCACCGATCGGATCATCGGCGGCGGTGTTGATGCGTTGCAGGCTGCTCGCCTCGCTCGCGGTGGCGACAGCCTTGTTGAAGTTACGCTGATAATCCGAAGCTTGCGTTCCGTAATACTGGGCGGTGGAAATGCGCATGAATTACGACTCCTTAAAGGCTGTTGATCAGCGTGGCGAAAGTTTCCTGCGCAGCTTTGATGATCTGCGAAGACGCTGTGTAGTACTGCTGGTACTTGACCAGGTTGCCGGTTTCTTCGTCCAGGTTGACCCCGGAAAGCGAATCGCGGGCACCCTTGGCGTTCTCCAGAATCGCCGTGGTTGCGGCGCTGTCGGACTTGCCTTGGGCGGTCTTGGTACCGACGTTGGTCACCAGGGTGTTATAGGCGTCAGTCAGGCTGATGCCCTTGCTCGCCGAACCAGTGTCCACGGTCTGTTTGGTTTGCAATGCGACCAGTGCCTGGGCGTTGCGGTTGTCCGAAGACGCCGCGCCGGTCAGGTTCATGGTGAAGGTCTCGCCGGTTTTCGGCGTGCCGCCCACGGTGGTCTGCACGGTGAAGGTCTTCTGCACGTTCGGCGTGACCGTAGTGTCCATCACCGGGTTGCCGCTGGCGTCGACGATGCCGACCTTCAGATTCAGCGTGTTCGACTGGCCGGGCACGATGGTACCGGTGCCAATGGTCGCGCCCTTGGCGTCGACCAGGTTGTACGATTGGCTGCCGCCGCTGGCTGCGCCGAACACCAGTTTGACCGGCGTCGAATTCTTCAACGCTGCCTGCATGTCAGCCTGGGCGGTCGGGTTGTAGATGTCGATCTTGTCGCTGAGCGTCGGCTGGGTGTAAGTGCCCAGACCGTTGGCGCTGGCGACGCCGGTCAGCGGACCGGCCGCAGCGACTTTCTTCGGATCGGTCAGGACCGTCTGAATGCTCGCCGCCGCGTTGCGGGTCGGCGTGATTTTGAACGAGTCACCCGCGCTCAGCGCGCCGCCATTCAAGGCCAGGGTGAAACCGTCGATCACTGGCGGCGGATTGGTCGTAGTGCTGAATGCGCCCAGATCGGTGCCGTCGGAACGCTTGACGGTGTAATCGGTGGCGCTGGTGAAGGTCACCTGATAGTCGCTGGTGGTCAGCTTGCCGGTGTCCTTGATGGTCACATCGAGGTTGCCCGAACCGGCGCTGTTGCCATCCTTCGCAATGCTGCGCTGACTGATCAGGGCGGCACTATTGATGTTGTTGAAAATCGCCGCGCCGAAGTCACCGTTCTTGTCGATGCCCTGGGCTTGCTGGCTGTTGATCTGATCGGCAATCACCAGAGCGACGCGACCGAGCTCGTTGAGCGACGGGTCGAGGACTTCCTTGCGATAGGTCAGCAGACCGCCGATTTCGCCACCGCTGATCACCGAAGTGATGTCGATGGTGCTCGAACCGCGATCCATCTGGATCGACATGCGCGACGGGTCGGTCTTGCTCGCGACCATGCTCAGGCTGTTGGTGGTGTTGCCGATGACCAGCGGCTGGCCGCTGCCGACATAAATGTCGAAGCTGGTGCCGCGTTCGACGACCTGGGCACCGGTCAGTTCGGAGAGCTGACGCACGGCTTCGTTACGGCTGTCGAGCAGGTCGTTCGGCGCTCCGCCACTGGTGGAGATTTCGCCGATCTTCTGGTTGAGATTGGCGATCGCCGTGGCGAGTTTGTTCACCTGGGCGGTCATGTCGCCGAGGCTGCCGTTGATCGTGGTGTTCTGATCGTTGAGCTGCTTGGCCAGGGTATTGAAACGGCTGGTCAGCGCCTGCGCACCGGTCAGCACCGACTGACGCGAAGTGTCATCGGTGGCCGACGTCGATACGCCCTGCATCGAGGTGAAGAATTTCTGCAGCACACCGGTCAGGCCGGTGTTGGTGTCCGAGAGCATGGCGTCCAGCGGCGTCGCCTGCTTGAGAAACGCGGCCGACTCGCTGTCCAGCGAAGTCGCGGTGTGCAGCTGCGATTCCAGGTACGAGTTGTACACCCGGCGCACGTCAGCCAGGGTCGTGCCCGTGCCGATGAAAACGCTGCCGTACTGCTGCGAGGACTTGGTGCCCTGCACGGTTTGCTGACGTGAATAACCGGCGGTGTCGACGTTGGCAATGTTGTTGCCTGTCGTAGCCAGAGAGGACTGGCTGGCCGACAGTCCCGACATCCCGATATTGAGCAAACTCATGGTTCAGACCTTATTACCTGGTGCCTTATAAAGGCGTGGTGGAGACACCCGCCGCAGCGTAGTTTTCAAAACTGTTCATCTGCTTGGCAATTTGCGAAATCTTCGTCGCGTAGTTCGGGTCAGTGGCGTAACCGGCCTTCTGCAACTCGCGTACAAACTGTTCTGGGTTATCGGCCGACTTCAGCACTTCTTGATAGCGATTGTTGCTCTGCAGCAACGTCACCAGATCGTGGAAGCTGTCCTTGTACGAGGCGTAGGAACGGAACTCGGCCGTCTCCTTGACCATCGCGCCATTGCGGAACTCGCTGGTGATCGCGCGGGCCGAATCGCCCTTCCAGTTGCTGCTCGCCTTGATGCCGAACAGGTTGTGGCTGCTGCTGCCGTCCTGGGCGCGCATGACCGATTTGCCCCAACCGGTTTCCAGTGCCGCTTGCGCCACCAGATAACGCGGATCGACGCCGATGCGGTCGGCAGCTTCCTTGGCCATCGGCAGCATGGTGTTGACGAATTCGTCGGCGGAACTGAAGGCCTTTTTCGCCGGTGCCAGCGGAATCTGCGCCATGGCGCGGCCGTAGACCTGCATCTGGCCGCCAGCGGCTTTCTGCTCTTCGGCACGGGCCAGCCAGTCGCCGTTGTACAACGCACCGGAGCCTGTGACGGCGTTAGTCGCAGCCCGTTGCGGCAAGGCGTTGGTCGCTGCGGCCGCAGTGCTGGCAGTGGCCACGCTCGGCGCCGACGGCACCAGACCAGCGAGCAAGCGGTCGGCCAGTTTCGGCGGCAATGCCAGACGCCGCTGGTTGATCAGCGCCATGTCGTTGCGATGGGAAATATCGGTGTTGTTCGGCGCATGCACCGAGCGCGATGCCCACAACGGACGCTCGCCGTTGACGCGGGACAGCGGACCGGTGGCGACGGTGCCAGCGGCAATCGGCGTCGGCACGGCGGCGGCCTTGGCCAGCGCTTCCTGCTGCTTGGCGGCGGACGCAGCCGCAGCCTCGCCCGGCGCCATCGGCTTGTTCTTCGACATCTGGCGGATCAGCACGTCGGCCAGGCCAATACCACCGCCCTCGCGGGACATGGAAACCGCCAGTTGCTGGTCGTACATTTCCTGATACTGCTTGGCCGCCGGCGTGTTCAGCGGGTTGTCCTGACCAAGCGCTTCGGTGGCCGAGCGCATCGACTTGAGCATTTCGCCGAGGAACAGCGACTCGAATTCCTGCGCAACCTTGCGCATGTTCTCGTCGCTGTTCTTGTCGCCGACCTTGAGCTGGTTCAGACGATTGAGGTCGGAGTAGGAACCCGAATCGCTGCTGCTGACCAGACCGCTTTTGCGCATATCCATGGGGGCCGGCCTCAGATCACGATCAGGTCGGCTTGCAATGCGCCGGCCTGCTTCAGAGCTTCGAGAATTGCCATCAGGTCACCTGGTGCCGCGCCGACCTGGTTCACCGCACGGACGATCTCGTCGAGGGTGGTGCCCGGGCCGAACTTGAACATCGGTTTGGCTTCCTGTTCGGCATTCACCCGCGAGCGCGGTACGACGGCGGTCTGGCCGTTGGACAGCGGGCCAGGCTGGCTGACGATCGGGTCTTCGGTGATGGTCACGGTCAGGCTGCCGTGGGTCACGGCGGCTGGCGACACTTTCACGTTCTGGCCGATGACGATGGTGCCGGTACGCGAGTTGATGATGACTTTGGCGACGGCCTGGCCCGGATCGACTTCAAGGTTTTCCAGGATCGACAGGTAGTCGACACGCTGGCTCGGATCGAGCGGTGCAGTCACACGGATCGAACCGCCATCAATGGCTTGTGCGACGCCAGGGCCGAGCATGTCGTTGATCTTGTCGACGATGCGCTTGGCGGTGGTGAAGTCGGAGCGGTTGAGGTTCAGCGTCAGACTGTTGCCCTGGTTGAAACCGCTCGGCACCGAACGCTCAACCGAGGCACCGCCAGGGATGCGCCCGGCCGACGGAACGTTGACGGTAATCTTCGAACCGTCACGGCCTTCAGCGTCGAAACCGCCAACCACGAGGTTGCCCTGAGCGATTGCATAGACGTTGCCGTCGATACCCTTGAGTGGCGTCAGCAACAAAGTGCCGCCGCGCAGGCTCTTGGAGTTACCGATCGACGAAACGGTGATGTCGACCTGCTGACCCGGTTTGGCAAACGCTGGCAGATCAGCACTCACCGACACCGCCGCGACGTTCTTCAACTGCACGTTGCCCGATCCCGGCGGCACCTTGATGCCGAACTGCGAGAGCATGTTGTTGAAAGTCTGCAGGGTGAACGGGGTCTGCGTCGTCTGGTCGCCGGTACCGTTAAGCCCGACCACCAGGCCGTAACCGATCAACTGGTTGGAGCGCACGCCGGAAATGCTGGCGATGTCTTTCAGCCGCTCGGCATGTGCAGTGAAGGCAACCGGCAACAACAACGCGGCCAGCATGAGGCTTTTCAGATTCAACGTAGCCACCTAGAAAGGGAACAGCGGGCTGAGGAAGAAGCGGTCGAACCAGCCTGGCTGACTCGTGTCGGCAAACGCGCCGGTACCCGAATAGGTGATGCGCGCATCGGCGACACGGGTCGACGACACAGTGTTGTCGGTCGCGATGTCATCGGCGCGGACCATGCCGGCGATGCGCACCAGCTCGTCACCGGTATTGAGCGTCAGCCACTTCTCGCCACGCACGGCAATGATGCCGTTGGGCAGCACGTCGGCCACGGTCACGGTGATCGAGCCGGTCAGGCTGTTGCTCTGCCCGGACTTGGCGTCGCCCTTGGTCGAACGGTCGGCGCTGTAGCCGGCGTTGAGGCTCAGGTCACCGCCACCAATCGGGTTGTTGGTGGTCAGGCTGGAGCCGAACAACGAGGTCAGGCCGATCGAGTTATCGCTGTTCTTGTCCATCTGCGAGTTGGCGTTCTTGCTTGCCTGCGTGCGCTCGTTCAGGGTGATGGTGATGATGTCACCGACCCGGAACGCCTTGCGGTCGCTGTACAGGTTCTGCTCGAAGCCGGCCTGATAGATCGAGCCGTTGTTGGCCGCCGCCGGCAACGGTGTGCGCGGCAACACCGGGGCGTAGTAAGGGTCATTGGGCTTGGGCGTCGGGGCGACGCAGCCCGCGAGCGAGACGACCCCACTCAATGCCAGAACAGATACAAAGCGCTTCATGACCCTACCTCACGGTGTTGCTGGCGACCTCAGGCCGCCCCAAAGACTGGATTACAGATTCTGCGTTACGAACGAGAGCATCTGGTCGGCGGTGGAGATCACCTTGGAGTTCATCTCGTAGGCGCGTTGAGTGGTGATCATGTTGACCATCTCTTCAACGGTGCTGACGTTCGAGGTTTCCAGGGTGTTCTGCAGCGTGGTACCGAAACCGTTCAGGCCCGGGGTGCCGACCTGCGGCGCGCCGGAAGCCGCGGTTTCCAGGAACAGGTTGTTGCCCACGGCTTGCAGGCCGGCCGGGTTGATGAAGTCAGCGGTCTGCAGGTTGCCGATCACTTGCGAGGCCGGATTGCCGGCGATGGTGATCGACACGGTGCCGTCACGGCCGACAGTGAAGGTCTGCGCATCGTTAGGAATGATGATCGCCGGCTCCAGCGCGAAACCGCTGGCGTTGACGATCTGGCCATTGGAGTCGAGGTGGAAAGTACCGTCACGGGTGTAGGACGTGGTGCCGTCCGGCTGCAGGATCTGGAAGAAACCGCGACCGTCGATGGCCATGTCCAGCGGCTGCTCAGTGGTTTGCAGGCTGCCAGCGGTGAAGTTTTTCTGGGTGCCGACAATGCGCACACCGGTACCCACTTGCAGACCCGACGGCAGTTCGCTGTCCTGGGTCGACTGGGCGCCTGGCTGACGCTTGATCTGATAGAGCAGGTCCTGGAACTCGGCACGGTCACGTTTGAAACCCGTGGTCGAAACGTTCGCCAGGTTGTTGGAAATGGTGGTCAGGTTGGTGTCCTGGGCGGACAGACCGGTTTTGGCAACCCATAGAGCCGGAAGCATTCGATTCTCCTCGTGCGCCTGTTTTACGGCGCGACGTTCTGATAATTAGCTGATCTGCAAGACCCGAGCCATGGCCTGGTCGTCGTCTTTGGCGGTGTTCATCATCTTGACGTGCAACTCGAACTGCTTGGCCAGCGCCAGCACCGAAGTCATTTCTTCCACGGCATTGACGTTGCTCGACTCGAGGAAACCCGAGACCAGTTTGACGTTGGCGTCGGCTTGCGCCGGCTGGCCGTCCTTGGTGTAAATCGAACCGTCGAGGCCTTTGTTCATGTTCTTGATGTCCGGATTGACCAGCTTGATCCGGTCGACTTCGGCCATGACGCGCGGACCTTCGCCCATTGCGCGAATGCTGATGGTGCCGTCTTCACCGACTTCGACCTGCTGCTCGGGCGGCACGGCGATCGGGCCGCCATTACCGATCACCGGCATGCCGTTGCCGGCGCGCAATACGCCGAGGGCGTCGATGTTGAGGCTGCCGGTGCGCACGTAGCTTTCACCACCGCTGGGGTTTTGCACGGCGATGAAACCGTTGCCGGATACCGCGACGTCGAGTTCACGCCCGGTCTGCACCAGCGAGCCCGGCGTGAAGTCGGTGGCGGGACGTTCGCTCATGGCAAACGCGCGCGCCGGAAAGCTGTCACCGAACACCGGCATCGAACGCGCCTGCTCGAGGTCGCGCTGGAAGCCGTTGGTGGAGATGTTCGCCAGGTTGTTGGCATGCGCCCGCTGCGCCAGTGCGTTCTGGCTGGCGCCGGTCATTGCCACATAAAGGTACTTGTCCACTGTGTTTCCTCTGCATGCCGGACGTTTGCCGCCCACCGCTGTACTGCTCAGCCATAAGCAATTTGCAGACCAACTTTTTATTGGCGGGCGAAGGCCCGGCAAACAGGGGACTTGAGGGGATCGGAGGGGGAATCTGAAATGGGTCGAAGACGAAAAACCGGCGGTGTCATGCCGGTTAGTGGCAATCCTGAGTTCGGCGGGGGATGGCGATCCTGTGGCGAGGGGATTTATCCCCGTTCGGCTGCGCAGCAGTCGCCAAGCCTGCAAATGAGGTCGCTGGGAAGGAAAAGCGGGGCGGCTTCGCCGCCCATCGGGGATAAATCCCCTCGCCACAAAGGCTCTATTTAGCTTTCGGAGGTTTTGCCAACCTCATACTCACGCAACTTGTTGGCAATCGTCGTGTGCGAAACACCCAGCCGCTTGCCCAACTGCCGACTGCTCGGATGCTCGGAATACAAGCGTTCCAGCACCGCTTTCTCGAAACGCCCGACGATCTCGTCGAGATTTCCGTCGAGGGAAAAATCGCCAAGCGGCTGACGCACGCCGTAATCCGGCAGGCGAATATGTTCGGCCTTGACCGTGCCGCCGTCGCACAGGGAAACCGCCTGGAACAGTACGTTCTCCAGCTGCCGCACGTTGCCCGGCCAGTGGTAATGGCTGAGACGATCCATCGCCGCCGGGGCCAGCTTCGGCAGCGGACAGCCGATCTGCCGACTGGCCTGGTCGAGAAAGTGCTCAACCAGCGGCGTCAGACCGTCGAGGCATTCGCGCAGCGGCGGGATGTGCAGCGACAGTACGTTCAAGCGGTGATAGAGATCCTGGCGAAACTCGCCGCGCGCGCACAATTCGGACAAGTCCACCTGCGTCGCGCAGATCACCCGCACGTCCAGATAGACCTCTTCATCACTGCCGACGCGACGGAAGCAACCATCCTGAAGAAAGCGCAGCAATTTGACCTGCAAGCGCGGGCTCATCTCGCCGACGCCATCGAGAAACAGCGTGCCGCCAGCGGTCAACTCCAGCAGGCCAAGCTTGCCCTCAGCGCGAGCGCCTTCGAAAGCGCCGGGGCCGTAGCCGAACAGTTCGGTCTCGGCCATCGACTCCGGCAGTCCGGCGCAGTTGAGCGCCATCAACGGTGACTGTCCACGCGGGCTGGCGAGGTGACAGGCGCGCGCGAGCAGTTCCTTGCCGGTGCCGGTTTCGCCTTCTATTAATAGCGGCGCATCCAGCGGCGCCATGCGTCGCGCTTCGCGGACCACAGCGGCCATGACTTTCGAGCTCTGGAAAATACTGTCGAAACCGCGCAGCTCTTGCTTGCGCACATTGTAGATGCGCTCGCCGACCCGATCGGCGCGGTGCAGAGTCAATACGGCGCCGGCCATGGCCTCGCTGTCATCGTGCTCCGATTGCAGCGGCGCGATGTCGGCGAGAAAGATGTCGCCCTTGACCTTGACGCGCATGCCGTTGATCCGCGATTTGTTGGCGCGCACCAGTTCGGGCAGGTCGAAATCCTCGGCGTAGCGCGACAGCGGAATCCCCGGCACCTCATCGACGCGCACGCCGAGCAACTGCGCCGCCGCGCGGTTGGCCGCAACGATCGAGCCGCCCATGTCGATCGACAGCACCGGAAACTCCAGCGCGCCAAGCAGTGCGTTCAATTCCATGTGCCGGCGTTCACTGGGCATCAGCCCGACGCGCTTGACCCCGAACACCCCGCCGATCGCCTCGAACTTGGGGCGCAACGCCTGGAACTGGATGTTGATCAGGTTCGGGCAGTGCAGGTAGATCGCATTGCCATGCTCACCGCCAACTTCACCGCGGGCAACGTTGATCCCGTACGCCACCAGCAGATTGAGAATGTCGCGCAGGATGCCGATGCGGTTCTGGCAGTGGACTTTGATGCGCATAGAAAAAGGCCCGACAGGTTTGAGAGGTAAACACATGTCCTTGTGGGAGCGAGCCTGCTCGCGAAGGCGCCAGCACATCCAGTATCGATGTGTCATACAGACCGCTTTCGCGAGCAGGCTCGCTCCCACAGGGTTTGGTGGCGCGCCCGAGGCAGAGTTTCTGTCGAGGCACGCAGATAGTTGTCAAGATTATGTGACAGCCCCTGCCCTTTTCAAACCCGCCAATCACCGTAATTGCTGATTATCCGACAATGCGTAACGATAACTTTACGAAACTCGACGAAATTTCCTACGCATGCGCGGCTCAACGTGCTGCGCAGCTTCGCGCTCTGGGGTATTCCTTTAGCCATCGCTGGACATAACAAAAACGAATTTCCTAGCAGGAGAGCAGCATGAAGCAGACGCAATACGTGGCTCGCGAGCCCGATGCGCAAGGTTTTATCGACTACCCCGCCGAAGAACACGCGGTGTGGAACACGCTGATCACTCGCCAGTTGAAGGTGATCGAAGGTCGCGCGTGCCAGGAATACCTGGACGGTATCGAAAAACTCGGTCTGCCCCACGACCGCATCCCGCAACTGGCCGAGATCAACAAAGTGCTCGGCGAGACCACCGGCTGGCAGGTTGCCCGGGTGCCAGCGCTGATTCCCTTCCAGACGTTTTTCGAGTTGCTTGCCAGCAAGCAATTCCCCGTCGCCACCTTCATTCGTACCCGCGAAGAACTCGACTACCTGCAAGAGCCGGACATCTTTCACGAGATCTTTGGTCATTGCCCGTTGCTGACCAACCCGTACTTCGCTGAATTCACCCACACCTACGGCAAGCTCGGCCTGCAAGCGACCAAGGAAGAGCGCGTGTATCTGGCGCGGCTGTACTGGATGACCATCGAATTCGGTCTGGTCGACACCCCGCAGGGCAAGCGCATCTACGGTGGCGGGATTCTGTCCTCGCCGAAAGAAACCGTTTACTGCCTGTCGGACGAGCCCGAGCATCAGCTCTTCGATCCGCTGGAAGCCATGCGCACGCCGTATCGCATCGACATCCTGCAACCGCTGTACTTCGTCCTGCCCAATCTCAAGCGCCTGTTCGATGTGGCCCATGAAGACATCATGGCCATGGTTCGCCAAGGCATGCAGCTGGGCTTGCACGCGCCGAAATTTCCGCCGAAACCCAAAGCCGCCTGAACCGCGACTTTTGCTGACAATTGCGTCTGTCCGTCGCCGCCACTTTGCTTTAGCGTGACGGCATTGGCGGCACACGCGCTTTAATAAAAAACACACTCGTTTTCAGGAATCCACCATGTCGACTTTGAACCAAGCCCACTGCGAAGCCTGCCGCGCCGATGCGCCACAAGTCAGCGATGAAGAACTGCCGATCCTGATCAAGCAGATCCCTGACTGGAACATCGAAGTACGCGACGGCATCATGCAGCTGGAAAAAGTTTTCCTGTTCAAGAACTTCAAACACGCGCTGGCGTTCACCAACGCCGTCGGCGAGATCTCCGAGGCCGAAGGTCACCACCCGGGCCTGCTGACCGAGTGGGGCAAAGTCACCGTGACCTGGTGGAGCCATTCGATCAAAGGCCTGCACCGCAACGACTTCATCATGGCTGCGCGCACTGACGAAGTGGCCAAGACCGCAGAAGGACGCAAGTAATGCACTTCGACGCCATCGGCCGGGTCCCCGGCGACCCGATTCTCGGTTTGATGGAGGCCTATGCGCAGGATGCCAATCCGCGCAAGTTCGACCTTGGCGTTGGCGTCTACAAGGATGCCCAGGGCCGGACGCCGATTCCCGAAGCGGTGAAAATCGCCGAGGCGCGACTGGTCGAAAGCCAGGACACCAAGACCTACATCGGTGGCCACGGCAATCCGCTGTTCGGCAAGGTCATCAATGAGCTGGTACTCGGTGCCGACTCGCAACTGATCACCGAACAACGCGCCGGCGCCACCCAGACCCCGGGCGGTACCGGTGCCTTGCGGCTGGCGGCAGACTTCATTGCGCAATGCCTGCCGGGTAAAGGCGTGTGGTTGAGCAACCCGACCTGGCCGATCCACGAAACCATTTTCGCCGCCGCCAAGGTCAAGGTCAGCCACTACCCGTACGTCGGCAGTGACAACCGCCTCGACGTCGAAGCGATGCTCGCCGTGCTCAGGGAAGTGCCAAAGGGCGACGTGGTGTTGCTGCATGCGTGCTGCCACAACCCGACCGGTTTCGACCTGAGCCATGACGACTGGAAGCGCGTGCTTGAAGTGGTGCGCAGCCGCGATCTGCTGCCGCTGATCGACTTCGCTTATCAGGGTTTTGGCGATGGCCTGGAGCAGGACGCCTGGTCGACCCGGTTGTTCGCGGCGCAAGTGCCGGAGCTGCTGATCACCAGTTCCTGCTCGAAGAACTTCGGCCTGTATCGCGACCGTACCGGTGCGCTGATCGTCTGCGCGACCAGCGCCGACAAGCTCATCGACATCCGCAGCCAACTGGCCAATATCGCCCGCAATCTGTGGTCGACGCCGCCGGATCACGGCGCGGCGGTGGTCGCGACCATCCTCGCCGATCCAGAGCTGAAAGCGCGCTGGGCCGATGAAGTGGAAGCGATGCGCTTGCGTATCGCGCAGTTGCGCAGCGGTCTGGTCGAAGCGCTGGAACCCCACGGTTTGCGTGAGCGTTTCGCGCACATCGGCGTGCAACGCGGGATGTTCTCCTACACCGGCCTGTCGCCGGAACAGGTGAAAACCCTGCGCGAGCGGCACAGCGTGTACATGGTCAGCTCGGGCCGGGCCAACGTCGCCGGCATTGACGCCACCCGCCTCGCATCGCTTGCGGACGCGATCGCTGACGCCTGCAAATAATCCCCCCGCCCGACTGATCGTTCCCACGCTCTGCGTGGGAATGCAGCCCGGGACGCTCCGCGTCCCAACAGCGGACGCAGAGCGTCCATTGAGGCATTCCCACGCAGAGCGTGGGAACGATCAGCAACATTTAGTTTTCGGTTGATCTCGCGCCCTGCGGCCATCTGTCGCATTAATTTGAATTAAAAGTCTGATTGTCATTTTTCCTGCTGTATCCTGCGCAGGCTTTGTAAAGCGCGGAGCACCTGATCTATCAACAGACTTAGCGAGGAGCGCAACCATGCACGAGATTCCCAATCTCCCCTTCCCAAGCCTGCACGTACCTGAGCAGACGACCCCGCAACACGCCGGCGCTGAAAAGCCCGAGCCGCAAGAAGCCGCTGACAGCCGCAAAGCTGACAGCGAAGAGTAAGACCCGCCGTACAGACCGTGTGGAAAGCGCTAACATGCGCTTTCCACACTGCCTGAAACCCGAGCCCGCCATGACCGATGAATTTTCCGAAAGCCAAGCTGCCGTGCTGATCGGCGCCACCGAGAAAATGATCGAGATCTGGAATCGCCTCTCGCCCGAGAAACAGGCCGCCCTGCTCGAGCGTTTCGGCAGCGAAGAAAACGCCCTCGCCGCCCTCGTCACCACGCAACTTGTCGCTCCGGCGAAATCCTGAAAGCGCCACCCGGCAAATAGTTTTACTTTTCCCCGCCCTTGAGCGGTTCACGCCGGTATCATGAGCAGCCTATCTAATCTGCTGCTCCCGTGGATCGTTACCCATGTCGTCTATACCCGAGCCCCAGCGTCCGCTGACGGTTACGCTGCAAGTAGTCTCCATCGTCCTTTTCACCTTCATTGGTTACCTGAACATCGGCATCCCGCTGGCCGTGCTGCCGGGCTACGTCCACAGTGACCTGGGTTTCGGTGCGGTGATCGCCGGGCTGGTGATCAGCGTGCAATATCTCGCCACCCTGCTCAGCCGCCCGTACGCGGGCAAGATCATCGACAACCAGGGCAGCAAACGCGCAGTGATGATCGGCCTCGCTGGTTGCGGCTTGAGCGGTGTGTTCATGCTGATTTCCGCGTGGACACCGAACCTGCCACTGCTGAGCCTGATCAGCCTGTTGATCGGCCGTCTGGTATTGGGCAGTGCGGAAAGCCTGGTCGGTTCCGGTTCGATTGGCTGGGGCATCGGCCGGGTCGGCGCTGCGAATACGGCGAAAGTGATTTCCTGGAACGGCATCGCCAGTTACGGCGCCCTGGCGATCGGCGCGCCGTTCGGTGTCTGGCTGGTAAGCAGGCTGGGGCTGTGGAGCATGGGCGTGAGCATCATCCTTCTCGCCCTGCTCGGTCTGGCGCTGGCATGGCCGAAGACTGCGGCGCCAATTGTTGCCGGTGAACGCCTGCCGTTCATGCATGTGCTGGGCAAAGTCTTCCCCCACGGCTGCGGGCTCGCGCTGGGCTCGATCGGCTTCGGCACCATCGCCACTTTCATCACCCTGTATTACGCGACCCAGCACTGGGACAACGCCGTGCTATGCCTGAGCCTGTTCGGTGCCAGCTTCATCGGCGCGCGGCTGCTGTTCGGCAACCTGATCAACCGCCTCGGCGGCTTCCGCGTGGCGATTGCCTGCCTGTCGGTGGAAACGTTGGGGCTGTTGCTGTTGTGGATTGCTCCGGATGCGCATTGGGCACTGGCCGGTGCGGCGCTGAGCGGTTTCGGCTTCTCGCTGGTGTTCCCGGCGCTGGGCGTGGAGGCGGTGAATCTGGTGCCGGCCTCAAGCCGTGGCGCGGCGGTCGGCGCCTATTCGCTGTTCATTGATTTGTCGCTGGGGATCACCGGGCCGCTGGCCGGGGCGATCGCAGCAGGATTCGGTTTTGCTTCGATCTTCTTGTTCGCCGCATTTGCAGCGTTGAGCGGCCTTGGCTTGAGTGTCTATCTGTACAAGCACACGGCGAAGTATCGCGAGGTTTAGAAGTCCACCTTGCCGCGCCCGGCCTTGATGCTGCCGCGCTTGGTTTTCGACTCCAGCCGACGCTTCTTCGAACCGAGGGTCGGCTTGGTCGGGCGGCGTTTCTTTTCGACTTTGGTGGCGCTGAGAATCAGCTCGACCAGCCGCTCCAGCGCATCGGCGCGGTTGGCTTCCTGGGTGCGATATTGCTGCGCCTTGATGATCAGCACGCCGTCGCTGGTGATACGACTGTCGCGCAGCGCCAGCAGGCGTTCCTTGTAGAACTCCGGCAATGACGAGTTGGGAATGTCGAAGCGCAAGTGCATGGCGCTGGAGACCTTGTTGACGTTCTGTCCACCGGCGCCTTGCGCGCGGATGGCGGTCAATTCGATCTCGGCATCGGGCAGATGCACATTGTTGGAAATCACCAGCATGGAAAAAAGCGTCCGTAATCAGAGGGTGCAGGATAACCTGATTCACTCAACCTCTGTGGGAGCGAGCCTGCTCGCGAAGGCGGTGTGTCAGTCGATGCAGATGTTTCTGATGGACCGCTTTCGCGAGCAGGCTCGCTCCCACAGGGTTCGGTGTGATGCCAGATTTTTCCATTTCAAAACAACAAACCCGGCACTTGGCCGGGTCTGCTGTTTTTGCTTGAGCGGTTACTTGGCGATCACTGGCAGCGCCTGCTGGGCACTGCGCTTGTTCTTGATCAGGTAGCAGACCCACATGAACACCACCCAAACCGGAATCGCATACACCGAGATCTGAATCCCCGGGATCAGCAGCATCACGCCGAGGATGAACACCACGAACGCCAGGCAGACGAAGTTGCCGTACGGGTACCACAGCGCCTTGAACAATGGCGTCTGTTTGGTCTGGTTCATGTGCTGGCGGAACTTGAAGTGCGAGTAGCTGATCATCGCCCAGTTGATCACCAGCGTCGCAACCACCAGCGACATCAGCAGTTCCAGCGCATGTTGCGGGATCAGATAGTTGAGCAACACGGCAACCAGCGTCACTGCCGCCGACGCCAGAATCGAACGCACCGGCACGCCGCGCTTGTCGATCTTCGCCAGACCTTTCGGCGCATCGCCCTGCTCGGCCATGCCCAGCAGCATGCGGCTGTTGCAGTAGGTGCCGCTGTTGTATACCGACAGCGCAGCGGTCAGCACGACGAAGTTGAGGATGTGCGCGGCGGTATTGCTGCCGAGCATCGAGAACACCTGGACGAACGGACTGCCGCTGTAGGAATCGCCCGACGCATTGAGGGTTTCCAGCAGGCTGTCCCACGGGGTCAGCGACAGCAGGATCACCAGCGCACCGATGTAGAAAATCAGGATGCGGTAGATCACCTGGTTGATCGCTTTCGGGATCACGGTTTTTGGCTTGTCGGCTTCAGCGGCGGTGAAACCGAGCATTTCCAGACCGCCGAAGGAGAACATGATGATCGCCATGGCCATCACCAGACCGCTCACCCCGTTGGGAAAGAAACCGCCGTGGGACCACAGGTTGCTCACCGACGCCTGCGGGCCGCCGTGGCCGCTGACCAGCAGGTAGCTGCCCAAGGCGATCATGCCAACGATGGCCACAACCTTGATGATCGCAAACCAGAATTCGGCTTCACCGAAGACTTTGACGTTGGCCAGGTTGATCGCGTTGATCAGCACGAAGAATGCAGCAGCGGAGACCCAGGTCGGGATGTCCGGCGCCCAGTAATGGATGTACTTGCCAACCGCTGTCAGCTCGGACATGCCCACCAGAATGTACAGAATCCAGCAGTTCCAGCCAGACAGGAACCCGGCGAAACCGCCCCAGTATTTGTGCGCGAAATGGCTGAAGGAGCCGGCCACCGGCTCTTCGACGATCATTTCGCCGAGCTGGCGCATGATCATGAAGGCGATGAAGCCGCAAATGGCGTAGCCGAGGATCATCGACGGGCCGGCGGATTTCAGTACCCCGGCAGAACCGAGGAACAATCCGGTACCGATCGCGCCACCGAGGGCGATCAGTTGAATATGGCGATTTTTCAGGCCGCGCTTAAGCTCGCCTGATTGCGAGGGTTGTCCACTCATGAAAAAGGTCTCACGCAAGGTTTGATGATGTTCAGTAGACGTTGCTGCAAGGTTGCGATTTCAGGCAGCCCCGATCAAACCCCAGCGCAGGCACCAGGAGTTCAGCTCATTTACAACGGTCATGCGTCACCTGTTTGTTTTTATCTGTGACGAAATCGAACCCGGCACGCTTGTGGCGCGGCGGAGTGAACAAGGCGGATAGCCTCGAGATTTTTGCGATTACGCAGAGGGTCACAGTTAAAACGCGGCGCATTGTACACCGCTAACCCCCTGCTGCCAGACCCGCCTGATCAGCGTGTCGGTTGCCGGGATTGCATGTGTCCGCCTCGACAGTCTCGAGCGGGTGCAAAATGTGAGTCAGGCCTTTGCAGGCCATCGACGGGGACGAGGAAAAAACCGTCCCACGGGGAGAAGTGGAAATCAGTCGCGGCGTACATTGCGCCTCCTTCTTGTTATTCGCCTGCACGACAGGCATGGGGCGCATCACACCCTGCCTGAAGGCTGGAAACAAGCGCGCCAGAGCCCTGCGTGGCGCACGCTGCGTCGGCTTACGGAAGCTTTTCCTTACAACGGAGGGCGAGACGGGAAATCACCGGGTTGGCGGGCCAATATCGTCAGGTTTTCTTTACAACGCGTAACGGATATTTTCCGAATCAGAAATTTCTGTAGGACGTCTGCATATTGACGGTCGCTAGCTTGCTATCAATTTCGCCGACCTAGTTTTTTGTTTTCAAATAAGAAAATTCATCGCGAAAAACAGAACAAAAAGTCTATTTAAAAATTAAATGGATAAATTTTTGCATTCACAAAAACGCTCAACTAGGTTCTTCACGTCTCACCGGCCACCACGACCGGTCAGTCATAAACCGTGAAATTCTCTAGGAGATCGACCATGCAAGCACTGGAAAAAGACTTGGATACCGAACTGCAACTGGACGAATGGTTTGAAGCGCCAACCCATGAGGCCGCTGTGGAAATGATGCAAGCCGACGCGGTGGTTCCGTTCGGCACGGCGATGTGGCCTCTGTAAGACATCCCGGGCAGGCACGGTCCGGCCGGTCGTGCCTGCCGCTTCATTCCCCGGTCAGTCAGGGAGGATTCATGGACAAGCCCCGCGCCATCTCGCATTTCCTTTACTACCTCGAACATCACCCAGCCCTCGCCGGCCTCGACTCGGCGAAGGTCATGCTCGGCCATACTGCCGACTACGAAGCCCTGACCGGCGCCATTGCCGAACAGGCCGGTGAATATCCGCGCTTCCAGTTCAGCGCCCGGCGCCTGGACCTGGAAAGCACCGCAGCGCTGTCCGAAGCAATTGCCGACAGCGATCTGTACATTTTCTTCTACGACTCTTCCACACTGCCCAACCCACGCCCCGATGGCCCGGAGTTCGTCCGCGCGCTGCAAGCGGTCATGGCGGAAAACTGGAAGAAGTCGCTGCTGTTCAAGGACTACGGCGACTATTTCTACGACACCTTCAGCATCACCCCGCAACGCATCGCCGGGCTCAACAGTCACCTGATCCAGCGCATGTCCCAGGCGACCACGCTGAGTTTCAAGGACGATCACGGCTCATGGTTCGAAACGCCGATGAGCAGCATCAAGAAGTGGACCGACATCAACGGCGTGGGCAATTTCGACTTGGCGCCGGGCGAAATCGCCACCCACAGCGAAGCCATCAATGGCCATGTGAAATTCAAGGGCACCTTCCTCAGCACCATCCCGTTCGCGCGCAAGTACGGCGTGCTGGAATCGCCGCTGGAATTGTGGATCGAGAACTCGACCATCAGCCGCATCGCCACCGACGTGCCGGGGCTGGAACATGATTTCAACAAGTACCTGGATGCCAACCCGTCGAACCGGCGAATTGAGGAGTTGGGGATTGGCACCAATGAAGGCGTCAAGGATCTGTATGCGCGTAATGCCGGGTTTGAGGAGCGGCACTGTGGGCTGCATCTCGGACTGGGCGGTGGCGCCAAGGGCAGTCATCACCTGGATCTGATCTTTTCTGGCGGGGTGTTGGCGCTGGATGACAAACCAGTCTTCGACGGACGATTCGTGTTTTAAGCGACTGGCCCCTTCGCGAGCAGGCTCGCTCCCACAGGGGCTTTATGTAAGCCGCAGATGATCGTTCCCACGCTCCGCGTGGGAATGCAGCCCGGGACGCTCCGCGTCCCTTCAAAAGCCGAACGCGGAGCGTCCGTTGAGGCATTCCCACGCAGAGCGTGGGAACGATCGGTGTCAGCACAGACTTTCGCCCAGACAAAAAAACGCCAACCCTGAGGTTGGCGTTTTTGCTTCAGCTTGTAGCTTGTAGCTTGTAGCTTGTAGCTTGTAGCTTGCAGCTAGTAACTCACAGCTGCCTTATTCCGGTTTCTTGCGTCCAAAACCCGGGCGCTGACCGGAACCAGCCGGTGCGCCGCGACGCTTGCCCGAGGGCTTGTCGCCGTCGACCAGTTTGATCCCCGGACGCTTCGGCGCCGGTTTGGCCGGGCGTTTGTTGCTGGTGTCGGCTGGACGATCCGCCACTGGCGTACCGCGACCGGCCGGTGTACGACCTTCGCCACGCTCAGTACGGCCATTGGCCGGACGCGGTGCGCGCTCGCCGTCACGGGCGACTGGCTTGCGACCTGGACGCTCGCCTTCGATCTGCGGCTCACGGCTCTGGCGCGGCGCGGTCGGCGCGCCGGCGGCTGGACGCAGGGTGCGTACGCGCTCGGTCTTGGCCATCGGCCGCGACGATTTGCGCTGCATGCGTTCGAGCTTGTCCTTGCTCTTGGCGTTCAGCTGCGGCATCGCCACCGGGGTCAGGCCGACTTCGGCGCTGAGCACGTCGACTTCGTACTGGCTCATTTCGCGCCAGCGGCCCATCGGCAGGTCGGAGTTGAGGAACACCGGACCGAAACGCACGCGCTTCAGACGGCTGACCACCAGACCCTGCGATTCCCACAGACGACGAACCTCACGGTTGCGCCCTTCCATGACCACGCAGTGGTACCAATGGTTGAAGCCTTCACCGCCCGGCGCCTGTTGAATGTCGGTGAAACGCGCCGGACCGTCTTCCAGCACCACGCCGGCCCTGAGGCGTTCGATCATCTCGTCATCGACTTCACCGCGTACACGCACGGCGTACTCGCGGTCCATCTCGTAGGACGGGTGCATCAGACGGTTGGCCAGCTCACCGTCAGTGGTGAACATCAGCAGACCGGTGGTGTTGATGTCGAGACGGCCGATGTTGATCCAGCGGCCTTCTTTCGGACGCGGCAGCTTGTCGAACACGGTCGGACGGCCTTCCGGGTCGTCACGGGTGCAGATTTCGCCGTCGGGCTTGTTGTACATGATCACGCGGCGCACCGATTCGGCGGCCTCTTCGCGTTTGATCACCTTGCCATCGATGGTAATGGCGTCGTGCATGTCGACGCGCAGGCCGAGGGTGGCGTCTTTGCCATTGACCTTGATCCGGCCCTGGCTGATCCAGGATTCCACGTCACGGCGCGAGCCGACGCCGATACGGGCGAGGACCTTCTGCAGCTTTTCGCCTGCTGGGCCGATTTCCTGGTCGTCTTTCTGATTGATGTCACTCATCTGGGCACCTCCCGGTGTGGTCTGTTCAGGCGGCGCCTGAAGTATTGAAAACTGGGTCCAGGCCGAAGGGATCGGCGAAGGGTCGCGAATCATACGCGGATGTGCGCCATCGCGCATCAGAGACTAGCTGATCGATTGCCGGTTATTTCTTTTTCCGCCGACCGGCACCACCGAGTTTGATCAGGCGCAGCGCGGCTTCGGCCAGCACCGTGCGTTTGTCGTCCTTGTCGAGCTTCTTCCAGGCCTTGATCTCGCGCTTGCTGCGACCGCAACCGAGGCAGATGTCGTCGGAGAATTTGCAGAGGCTGATGCAGGGGTCTTTGGTTGAGCTCATCGCAATCTCCAGAACGACATTTCACCCTGTGGGAGCGAGCCTGCTCGCGAAGGCGCAGTGTCATTCAGTATTGATGTATCTGACACACCGCCTTCGCGAGCAGGCTCGCTCCCACAAGGGTCTTCACTGGTTTCTCAATAGGCGTCAGTCTTCGAACTCGCGCCGTTCGGCTTCGATTGCCTCGGCCAGTGCGCGGGCTTCGGCTTCTTCTTCGCTGAGTTCCGGTTCCGGCTGTTCGAGGGCGGCGACAGCGGCCAGGAGCTTCTCGCGGGCTTCGGCGACACCGAGAATGTCTTCTTCCGGTTCGGCGTCAGGCGCCGCTTCAAGTTCAACTTCAGCTTCAACAACCGGCTCGATGATCTCAGGCTCGGGCACCGGCGCTTCGCCATCCGCCGCATCGCGCAGCAAGTCGTCGAAGTCGGTCTTGATCCCCTCTTCCATGCTGTCCAGCTCCAGCAACAGGGAATGGAAACTGGTTTCTTCCTTCTCCTCCTCCGGCTCGGCGCTGGCGTCGGCCAGGTCCTGCAGACTCTGCGGCACCGGCGCGTCGTCGAAGTCGAGCACCGGTTCGGCTTCCATCTCGCGCAGTTCGGCTAGCGGCGGCAGGTCTTCGAGGTTTTTCAGGTTGAAGTGGTCGAGAAACGCCTTGGTCGTGGCGAACATCGCCGGTTTGCCCGGCACGTCGCGATAACCGACGACGCGGATCCACTCACGCTCGAGCAAGGTCTTGACGATGTTGCTGTTGACCGCCACGCCACGCACGTCTTCGATTTCGCCCCGGGTGATCGGCTGGCGATAGGCGATCAACGCGATGGTTTCCAGCAAGGCGCGGGAATAGCGCTGCGGGCGCTCTTCCCAGAGACGGCCGACCCACGGCGAGAACTTCTCGCGGATCTGCAAGCGATAGCCCGACGAGACTTCCTTGAGCTCGAAGGCACGGCCCTCGCAGGATTTGCCGAGCAGGGTCAGGGCTTTCTTGAAGACCGCCGGCTCCGGCCGCTCGCCTTCTTCAAACAGTTCATACAGGCGCTCAAGGGATTGCGGCTTTCCCGAGGCCAACAGAAAGGCTTCAAGCAGGGACGCCAGCTCGCGGGGTTCAGTCAGGTTCATACAGGGACTCGTTATTCGGCTCGGGCTCGCACGTGGATCGCGGCGAACGGCTCATTCTGCACCAGCTCGACCAAGGATTCCTTGACCAGTTCAAGGATCGCCATGAAGGTCACCACCACACCCAGGCGACCTTCTTCAGCGGTGAACAGCTCGACAAACGGCACAAAACCGCCGCCCTTGAGCCGTTCCAGCACATCACTCATGCGCTCGCGGGTGGACAGCGCTTCACGGCTGACCTGGTGGCTTTCGAACATGTCGCCACGGCGCAGGACTTCGGCCATGCACATCAGAATCTCTTCCAGCGCGACGTCCGGCAACAGCTTGCGCGCCCGCGCTTCCGGTGCGTCGAGCTTGGGCACGATCACATCGCGACCGACCCGACTCAGACCGTCGATGCCTTCGGCAGCGGCCTTGAAGCGCTCGTATTCCTGCAAGCGGCGGATCAGTTCAGCGCGCGGGTCGTCTTCTTCATCTTCAACGGTTTCGGCGCGCGGCAGAAGCATGCGCGATTTGATCTCGGCGAGCATCGCCGCCATCACCAGATACTCGGCGGCCAGCTCCAGACGCACCGACTGCATCAACTCGACGTAGCCCATGTACTGGCGGGTGATTTCCGCCACCGGGATGTCGAGGATGTTGATGTTCTGTTTGCGGATCAGGTACAGCAGCAGGTCGAGCGGGCCTTCGAAGGCTTCAAGAAAGACTTCCAGCGCATCCGGCGGGATGTACAGGTCCAGCGGCATTTCCATGACCGCCTGACCATAGACCATCGCGAACGGCAGTTCCTGCTGGGCGCCGGCCTGGGGATCGACCACGGTTTCCACTGCGGACATTCAGGCCTCGACCATGAACGGCGTCGGATCGCCGCAACCGACGCGGACCACTTCCGGGTCGTCGCCGGTCAGGTCAATCACCGTTGAGGCCTTGATGCCGCCAAAGCCGCCGTCGATGATCAGATCGACCTGATGCTCAAGCAACTGGCGCATTTCGTAAGGATCGCTGAGTGGGTCTTCTTCGCCGGGCATGATCAGCGTCACGCTCATCAGCGGCTCGCCGAGTTCGGCCAACAGCGCCAGCGCGATCGGATGGCTCGGCACGCGCAGGCCGATGGTGCGCTTCTTCGGATGCAGCAACAGGCGCGGCACTTCGCGGGTGGCGTTGAGAATAAAGGTGTAAGGCCCCGGCAGGTGCGCCTTGAGAATGCGGAAGGTGCCGGTGTCGATCTTGGCGTAATTGCCCAGTTGCGACAGGTCGCTGCAGATCAGCGCGAAGTTGTGCTTTTCATCGAGCTGACGCAGACGTCGCACACGCTCGATGGCGGTCTTGTCGCCGATCTGGCAACCAATGGCGTAGGACGAGTCCGTGGGATAAATCACCACCCCGCCCTTGCGGATGATCTCGACCGCCTGTTTGATCAGGCGCGCTTGCGGGTTTTCCGGATGTATCTGGAAAAATTGACTCACATTCTCTACCTGTTCAGACGGCGGCAATATCTGTGTCATGTTTGAACCGACACCACAGGGGTGGAAGGTCCTCGGGAACCGGCCGGTACTGGCCGATCTCGGACCAGCCGCCAGGGCCATGGAAGTCACTGCCGGCGCTGACCAGCAGACCGAACTCACGGGCAAGGATCGCCAGGCTGCCCACCTGTTCTGCGGGCTGATGGCCATTGACCACCTCGATAGCATGCCCGCCTGCTTGAATATAGTCGGCAATCAGCTTTCGGCGCTTGCTACGGGTGAAATCGTAGTGCCATGGATGCGCCAGGCTGACCCAGGCACCGGCGGCGCGCAGGGTGGCGACGGTGTCTTCCAGGGTCGGCCAGTGCAGCTTGACGTCGCCGAGCTTGCCGGCGCCGAGCCATTTGCGAAATGCCTCGGCGCGATCCTTTACATAACCTTCACGCACCATCCAGTCGGCGAAATGCGGCCGGGCCGGCGCGTTGCCGCTGTCGCCCAGCTCCTGCTGGATCTGCCGGGCGCCGTCGAGGGCACCGGGCATCCCCTTGAGTGCGAGCTTGCGGCTTATTTCTTCCGACCGCAGCCAGCGGCCATCGTGCAATTTGGCGATCGCTTCCACTAACGGCGCAGCGTTGACGTCGAAACCGTAGCCCAATACGTGAATAGTCGCCCCGCCCCAGGTGCAGGACAATTCGACGCCGTTGACCAGTTGCATGCCCAACTCGGTGGCGGCAGCACGCGCCTCGGCGAGCCCCTCAAGAGTGTCGTGGTCGGTCAACGCCAGGACTCGCACGCCGTTTTCGAACGCTCGCGCAACCAGAACCGCAGGCGCTAGGGCGCCGTCGGAGGCCGTGCTGTGGCAGTGCAAATCAACATTCACGGGGAGTTGTAACCTCAAATCAGCTGGCGCTATCGCGCGCCCATATGTTTGTTATTATGCCGCCACATCCAGCTTCTGGCTCTCACTGTGAAACAATTCATCGATTTCATCCCGCTTCTGCTGTTCTTCATCGTTTACAAACTTGATCCACGGGTCGTCGACATTGCCGGCCAGCAAGTGACCGTAGGCGGTATCTACAGCGCCACGGCGATGCTGATCATCAGTTCGCTGGTGGTGTACGGCGCGCTGTTCATCAAGCAGCGCAAGCTGGAAAAGAGCCAATGGCTGACGCTGATCGCCTGCCTGGTATTCGGCAGCCTGACGCTGGCCTTCCACAGCGAAACCTTCCTGAAATGGAAAGCGCCGGTGGTCAACTGGTTGTTCGCTGCGGCGTTCATCGGCAGCCATTTCATCGGCGATCGCCTGCTGATCAAACGCATCATGGGCCACGCGCTGACCTTGCCAGATCCGGTCTGGACGCGCCTGAACATCGCCTGGATCGGCTTCTTCCTGTTCTGCGGCGCGGCCAACCTGTTCGTCGCCTTCACCTTCCAGAGCATCTGGGTCGACTTCAAGGTGTTCGGCAGCCTGGGCATGACCGTGCTGTTCCTTGTCGCACAGGGCGTTTACCTGTCGCGCCATCTGCATGACACCGATACCACAACGCCAAAAACCGAGGACTGACATGCTCTACGCCATCATTGCCACCGACGTTGCCAACTCGCTGGAAGCTCGCCTGGCCGCACGCCCCGCTCATCTGGAACGCCTGCAAGCGCTCAAGGGCGAAGGCCGCATCGTGCTGGCCGGCCCGCACCCGGCCGTCGACAGCAATGATCCGGGCGCAGCGGGTTTCACCGGCAGCCTGATCGTCGCCGAGTTCGACTCCCTGAGCGCCGCACAGGCCTGGGCCGATGCCGATCCGTACATTGCCGCCGGCGTTTACGCCAATGTGATCGTCAAACCGTTCAAGCAAGTCCTGCCTTAAGTCCTGCCACGCGATGAACCTTCTCGGTTCATCGCGCTCTCAATCGCTCATTATTCTCGTTTGCCTGCCGACAACCTGCCCAATATCCATTTGGAAACAGGTGTCGCGATGCGCAAGGGTCCGTTGTGTCTGATGTTGCTCACGTTGTCGATCATGGCCCCCGCCCATGGTGAGGAAACCACCGAAAGCGGCAGCTCCACACCATTGTCATTGAGCGCCGGCAGCCAGATCACCGAGCTGCAACAGCGGCTCAAGGCCAGTGAGCAGCAGCGCGAAGAACTGAACAAACAACTGCAAAATGCCGACAACACCCGTGAAAGCGCCCAGCTCGCCCGACTGCGCCAGGAGAACCAGCGTCTGAAGCTGCAACTCAAGGAAGCCCAGGCCAGCCCGCTGCCGCGTTTGCTGACCGATCAACAGCAGTGGTTCGTCACTGGCGCCGGGGTAGCGCTATTGGCGCTGCTCTGCGGTATCTTTGCCAGTGGTGCAAGCCGAAAACGTCGGCAATGGCTAAATTGAGTGAGTCATGAGCGAGCTGTTACTGATTGATGATGACCAGGAGTTGTGCGAACTCCTGAGTAGCTGGTTGAGCCAGGAAGGCTTCCAGGTGCGCGCCTGCCACGACGGCCAGAGCGCGCGCAAGGCGTTGGCCGAAACCGCCCCGGCGGCGGTAGTGCTGGACGTGATGCTGCCCGACGGCAGCGGTCTGGAACTGCTCAAGCAATTGCGCAACGACCACGCCGACCTGCCGGTGCTGATGCTGTCAGCGCGTGGCGAACCGCTGGACCGCATCCTCGGCCTCGAACTGGGCGCCGACGATTACCTGGCCAAACCCTGCGACCCCCGCGAACTGACCGCGCGCCTGCGCGCCGTGTTGCGGCGCAGCCATCCCGCCGCTGTGTCAACGCAACTTGAGCTGGGCGACCTGAGTTTCAGCCCGGTGCGCGGCGTGGTCAGCATCGACGAAAAAGAACTGACCCTGACCGTCTCCGAAAGCCGCCTGCTCGAAGCCCTCCTCAAGCAGCCCGGCGAGCCGCTGGACAAACAGGAACTGGCGCAACTGGCCCTCGGCCGCAAGCTGACCCTGTACGACCGCAGCCTCGACATGCACGTCAGCAACCTGCGCAAAAAAATCGGCCCCCACCCCGACGGCCGCCCGCGCATCGTCGCGCTGCGTAGCCGTGGTTACTACTACAGTTTATAAGACCTGCGCCGTGTAGAAGTGAGCCTGCTCGCGATGGCGGTGTGTCAGTCAACACACTCTTGTGCCATCGCGAGCAGCCTTACTCCAGAGGGCATCTGATCGTTTCCACGCTCTTTATGGGAATGCAGCCGTCGGTGGCTTTGCAGTGGTTAATCGGGCATCGAACGAATAATGTCGGCCAAATCGTCCTTGGTTATCTCGTTGGCCTTAATGGCAGCGGCAATGTCTTTTTTGGAAAGTGGAAAACGCTTGAAAATTTCTCGCAAAGTATTCGCATCAACATTTGCCAGCCAGAGCGGATCAATGAAAGAACCGCCGTACTCAGGCTTCATCGGTACTTCTTCGTGGGCAATCGTACCCTTATGGTTGAGATACAGCACATAGCGATCATGCCCTTCAGGAAAGCTTTTATCGTGATATAGCGTAGCTCCCTGCGGCAGCACGTAGTAATTCTCGTCGCCGTTTGGACCCTCGATCAGCAACGGTTCTTTAGTTTTGATCATCTTCATATCGTGCCCCTGCGAATCATGATCAAAAATCAGGAATGCCAAAAAAATTGCATTGACCGATAAAGCTGCCATCAGCCATTGGCCGACTTGCCTGGTAAACGTTTTATTTGTCATGGGGATCTCGGTATTTGCTTTGTTAAGGCACGCAGCCGTTGCTCTTATGCTGAGCGAGTACCGTCTAAATGAGCGATCACAGCCTCGGCCCGTGCATTATCCAAAAGATCGCAGCCTTCAGCACCTCCTGCACAGCATATGTGTAAGGCCGGGCACGAAACGTCTTTACCGAAGCTTTACGCTGCGCTGACCGCCGCTGACCTTGATCTGCGTAATCTGCACTCATCCGGAACGTACCGGGAACGAGACAAGGAGATACACCATGCGCAAGACTCTTATCGCTCTGATGTTCGCTGCCGCTCTGCCAACCGTGGCCATGGCCATGCCGCAAGATGGCGGTCCGCTCGGTGGTCCGCTGGATGGCCCGCGCCACGGCGGTCAGATGCACGGCGGCATGCACGGCAAAGGCCCGTACAGCGAGCTCGATCTGACCCGCGAACAGCGCGAGCAGATTCGCAAGATCATGGGCGAGCAGATGCACGAGCGTAAGCAGGTGGTCGACAAGTACCTGGAGAAACTCTCGCCGGCCGACCAGAAAGCCATGAAGGACGAGATCGCGGCCAACCACAAGAAAGCCGAGTCCGATGTCCGTGCACTGCTGAAACCTGAGCAACAGAAGCAATTCGACGAGATCCAGAAGAAACGCGCCGAACGCCGCGCCGAATGGGCCGAGTTCAAGGCCTGGAAAGCGCAGCAGGCACAAAAGGCGCAATAATGGCTTGACCTTGGGCCCGACGACTTACCTCGTCGGGCCTGTTCCATTCAAATCGAATGTGGGAGCGAGCCTGCTCGCGAAGGCGGTGTGTCAGCCAGCGAAGGTTTGACTGACACTACGCCTTCGCGAGCAGGCTCGCTCCCACATTTGAACGGTGTGATTTTCGAGGAGTTTCTGTGCGTTCACTGTTCTGGCGGATTCTTGCGAGCTTCTGGCTGGCCATCGCTCTGGTAGCCGGGCTGTCGATTCTGCTCGGGCACATGCTCAATCAGGACGCGTGGATTCTCAGCCGCCATCCCGGCCTCAACACGCTGGCGGCGGAATGGACGCAGACTTACGAAACCCAGGGCGAAGAAGCCGCGCAGGACATTCTCGAACAACGCAAACGTCAGTATCACATCGACGTTCAAGTGCTCAACGAAACCGGCGATCCGGTGGTGCGCGGCACCTTCCCGCGCCGCGCCGCAGCATTCGAAGCGCGGCAGAACAACGATGACCGCCGCCTGCCGTGGCGGCGTCTGACCGACGAAATCACCAGTGAAAAAACCGGTGATACCTACCTGTTCATCTACCGCATCCCACACCCGGAACTCGACGCCTGGCACCGCGAAAGCCTGCTCTGGCCGCTGAGTGCGCTGGGCATCGCGCTGGTGGTGCTGACCCTGTTCAGTTTGCTCGTGACTTTCTCCATCACCCGCCCACTGAGTCGCTTGCGCGGCGCGGTGCATGATCTGGGGCAGACGACTTATCAGCAGAACAGTCTGGCGAAACTGGCCAACCGCCGTGACGAATTCGGCGTGCTGGCCACCGATTTCAACCGCATGGGCGCGCGCCTGCAAAGCCTGATCGGCAGTCAGCGCCAATTGCTGCGCGATGTCTCCCATGAACTGCGCTCACCACTGGCGCGCCTGCGCATCGCGTTGGCTTTGGCCGAGCGTGCCAACCCTGAAGAGCGCGAAAAACTTTGGCCACGCCTGACCCGCGAATGCGACCGGCTGGAGGCGTTGATCAGTGAAATTCTGGTGCTGGCGCGAGTCGATGCCGACAACGCCAGCGCTGAAGAAGTGGACCTGAATGCGTTGCTCGCCACGCTGCAAAAGGATGCGCAGCTCAGCTCCCCCGAGCAGCCCGTGCGCCTGCAAGCCGAGCCGCAGTTGAATCTCAAAGGCTGGCCGACGATGATCGAACGCGCGGTAGATAATCTGCTGCGCAACGCCCAGCGCTTCAACCCGAGCGATCAGCCGATCGAATTGCACGCTGCGCGGCAGGCTGAGCGGATTGTCATCAGCGTGCGCGACCACGGGCCGGGGGTGCAGACCGAACATCTGAGTCAGTTGGGCGAGCCGTTCTACCGGGCGCCGGGGCAGACCGCTGCCGGGCATGGCCTGGGGCTGGCGATTGCCAAACGGGCGGCAGAACGGCATGGCGGCACGCTGACGCTGGCCAATCATCCGCAAGGCGGCTTTGTGGCGAGTCTGGAATTGCCGTTGGTACCGGGAGTCGTGGTCCAGCCCTGAAAAAGCCCCTCACCCCAACCCTCTCCCGGAGGGAGAGGGGGCCGACCGAGTTGTCTGCCGTTGTGCATCGACCTGAAAGACCGAGTCGATTATGAACTCGCAGAAACAACACGTCCGGTATCCCGACTCTGGATTCAGCGAAGGTCGCTCAGGTCGGTGTAACTCCAAAGCATCCCCCAATCAGTCCCCTCTCCCTCTGGGAGAGGGTTAGGGTGAGGGGCTTTTGATCTTCAGGCTTTACCGGGCCAGGCGCTGACGAACTCAGCCAGATCAACCTTCTCCGCCACGCGCGGCTCTTTCTGCGGTGTGCCGAGGTAGAGGAACGCGATCACCTCCTCGCCTTCCACCAGCCCCAAGCCTTCGGCCACATGCTTTGAGTACGCCAGATCCCCGGTGCGCCACACCGCGCCAATTCCCTGCGCATACGCCGCCAGCAGAATCCCGTGAGCCGCACACCCCGCCGTGAGCAACTGCTCGGCCTTCGGGTATTTCACGTGTTCCTGCAATTTCGCGATGACCACAACCACCAGCGGCGCGCGCAGTGGGCCGTTGCGGGCCTTGTCGATCATCGCTTCGGTGACTTCGCCGGCTTGCTGGCGGGCCGCCTCGGCCAGCAACTCGCCCATTTGCTCACGCGCTGCGCCTTCGACGGTCAAAAAGCGGTACGGCTGCAAGTGCCCGTGATCCGGGGCACGCAAGGCCGCGCCGAACAGGGCTTCGCGCTGCTCGGCAGTGGGGGCCGGTTCGACCAGGCGGGGAACGGAAACACGGTTGAGCAACGCGTCGAGAGCCTGCATCGGCCACCTCCTTTGAAAAATGTGCGGCTATTCTAGCTTCATCTGCGCAGCGCCTGCCGGTTTACATGCCTTGCCCCACAGGTAGAATGGCGCCCTTCTCCCACCAGCCCGAGCGGATTTCATGGCGTTGCCGACCTTACGGATCATTGGTTTTATCATCGGCATCTTCCTGATCACGCTGGCTGTGGCCATGGTCGTGCCGATGGCGACGCTGGTGATTTTCGAGCGCACCAGCGATCTGCCGTCGTTCCTCTGGGCGAGCATGATCACCTTTGTCGCCGGCCTCGCCCTGGTGATACCCGGCAGACCGGAACACATTCACCTGCGCCCGCGCGACATGTACCTGCTGACGGTCAGCAGCTGGCTGGTGGTGTGCATTTTCGCCGCGCTGCCGTTTCTGCTGACCCAGCACATCAGCTACACCGACTCGTTCTTCGAAAGCATGTCCGGCATCACCGCCACCGGCTCCACCGTGCTCAACGGCCTGGACAACATGTCACCGGGGATTCTGATGTGGCGGTCGCTGCTGCACTGGATCGGCGGCATCGGCTTTATCGGCATGGCGGTGGCGATTCTGCCGCTGCTGCGCATCGGTGGCATGCGTCTGTTCCAGACCGAATCCTCCGACCGCTCGGAGAAGGTCATGCCGCGTTCGCACATGGTGGCGCGGTTGATTGTGGCGGCCTACGTCGGCATCACCATTCTCGGCAGCCTGGCGTTCTGGTGGGCGGGAATGAGCCCGTTCGATGCGATCAACCACGCGATGTCGGCGATTTCCACCGGTGGTTTCTCGACCTCTGACCAGTCGCTGGCCAAGTGGACGCAACCGGCGGTGCACTGGGTGGCGATCGTCATCATGATTCTCGGCAGCCTGCCGTTCACCCTGTACGTGGCGACGCTACGCGGCAACCGCCGAGCATTGATCAAGGATCAACAGGTGCAGGGTTTGCTGGCGATGCTGCTGGTGACCTGGCTGGTGCTCGGCACCTGGTACTGGTGGACCACCAAGCTGCATTGGCTGGAAGCGCTGCGGCATGTGGCGCTGAACGTGACCTCGGTGGTCACTACCACCGGCTTCGCCCTCGGGGACTACAGCCTGTGGGGCAACTTCTCGCTGATGCTGTTTTTCTATCTGGGCTTTGTCGGCGGTTGCTCAGGTTCGACGGCGGGCGGCATCAAGATTTTCCGTTTCCAGGTCGCCTACATCCTGCTCAAGGCCAACCTCAATCAGCTGATCCACCCGCGCGCGGTGATCAAGCAGAAGTACAACGGTCACCGCCTCGACGAAGAAATTGTCCGTTCGATCCTGACCTTCTCGTTCTTCTTCGCCATCACCATCTGCGTGATCGCCCTGCTGCTGTCGCTGCTCGGAGTCGACTGGATGACCGCACTGACCGGTGCCGCCAGCACCGTGTCCGGCGTCGGCCCGGGTCTGGGCGAAACCATCGGCCCGGCCGGCAACTTCGCCACCCTGCCGGATGCGGCGAAGTGGATTCTGTCGTTCGGCATGCTGCTCGGCCGACTGGAGATCATTACGGTGTTTGTGCTGTGTATTCCGGCGTTCTGGCGTCATTGACCGCGTCCGGCACCTGCGTCAGGCGCAAGCGGTACTCGCCGGGCGTGGTGTCGAACCAGCGGCGGAAGGCGCGGAAGAAGTTGCTCGGGTCGGCAAAGCCCAGCAGGTAGGCGATTTCCAGCAAGGTCATGCTCGGTTGCGCCAGATATTGTTCGGCCAATTCACGCCGGGTGTCGTCGAGCAATTGCTGGAAACTGGTGCCCTCCTCCTGCAAGCGCCGCTGCAAAGTGCGCTGCGACAGGTGCAACGTCTGCGCCACGGTGTCGCGCTTGGGCTCGCCCTGGGGCAACAAACGACACAACACCTGACGTGCCCGGTGCGTCACGCGACTTTCGGAAAACCGCGCCAGATATTCCCCGGCAAAGCGATCATGCAACAGCGCCATGGCTTCGTTGGCGGTCGGCAGCGGCGCCTCCATATCGGCACGTTCGAAGATCAACGCATCGTAAGGCGCGTTGAACACCAGCGGCGCGTGAAAGGCTTCTTTATAGGGTTGCAGGTTTGTCGGCTGATCGCCCTGAACCAACACTTTGACCGGGTGCAGCGGGCGCCCGGTCAGCCAGCCGCACAGCGCCAACGCGCAGGCCAGTGACGCTTCGGCGCTCTGCCGGGTCGGCGGCAGATGATCGCCGTGCACGGTAAGAATCAGCGCGTAACCTTCCTCGAGCAGGCGAAAGCTCAGGTCAGCGCTTTCGGCAATGATGCGTTGATAGCGCACCAGACGCTGGAAGCCTTCAGCCAGGGTATTGCTCGACATCAGCGCATAGCCGGCGACATGAAATGAGGCCGGGCGCACCACTTTGCCCATGTTCAGGCCAATCGCGGGGTTGCCGGAAACCTCGACCGCGCGCTGCCAGAGCCGGGTCATGGAGTCTTGCGGGAAGCGTGCATCCGGATCTTCAAGGGCGCTGAAATCCAGCCCCAGCTGCCTGAACAGTACCCGGCAATCCAGGCCGTCCATCTCCAGTGCTTTGACAATCCCCATCGCCCAGCTTGCAGAAGTCGTTCGTTCGCTCATGGTTGTTATTCTTTTACATGACGGGCTGCAGATAACCGCCCTATTTGCGAAGGATACTAAAGTGGCGCCGATTGTCACTGGCCCACGCCAATGATCACTCTAGACTCAAATAAGCTCCCCGCCGAACAACTTGTTGCCAGAACAATCACCACAGAGAGCGCGGTCGTGGAAAACATCAAGCAGTTCAACAGCTTCGCCGAGTTCTATCCGTATTACCTCGCCGAGCACAGCAACAGCACCTGCCGTCGTCTGCATTTCATCGGCACTTCTCTGGTCATCTTCATCCTCGCCCTGAGCATCGCCAAAGGCGCCTGGCTGCTGTTGCTGGCATTGCCTGTGGCCGGTTACAGCTTCGCCTGGATCGGCCATTTCTTTTTCGAGAAAAACCGCCCGGCGACGTTTCAGCATCCGCTGTACAGCCTGCTCGGCGATTTCGTCATGTACCGCGACATGATTCTCGGTCGCGTGGCGTTCTGAATGAGGGTCTGCCAATGAATGCCCATGCTCGCTTCACCCATATGAAGGACGGCACCGAGGAAGACTGGGCGATTATCGCCGCCGATTTCAGTGCCTATGCCAGACAGCTGCCGTCGAGGATTTTCGCGCATCTGAAGCTGCTTGAGGGCGACTTCGGCGGTTTCCCGGTGGATCGCCTGACCCACTCGTTGCAAACCGCGACCCGCGCCTTTCGTGACGGGCGTGACGAGGAATACGTGGTCTGTGCACTGTTGCACGACATTGGCGACACCCTCGGCTCCTACAACCATCCGGACATCGCCGCAGCGATTCTCAAGCCGTTCGTGAGTGCGGAAAACCTGTGGATGGTGGAGAAGCACGGCATCTTTCAGGGCTATTACTTCTTTCATCACCTGGGCATGGATCGGCATTTGCGCGAGCAATTCAAGGACCATCCGCAGTTCCAGGCCACTGCCGAATTTTGCGCCAAGTACGACGCGGCGGCGTTTGATCCGGCGTACGACACGCTGCCGCTGAGTTTCTTCGAGCCGATGATGGAAAGGCTGTTTGCGCAACCGAAGAACTCGATTTACAAAGCCGCGATGCAAGAACACAGCCCGGCCTGAGAACACATGTGGGAGCGAGCCTGCTCGCGAAAGCGCGGTATCAGGCACAGAAGTTTCGTCTGACGCTACGCCTTCGCGAGCAGGCTCGCTCCCACAGGGTACTTTTTCGCTCAGGCGATTTCGGCAACTTTGGCAGCTTTCAATTCCGCCTCCCGCGCCTGGGCATCCGCCAATCGATACAACTCGATCGTGCCGTCCCAATGCTCGATCAGCGCTGTGCACGATTCGACCCAGTCGCCGCAATTGAGGTAGTCCACCTCCCCCACCTTGCGAATCTCGGCACGGTGAATATGCCCGCAAACCACGCCATGCAGTTCGCGCTTCACACACTCGTGGGCGATGGCTTCTTCAAAGTCGCTGATGAAACTGACGGCGGTCTTGACCTTGTGTTTCAGGTAGGCCGACAGCGACCAGTAGCCGTAGCCATAGCGGGCACGCCAGTGATTGAGCCAGCGGTTGAGGGTCAGGGTGAATTCATAGGCCGAGTCACCGAGAAACGCCAGCCAGCGGTGATAACGGGTGATCACATCGAACTGATCGCCGTGAATCACCAGCAAATGCCGGCCGTCCGCCGTAACGTGCACCGCTTCGTCGACCAACTGGATATTGCCCAGAATCAGCTTCGAATAGCGCCGCAGGAATTCGTCATGGTTGCCGGTGACGTAGATCACCTCAGTGCCGCGCTTGCTCATGGTCAGCAGGCGGCGGATGACGTTGGTGTGGGCTTGCGGCCAGTACATGCCGCTGCGCAGTTTCCAGCCATCGATGATGTCACCGACCAGATAAACCTTGTCGGCATGGTAGCCCTTGAGAAATTGCGACAAGTGCTCGGCCTGACAATCCCGCGTGCCCAGGTGCACATCGGAGATCCACAGGGTTCGCACCCGTTGTTTGCGACTGGGTCGGGCGAGCTCGGCGCTGGTCATGGGCAACCCTCTGCGATGTTTTCGCCAGCTTGCGCGCGCCGGGTTAATCGACCGTGACAGGCGTGAGTCAGTCGTGTGACAGCGCACATCGTTCACCACTTGAGGCTTTGAATGACAGACGCGGCGGCGACACCGCTTTAGACTGGCGCGCAATTGTTCTGTCTTTCAAGGATTGCAATGACTCCGCGTACTGCCCTCGGCGCCCTGCATATAGGCGCTTTGATGTTCGGCCTGACCGGTGTGTTCGGCAAACTCGCTGCCGCATCCCCTGCTGTGATCGTCTTTGGACGTGCGGCTTTTGCCGTGCTCGCCCTGGCATTTTTCGCCCGTTTCGCCAGCCAGCATGGTTGGCAGAAACTTCAGGCCGTGGACTGGCGGCGCCTCGCCCTCAGCGGCGTGTTGCTGGCTGGGCACTGGGTGAGTTTTTTCGTATCGGTGAAGATCGCCGGGGTGGCCATCGCCACCTTGGGCTTTGCCAGTTTCCCGGCGTTTACGGTGATTCTCGAAGGACTGATTTTCCGCGAACGCATCCGTGCCAATGAAATCGTCCTGGTGGTATTGGTCAGCATCGGTCTGGTGCTGGTGACGCCCGCATTTGATCTGGGCAGCGGCGCCACCGTCGGCTTGCTTTGGGCCGTACTGTCCGGCCTGCTGTTTTCCCTGCTGTCGCTGACCAACCGCGCCAGTTCCGGGCGCATCCCGGCGGTGCAGGCGGCGTTGTGCCAGAACGTCGTCGTGGCGTTGTGTCTGTTGCCGGTCGCGGCGCCGCAGTTGAGTCAGGTCCGAGCGCTGGACTGGTTGTGGATCGCCCTGCTCGGAGTGTTCTGCACGGGCGTGGCGCACAGCCTGTTCGTCGCCAGTCTGGCGGTGATCAAGGCACGCACGGCGGCAGTGGTGTTCGCCATGGAGCCGGTCTACGGCATCACCATCGCCTGGCTGCTGTTCAGCGAAACCCCGACCCTGCGGATGCTCATCGGTGGCGCGTTGATCATCGTCGCGATTGTGGTGTCGGCGCGGATGTCAGGCTCGGCCGACAAGAAAACCGTCGCCGCCGAGGCCGCCTCTCACTGAGTGCGGTCGTTGTGGCCGAGGTCGCGGTCAGGATCGATCTGATCGCGCACTCGCTGTTTCAATACCTTGGCCTCGGGAAAACCACCGTCGGCCTTGCGCTCCCAGATCTGCACACCCGCACAAGTGATGTGAAACACCCCGCCGGTGCCCGGCACCAATGACACTTTGCCCAGGTCGTCAGCGAAAGTGCTGAGCAGCTCCTGGGCCAGCCACGCCGCGCGCAGCAGCCACTGGCATTGGGTGCAATAAGTGATGACAACTTCGGCTTTGGCGACGGTCATGATCGCTGAAACTCCTGAGACAGAGGGCGCCGCTATAATAGCCGGCTTTACCGCTTGCCCCGAGACTCACAATGCGCCGTTTGCTGCTCTGCCTGCTGCTTGGTTTCCTTCCCCTGCTGGTTCTCGCCAGTGAGGCGCCACGACCGAAAGTCGGCCTGGTGCTGTCCGGCGGTGCTGCGCGCGGGCTGGCGCACATCGGCGTGCTCAAGGCGCTGGAAGAACAAGGCATCAGGATCGATGCGATTGCCGGCACCAGCATGGGCGCGGTGGTCGGTGGGCTGTACGCCTCGGGCTACAAGATCGATGAACTGGAAAAGCTCGCCCTGAGCATCGACTGGCAAGCGGCGCTGTCCGATGCGCCGCCGCGTGAGGACGTGCCATTTCGCCGCAAGCAGGACGACCGCGATTTTCTGGTGAAGCAGAAACTCAGCTTCCGCGACGACGGCAGTCTCGGCCTGCCATTGGGGGTGATTCAGGGCCAGAACCTCGCACTGTTGCTGGAAAGCCTGTTGGCGCACACCAGCGACACCCGCGACTTCGACAAACTGCCGATCCCGTTTCGCGCCGTGACCACCGACATCGCCAATGGTGAAAAAGTGGTGTTCCGCAAAGGCCACCTGCCGCAAGTGATCCGCGCGAGCATGTCCATCCCCGCAGTGTTCGCCCCGGTCGAGCTTGATGGCCGGTTGTTGGTGGACGGCGGCATGACCGACAACATCCCGCTGGATGTCGCGCGGGAAATGGGTGTCGACATTGCCATCGTCGTCGACATCGGCACACCGCTGCGCAACCGCAAGCAGTTGACTACCGTGGTGGACGTGCTCAATCAGTCGATCACCTTGATGACCCGGCGCAACTCCGAAGAACAACTGGCGACTCTGCATGCCAATGACGTATTGATCCAGCCTGCGCTGGCCGCGTTCGGCGTGACCGATTTCGGCAAGGCTCAGGAGATGATCGACGCCGGTTACCGCGCCACGCGGATCCTCGATGCGCGGCTGGCGCAACTCAAGCCGACGGAAACCCAGGACGCGGAACTGAACGCCGCCCGCCAGCCGGGACAGCGCACGCCGATCATTACGGCGATCCGCGTCGAAAACGATTCGAAAGTTGACGATGACGTGATTCGCTATTACATCCGCCAACCGATCGGCGCGCCGCTGGACCTGGGCCGCCTGCATTCGGACATGGGCACGCTGTACGGCCTCGATTACTTCGATCAAGTGCGTTACCGCGTCGTGCACAAAGGCCAGGATCACACACTGGTCATCAGCGCCAGCGGCAAGCGCAGCGGTACCGATTATTTGCGGGTCGGCCTCAATCTGTCGGACGACATGCGCGGCGACAGTGCTTTCAACCTTGGTGCGAGCTATCGCGTCAACGGCATCAACCGCCTCGGCGCGGAATGGCTGACCCGCGCGCAGATCGGCGACAAGCAGGAGCTGTACAGCGAGTTCTATCAGCCGCTGGACGTCGGCTCGCGTTACTTCGTCGCGCCCTATGGGTCGTTCGAGGCGCAGAACGTTGATTCGGTGCTGGATAACGATCCGATCGCGCAGTATCGGGTCGAGCGCTACGGCTTCGGCCTCAACCTTGGGCGGCAGATCGGCAACAACGGTGAAGTGCGACTCGGCGTCGGCCAGGCCTGGGGCAAAGCTGATGTGCGCATCGGTGATCAGGATCTGCCGAGCGAGAGTTTCAACGAAGGCTTCTATTCCGTGAAGTATTCCTACGACTCGCTGGACAACGTCTACTTTCCGCACGAAGGCAAGGACGTCAGCCTGACGTTTGCCCAGTTCGAACCGGGCCTGGGTTCAGACAATCGCTATCGCCAGTGGGAACTGAATTTCGACAAGGCCATGAGCCATGGCCCCGACACGCTGATTCTGGGCGGGCGCTACGGTCGGACGCTGGACGACGCCAATGTGGTGACCTCAAGCTTCCTGCTCGGCGGCGCGCGGCAGTTGTCGGGGTTCCGTGAGGATGCGCTGTCCGGGCAGAACGTCAGCCTGATGCGCGCGGTGTACTACCGCCGCCTGACGCCGCGCTCGTACCTGCCGCTGGACTTCCCGCTGTACGCCGGCGCCTCGGTGGAACGCGGTCGGGCGTGGAACAACGACAATGAATTCGACAGCGGCTACATCAATGCCGCGAGTGTGTTTATCGGCTTCGACACGCCACTGGGGCCGTTGAACTTCACGTATGGGTTGAATGATGCGGATGAGCAGGCGGTTTATCTGAATCTAGGGCAGACGTTCTGACGCCTTCGCGAGCAGGCTCGCTCCCACAGGGAAAGCACATTCCATTGTGGGAGCGAGCCTGCTCGCGAAAGCGGTCTCGGATGAACACGAAATCCGTTGGCGCTCAGCGAATCCCCGCCAACAACGTCCTCGCGGTTTGCTTCAACGGCTCATCCCCTTCCCTGAGCAATTCATTGAGCAGCGCGATTGCACTGTCGATGTCGCCGTCGTCGATGCAGGTTTGTGCCTGTTCGAGCTTGCCGGCGGCCTCGGTGTCAGTGTCGGTGGACTCGGGTAATTGCAGATCCAGAGGTTCCAGCACCAGCGGCGGCTCGGGATCGCCGAACTCATTGAGAAAGTCATCGTCGAGCGGCTGGGCGTCGGGCTCGGGGATCCACTCAAGTTCAGCTTCTTCGGCAGATGCAGCCTGTGGCAGTTCGAAATCGACAGGTAACACCGACAGGCTGGTGCCCAGCTCTGGATCATCGATCGGCGGTGCGGCGGCATCAGCGCGGCTGTCGTTCAGATCCCAATTTGAATCCATGGACAGCTCGCCCAGATTCAATTCGAAATCATCCTCGAGAGCGCTGGGCGACGCTGCAAGCGGCGCGGCTGCGGTCGCTGCCGAGGCCACGGGCAGTTCGGGCGCGATTGGCGTTGCTGCAAATGCCGCCGGTGCGGCGCCTGCCAGTTTTGGATGGCGAGCGCGGATTTCAATCAGTTCACGGTCATCGACGCCAAGCGCACGCAGGCGGTTTTCCTGCTGTTCAAAAGCGCCGCTGTCACCCTGGCGCCCAAGAACCTCCAGCAACTGCAGACCGAGATCAGTGCGTTCAGGCTCCTTGTGCAAGGCATCGCGCAGCAGCCCGGCCGCTTCGCTGAGTCGACCGTAGGCCAGATAGATGCCCACGGCCTCCAGCACGTCGCCGGCACCGGGCTCGTCACGATGGTCAGCGGCCGCGTGCGCACCGACAGATTGTTGAAGCTCGGGCTCGTCGACTTCTTCTTCGGCGCTCACGGGCAATAGCGGCAGCGGCGTGCCGTCTGCTGTCGAACGTTGCTGACGGCGACGTATGAGCAACGCAGCCAGCACGCCCAGCAGCAATATCAGTCCGCCGAGCAGCGGCCAGTTCACGCCATCGTCTGCCGCCTCGACCGGGGCTGAAACAGCGGCCGGAGCCGGCGCGACCACAGGTGGTGGCGGCGCTTTCTGCACTTCGGCCAGACGGGTTTGCAACTCCTCGATCTGCTTCTTGCCGTCGGCTATTTGCACTTGCTGCTCTTGCAGCCTGAGATTCTGTTCGTCGAGGGTCTTTTGCAGTTGCTGGGTGAGCAGCACGCTGGCGGCCAGTTGCTCGGCCTGCGCATCGTTGGCAGGTGCCGCCGGCGTTGGCGGCACAGGCGCCGCAGTGCGTTTGCCCTGGGCAGCCTGGGGCGGTGCGGTAACCGGTTCGACGGTTGGAAATTCGGAGGATTGCGGGCGCGGATCCGGCTCGTCGGTGGCGGGCACGATGCCCGGCGAACCCGGCGGGTCGATCAGCACCGTGTACTCGCGCAGCAGACGGCCGTTGGGCTGATCGAGCTGCACGAGGAAATTCAGGAAAGGTTCGTTGACCGGTTTGCCGGACGTCACCCGGATCATCTGGCGGCTGCCGCGCAGGATCGGGGTGAACTTGAGGTCATTGAGAAAGAACACCCGCTCGACGCCCGCCCGGCCGAATTCATCCGCCGAAGCCAGGCTGGCCGAGAGATCGTTTTGCGTCAACGTGCCGACATCGACCAGCGCGATGTCGGCCTTGAACGGCTGATTGAGGGCTGAGTAAACAGTGATTTCGCCCAACCCCAACGCCATCGACCAGGTCGAGTAGCTGAATACGCCAGCGAGCAGCAGCCATTTGGCGCCCCCGCGCAGCACGTGCCGACTTGCGAGCATGAGCATCCCTTAAATAAGCAAAACCGGTTTCTATGCGTTCGCACATCCGGTACGAACACGATATTGCCCAGTAGTTCTTATAGTCGGTTCAGCGCGATCTCTCAAAAAATCGCCACCGGGATGTGCCTCAAGATTTTTCCAGGTTGGCCAGAATGTGCCCGTGTACGCGCATGCACACCTTCAAATCCGCCTCATCGACGCCCTCGAACAATTCGTGGCGCAGTTGCGTGGCAATGGTTTCGATTTGTTCGATCAGAGGCAAGGCAGGTGCGCAGAGCACGATTTTTTTCGCCCGACGGTCTTCCATCACTGACTGGCGTTGCACCAGTCCCTGGTTTTCCAGACTATCAAGCAAGCGCGCCAGGGTCGGGCCTTCGACGCCGACACTCTGCGCCAGTTCGCGTTGGGTCGGTGCCTCTTCAAAACGCGCCAGATGCAGCAGCACCAGCCAGCGCGCCTGCGACAGGCCCAGCCCGGCGAGGCGACGATCCAGTTCGGCACGCCAGCCACGGGACATCTGGGCCAGTTGCATACCAAAGCGATGTTGATCGGTTAACGGCATAAAACACTCACGGTTAGACTGAAAATACGGAAAATCTAATTATTAGTCAGCTAAGCATGGGCGGCAGTTATAGGCAAGAGTCGCTCTGTACTGAATCGTTACAACTGCACGGGGCTTGGCGCATACGTCGTTTCACATCTCGAATTCAGACTGCAAAGCCGCCCGCACGCAATACAGCACGCCTTCCGGCACACGCCCGGCAAACAGCTCAGCCACTTCAGCGACGGACGGCAACTCGCCCTCCCCGTCGAGAAACGCGTCCTGCACTTCGCCCATCAATTCCTCAGGCAAGTCCAGCGCCTGCTCCAGCGACAATTGCTGCTTGCCGATGGCTTCCGCGAGCATGGCGTAGACGTTCTTCTCCGAGCACTGCAACTGCCCGGCGATCTGCAGCGGGGTCATGCCGGCGCGGGCCAGGGTGATCAGCTCGTGACGGACATCGGCGACCACCTTCGGCGCCTCCGCCTCGCCGCCGAGCACTTCGAGGAAGGCTTCGCCGTAACGTTCCAGCTTGCGCGCGCCGACGCCGCTGACCCGGGCCATTTCCGCCAGAGACGTCGGCTGGCTGCGGAGCATTTCCAGCAACGTCGAGTCGGGGAAGATGACATATGGCGGCACGCCGTGTTCTTCGGCCAATTTGCGCCGCAGTGTGCGCAAGGCTTCCCACTGTTCGCGTTCCTCGCCGCGCACCAGTTGGCTGGCCTGGCTCTTGCTGCCGGTTTTGGCAGTGACTTGCGGTTTCAGGTCGCGGCGCAGTTCCAGTTTCACTTCGCCTTTGAGCAAAGGCCGGCAACTGTCATTCAAGCGCAGACCGCCATAACCCTCGTGGTCGACATCGGCCAACCCACGCGCCACCAGTTGGCGGAACAGCGAGCGCCACTCGCTCTCGCTCAACGCCTTGCCAACGCCGAACACCGACAAATGCTGATGGCCGAAGCTGCGCACCTTTTCGTTGTCCTTGCCCAGCAACACGTCGACCAGATGACCGACGCCATAGCGCTGGCCGGTGCGGAAAATCGCCGACAATGCCTGACGTGCAGGCTCGGTGGCGTCCCAGGTCTGCACGCCGTCGACACAGTTGTCGCAATGCCCGCACGGTTCGGGCATGTCTTCGTCGAAATAGGCCAGCAACGCCTGCCGGCGGCAGCGGGTCTCTTCGCACAGCGACAGCATCGCGTCGAGCTTGTGCTGCTCCAGACGCTTGTGGCGCTCGTCGCCTTCGGAGTTCTGCAGCATCTGCTTGAGCATCACCACGTCTTGCAGACCGTAGGCCATCCACGCATCCGCCGGCAGACCGTCACGGCCGCCGCGACCGGTTTCCTGGTAATACGCCTCAAGGGATTTCGGCAGATCGAGGTGCGCGACAAAGCGTACGTTGGGCTTGTCGATGCCCATGCCGAACGCCACGGTGGCGACCATGATCAGGCCTTCCTCATTGAGGAAGCGCTTCTGGTGATAGGCGCGCAGATCGTTGGGCAGACCGGCGTGATACGGCAGCGCCGGGAAGCCCTGCTCGCTGAGAAACGCCGCAACTTCTTCGACCTTCTTGCGCGACAGGCAATAAACGATGCCGGCATCGCTGCGCCGCTCGGCGAGGAACGCCAGCAACTGTTTGCGCGGCTGTTCCTTGGGCACGATGCGATAGAAGATGTTCGGGCGGTCGAAACTCGACAGGAAGCGCTCGGCGTTCTGCAGGTGCAGGCGATCGACAATTTCTTCGCGGGTGCGCTTGTCGGCGGTCGCGGTGAGGGCAATGCGCGGAACGTTGGGGAACAGCTCTGCCAATTGACCCAGTTGCAGGTATTCGCGGCGGAAGTCGTGGCCCCATTGCGACACGCAATGCGCTTCGTCGATGGCGAACAGGGCGATTTCCAGGCTTTGCAGGAACGCCAGCATGCGCGGCTGCACCAGACGCTCCGGTGCGAGATAGAGCATTTTCACTTCGCCGCGCTTGATCCGCAGGGCGAGATCACGCTGCTGCTCGGCACTCAGCGTGGAGTTCAGCGCAGCGGCGGCCACACCCAGTTCTTCAAGGGTGGCGACCTGATCGTCCATCAACGCGATCAACGGTGATACCACTACCGCCAGACCTTCACGCAACAGCGCTGGCACCTGGAAGCACAACGACTTGCCGCCACCGGTAGGCATCAGCACCAGCGCATCACCGCCGCTGGCCACGCGCTCAATGATCGCACCCTGACGGCCACGGAAGCTGTCATAGCCGAAGATGTCCTTGAGGACGCGTTGAGCCTGTTCGAGCATAAAAACTCCAAAAATCTACCGATACATCCCTGCTCAGGCTGGTTCAGAGCAGCTTCGGCTGCTTAAACAAAACGTAAGAACACATTGCATGACCAGCGCAGCGCCGGCAGGGATCGCAAAACGCGGCAGTATACCCGAGGCCTTCGCCGCAGAGGGTGCCGCTGAGAAGACACTGATAAACCTGCCACACACAAAACCCTGTGGGAGCGAGCCTGCTCGCGAAAGCGACCTGTCAGTCGATAGAAAAGTGCCTGATAAAGCGCCTTCGCGAGCAGGCTCGCTCCCACAGGGTTATTCATCTTTCCAGTGAGGCCGGTAATTCGGGCAAATCTGCCAAGCGGCTGGCTAGAGCGCGCAAGAAGGCCTAGAATTCCCGCATTGTTTATTCCCCAAGGTAGCCCCGTAATGTCCTTCGCTGAGCAACTGACCCGCCTGCAAGTCTTCCTCGACGCCGACGAGCTGCACGACGAGGCGCTGGATTACGTCGCCGCCCACGGTTACCTGACCGCGCTGTCGATCTGCTCCGAAGACGTTCCGGAGCGCGAGTGGATCGACGCGCTGTTCGCCGAGGAGCCGCATTACACCGACGAAGCCCAGCGTGCCGAAATCGAAGCCACGCTGATCGGCCTCAAGGCGCACATCGCTCGCCAACTGGCCTCGGATGAAGAATTCGAATTGCCGTGCGAACTGGATCTGGGCGAAGAGCCGGACGACTCCGAACTGCGTGGCTGGTGCATCGGTTTCATGGAAGGCGTGTTCCTGCGCGAAGCGGCCTGGTTCGAAACCGCCGAAGAAGAAGTCAGCGAAATGCTCCTGCCGATCATGGTCGGTTCCGGCCTGTTCGACGAGCAGCCTGAATTCGAAGACATCGCCAAGGACGCCAACCTGATGGACGACATGATCGTTCAGATCCCGGAAGCCCTGACCGCGCTGTACCTGCTGTGCCAGGCACCCGACGAAAAACCGGCGATCCTCAAGCCTCGTCACCACTAAGACCCGGCCTATGGACAACCCCATAGGCAACCGCCCCCTGATGTTGCGCTACGTCCTGCTGGCCATCGGCTGGCTCAGCGTCGCATTGGGGGTGATCGGCATTTTCCTGCCGGTCCTGCCCACCACCCCCTTCCTCCTGCTCGCCGCAGCCTGCTTCGCGCGCAGCTCTCCGCGCTTCTATCGTTGGCTGGTCGAACATCCACGGCTGGGGCCATGGATCCGCGACTACCTCGAAGGCAACGGCATCCCGCTCAAAGGCAAGGTCTACGCGATCGGCCTGATGTGGGTGAGCATCCTGTTCTCGTGCTATCTGGTGCCGCTGGTTTGGGCACGTGGGTTCATGCTGACGAGTGCGGTGCTGGTGACGATTTACATAGTGCGGCAGAAGACACTTCAAAAGCCCTGAGCTGTCCTTGGATTGCGCTTGAAAAACAGCCTCCCGCCGGCCTGTTCATCAGGGAACGCCTCCGTTCCAGGTAGCGCCCGAGTGCTCTAACCCGGCTTGCCAATCAAACACACATTCAGCCCCGATTCCTGAAGCCTACCGTTCATCTGGAAGCCGTCGGCACCTGTCAGGTTTGACAGGTGTGCAAATCCATCAACACAGGTTCAATCACTCCATCACCCGACCGGAGTGCACGCCCATGCCTGCCAAATCTGCCGCGTCTGCAAGCCCCCTGGGTCGTCGCAGTTGCGTCCGCATTGAACGCCGCGACACAACGCCACGCTCGTCCAGAGGACTCGCCTGATGCCAACTCACAAGAACTTCCGCTTCCCTCCCATCAAGCAAGACAGCGCCACACTGGCACTGCGCCCGCTACTGATCCCGGGGATGCACGAACCGGTGCAAGACGGCGATGGCGGCATTGGCATCAAGGTCGCAACCGAAGACCCCAAGGGTTTGTTGTGCATGGTCAATCCTTATCTGCCCCTGATGAGCGAAGGTGACAGGCTGGATATCTGGTGGAACAACGAGAAAGTACTCGAACGATTCGTGACGGCCGACGAAGTCAATCAAAGGGTGTTTTTCTATTTGCCGACGCCTGCAGAGTCCGGGTGGGCCGAAGATTGCCATTACGTGCTGACCCGAGTGGGTGAAACCGAAGCCGACCCGCCGTCGGCCTCCTTGCGCATACTGATCAAGCTTTACAAGCCAGGAGACCGTGATAAAGAACCGCATTTGCCCGACGGCCATTCAGAACTGAATATCGTGCAATTGCCGCCTGAGTTGGTTGAACAGGGCGTGATCGATGCCGAATGGGCAAAAAAAGGCGTGTTGGCCACCATCCCTCACTACGTGTATTGCACCCGTAACGACAAGGTTCGCCCGGTTATTGGCGATCATCAGCTTCCTGCTCACATCGTCACGCAGGAGCAGGCCGAAAACAGACAACCGATCGAAATCCTGATTGAACAGGCAGACATTCTCCGTGCCGGAGACGGTTTTCAGCGGGAAATCAGGTACGACATCAATGACGAAGTGTGGAACTGGGCCGATCGCCACTCCAAACGCACTTATGTCGATATCGACGCCGGCGGCTGGTACCTGGAACCTCCGTTCATAAAGGAAGCCATCAATGGCGTCATCACTATCAGGGATTTGAACAAGAAGCCGGTCACCGTGCAGATCCATGTCAGCAGCCAGTACTTCAGTCTCGGCGACGAAGTGGTAATGACCTTCATCGGCAGGCCGCCGGATAACGCTGAACCCACGATCTTCAGCGAAACCCGTGGTGTCAACAACGTCCCCTCCGTCATGGAAATCAAGGTGCCCTATGACTTGATCAGAGCTATCGTTCTGGGCCGCGCCGACGTCTCCTACATCCTTTACAAAAAGGACGGTGGCGACCCGCTGTCCTCCAAGCGCGCGTTCGCAACGGTAGTGGGCGACGTCAACATGCTGCCCGAGCCGAACATTCTTGAGCTGATAGGCGATACCCTCGAACCGGATCTGCTCTTCGCCACGGTTGAAGTCCGCTATGCCATGAAGAACGGTGACCTGATCTGCCTCAGATGGCTGGGTATCCGCGCCAATGGCGATGAGTATCTGCATGAGACTCCGCATATCGTCACCGACAACGAGGCCAAGGAAGGTCTGGTCACGTTCTACATCGAAGCAAAGCACATAGCTGTGCTCGACAACGGCACGCTCGATCTTTCCTATGTAGTGGCGAACGACGCACCGGGTCTTCTCGACGTCAGAGAATCCGAGCGCTTGCTGGCCAAAGTCGAAAAGGTCCGGGCGACTTTGCCCAGACCCGAGGTCGAGGAGGCCGAACCGCCGGGGGATGTGCTTGATCCGTCGAAAGTATTCGACAGTGTGCATGTGGTGATCGCCGAGGCGAATACGCTGGACAAGGACGTGCTGACTTATTACTGGCGCAGTCTCGACCCGTTGTCCAGTACCAGCGACTGGCTGCCGATTACCACCGTCAGCGCAGGCAAACCTGTGCGGTTCAGGGTCGACAAGAAATATGTCACGGCGAACATCGGGCAATATGTTGATGTGCGCTATGTACTGTGGCGTGCGGCTTCGCAGCGATATGAATACTCGGCCACACTGGCCTTGTTGATCGGAGAGCTGGTAGGTGAGTTGCCACCTCCCGATGTGGTTCAGGCAGTCGACGGAGTACTGAACCCTATGGATGGGCTCAACGGTGTCGATGTAACTGCCAGCTATCTGAGCATGCATCCGGATCGGGACGTAATCCGTCTGAGGTGGCTCGGCACACCCGGCGCAGGTACTTCCGATGACCTGGAGTTGCCGGGACACGCAAGCGGTACCGTCCAATATCATCTGCCTCCCGCAGTCGTCGGTGCCAACATCGCAAAAAGGGTGTCCGTCGACTACGTGGTCACCCGCTATGCGATCAACACACCATCAATGATATTTGACCTGAACGTATCGGGCTTTCAGGACCCTGAAAACGAATTGCCACGACCACAGATTCCGCAGGCAAAGGATGACATCCTGGACCTGATGGAATTTGCCGGTGGTGCCAAGGCGCTGCTCGAAACGTGGCCGTTCATTGCTGCCGGGCAATGCATCTGGTTCTTCGTCGACGGTATGACCACTGCCGGACAAAGCCATCGCATTCGCATTCTGGACGGAGTGGAAATAACCCCGACCCAGATCAATGCCGGCCTTGATGAAGTGTTGCTCAGAAGCGAACTGATGAAGCTGCGGCACTCCTCCCCCGCCAGTGTCGGCTGCAAGGTCACGTTCGACGGCAGCAGGAACGAGGACAGCGCTATCGAGTTCCCTCGTCGGCAATTGACCGTCAGAACCCGCTACGACTATGTAACCCCTGTCATTACGCTGGTGGAAGATGTACGAGGCGAGATCGAAGAAGGCGGCAAGACCCGCGCCGATGAAGTCATCATCTCGGGTACTGCAACGAGGGGCGAGACGATTGAACTGTTCGACGCAGGTTCCATATCGAAGGGAACCGCTCCGGTCAAGGAGGACAGCAAGTGGAGGGCCACCATCAGCACACCCACCGAAAAGCTCTACAGCATTATCGCCAAAGCCTTGTATGACGCTGACCCCGTGTCCAGTGGACCGAGAACATTCACCGTCAAGTTCACGCAAACGCCGGAAATCCTCGCGGTAACCGACTCTCGCGGACCGGTTGAACCTGGGGCTATCACCTATGACAACAGCGTCCTGGTCACTGGCAGTGCCACCCCAAACCTGCAAATCGAGTTGAGGGAAAGCAATCAACCGATTATCACCCTGGATGTCGATGACGATGGCCATTGGGAATACCGCATCAACAACCTCAAGGTTGGGAGTTACAGCCTCATCGCCACTGCCAAATACGAGGTCGACCCGCCATCGAGCCCCGCCAGAACCTTCAAGGTTGCACAGGCTGTAACGCCGACCATTTCCAGTGTCAGTGACATCCGCGGCGAGATCGCCCTGGGCGGGACGACCTATTACCGCAGCGTCGAGCTCACTGGCAAGGCCAGCCCAAACGAAACGATCACACTGCTCGATAGCACTACCGTTATCGACCCGGTAGATGTTCCCGCGAGCGGCGATTGGCAGTACACATTCAGCGGCCTTGGCCTGAAGGCCTACAGCCTGACTGCGCGTGCGGAATACGCCAGCAATCCAGTGTCCGATCCGCCAAGGGTGTTTAATGTGGAGACACATGTGTCGCCGACCATTACTTCCGTCAAGGACTCCCTTGGGGAAGTGGCTCAAGACAAAACCACCTATGACACCACGGTGAATCTGGTGGGTACCGGCACCCCGCGCGAACAAGTCCAGCTTTACGACAAGGGGACAAGCATTGGCTCACCAGTGACGGTCGACGCCAAAAAGCAATGGAAAGGTACCGCTAGTGGTCTTGCGATTGACGAGCACAGCATCACGGTCAAAGGTCTGTATGAGAATAATCCAGTGTCGGCGGCGCGGGACTTTACTGTGCTACTGCAGGTCACGCCGAGTGTTACGAGGGTCAGAGATTCTCAGGGTAACAATATTTATCCCGGCAGCACGACCACGGCAACCACCGTGTTTGTCAGTGGCAGTGCGTCATCAAATGCCAGCGTCGAAGTTCGCGATAACGGTTCTGCCAGACAGAACGCACCGGTCAATAGCAGCGGTGGATGGGGTGAAGTCAGCATGTCGGTTGGTGTCGGGACTCATAGCATTACCGCCAAAGCGCTCTATGGCAGTAATCCGGTGTCGAATGCGTGGACGTTCGAAGTGAAATCCCCTATTCCGCCTTTAAGCTTTGGGCAGAGTGTTTCTCTCTCCCTGCCGACTTACCACGTTGCCCGGGGGCGGCCGCCAACGAATCCGCCAGCTTTTGCGTCCTATACACGCACAGCGACGGGAGGTGAGCCGGGTTATACCTATTCATCCAGCAACACCAACGTTGCCGTGATTGATCAGAACGGTAGGGTTGGGGCAGTCGGGAACGGGCAGGCAGTCATGACGGCTAGAGACAGCAAAGGCCGAACAGCCACTCATACGGTGACTGTCTCGGGTATCAGAGTATGGGCTTGTCCTGGCGGTAACTACAATATGTATCACGCTCCCAATGTCCTGAAAGCGCACGGCCTGCGCCTGCCCTCAATGGACGAACTGCGTCAGTTCTGGGACTCCTATGCAGGCCATCAACCCTCAGTCAGCTATTTCGTTGGCTGGTCGCCCTCGCCTTCTGCCGATGTCAGCAGTGCATTCTGGTCCAATCAGATTCACTCTTCCGACCGTTGGTGGAGGAAAAATCTCAATCACGGTAGTGAGGACGGAGGAGTCAATTTTTATACTAACAACGTAGCCGGAATATTCCTGTAACCTGATGTGTTAGCGGTTGATTGGCGGGTCGGTGCAGGCACAACCGCGCCGGAGCTGCGGAATAGCCGGTGGCTTCGACACCAGGCAAGACTGATCAACCGCAATGACAAGGCCGCTGTTCCTCGACAGAACAGCGGCCGTGAAGGTTATGTTGAATACGATACACCTTGATCTACAACGCAGTAGTTACCAGCGAACCGTCAACCCCATATTCACCCCATACGGCTGTTCAATATGCTCCCCCTTCGAGTAAGCCACTCCCGCATGCACCTGCCATTTCTCCGACATTGCCACCGCCACCCCCGCGCCGAACTCAGCGCGGGAGCCTGACAAGTCGTTGTTGAAAACGTTGTCGTTCACCTTCACCTCGTTGTTCGATGCGAATTCGTGGACGATGGCTGCGCGCAGATAAGGTTGGGCGATTGCGCCGTGGCCGAAGCCGATGTTGCGACCGACCGTTGCGCCGGCCTTGCCGAGCAGCGAGCGCATGCGATCACCGTCAGCTTGCATGTCGTTGTCCAATGTGTAGCGCTTGCCCTGGATCTGCACCGCCGACCATTGCGTAAACGGCTCGATGAAATAGCCATCCGCCAGTTTGATTTGCCGGCCGAACTCTGCGGACCCACCCAGCCCCCAGTTGTCGTAATCGCCTTTGGCGCGAGTACCGTCACTCAGGTTGACTTTGGACTCGTTGCGAAAGCGGTTCCATTTGAAGGTGCCGTGGGCATAGTAACCGTCGTCACCGAGCCAGGTTACATAGGGCGCCACGTAGTAGCTTTTCACCGTGCCGGAGGTGCCGCGATCGAGATTCAGGTCGGACTCGCTCGTGCCGGCGAGGATCCCGATCAGCACGTCGCTCTCCCCCACCCGTGTATCGGCGCCGAGGGAAAATCCCTGTTGCGTCTGCTGATAACCGACACCTGACCCATCGGCGACGTTGTATTTGCTGCCGTAAGCACGACTCCACGCCCCGCCTTTGCCGCCGTTCAAACGCAGATCCCCCATGCGATCGCGCAGAGACGCCAATTCGCCATACCAGACAGTAGGTGCAGTATTGAACAAGGCCAGAACCGAGCGCGCGCCGGGGCTGATGACCTCGGTGGTCGGGTCGAGAAACCACTCCTTCGCGCCGCCCCCGATTTCCCGGCTGGCCAGACCGTAAGACCAGGTACCGACGTCCACCCTCTGCTCGCCGGCCAAGGCAAAATTCGCAGCGTCGGTGGTGCCGGTACGTACCAGCGTCAACTGCTGTGGCGAGGCCGCGTCCAGACCAGAGGCCGCGACAGCCAGGGCGAAATCGCCCGAGGACGCTCCGGCGACATTGAGAAAATCATGCTCGCCGCTGGCGAAATCGCCCTTCATCGCAAATGTCCCGTTACCGGAGAGCGTGCCGACATTCAACTGGTAATACGTAGCGGGGGCGTCCGGAGCGCCAAAGCTGACAGTGCCACCGTTCATGCCCAGTGCACCGATCGAATCGTTGCCGGTCAGTGTCCAGTTCGAATCGGTGCTGACGTTCACGCTGTCGACCTGATCGAGACGGCCAGTGAACTGCGAATGACTTTCCAAGGTGACATCCGCCGTTGAGGTGCCATCGACAATGACATCACCCACCATGTGGCCGTGATTGAAAGTCAGATTGGCGAGGCTGTTACCGGTAACATTGATGTTGCCTTCCAAGGTGCTGTCAGCCACCGTCATCGTTGCGGTGGAAGCGGCTTGCACATCGAGCAGTACGCCGTTGCCGGCAAGCAGACGGGTGAAATTCAGCACATTGATCTGTGCGGTCCCCTCACCATTGGCGAGAATGGCTGCACCCGCTACCCCTCGCACCTCTACATTGTCCAGCGTCACATTGGCGCCGCTGCCGACGCCCTCCCCGTCGGGACGCAAGCGAATACCGTTCATGCCGCCGGTGATGCTACCGCCCTTGGCCCTGACTTCGGCACCGAACGAATTCAAGCCAAAGCTGTTCGCGCCGGTACCGGTCAGATGCGTATCAGTCAATTGGATGTCAGCGCCGCCACCGGTTTCGATTCCGGAGGTCTGCCCGGTAATCCGGCTGCCACTGATCACGGCAGTCGAACCTGTGGTCGTACCCGTCGCCCGGGCGATCGACATCCCCATTCGGGTACCGGTCACAATGGCGTCGCTCACATCGGCACGGGCATTGACGAGGGTAATCCCAGCGTTGCCCGAACGCCCGGCATAAGTCCCTCCTACCACATTCAATTGCGAACCGGTGGTGATCAACACTTCATAAGTATTCGAATCATTGGCGTTCAATACACCACCATCGCGGGCGCGATAGTTGTCTTGTGCGGTTGTACTATCAATGGTCAGTGTTTGACCCGCTTCGATGGATGTGAGGGCAAAGGCCAGCGGGCTTGAGGAAAGGACTGGGGCCAGGGCGAACCAAGCCAGCTTTGTTTTTGATACCTTCAATGGATAAAGAACCGTACAGATGCCCATATGTACTCCTTCGACATTTAGCGGATGTATTTCAACAAAAGAAGTTTCGTCCGCACGCACCGTACAGACATTAATTACTTCGCTCTGTAGGAAAAATCCCTTTCTTCGATGGATATTTTTACCGTGTATGTCAAATAAAAGAAGGCGGGGATATGTCCCCGCCTGCATTGACCGTTAATTAGGCATCCTGAGTGCCGGGACAGAATGTCCCTGCATTATCAACCACGACCACTCTGACGTCGTGATCCTCGGAGGTATGAGTACGGCCATCAATCTCCGCTGTATATGAAATGACTCCGCGCCCATCCCTGATAGGTCTGAGGGCAGCATTGAAGGGCAGGTAAACTTCGAATCCCGCCGTATGTTCATTGCCCTGCAACGTTTTGCTGAACGGGTAATCGGGAATATCGTCCCCTCCTGAAAGCGGTGTACCTTTCCAGACGAAGTCCAATTTCAAGTCAGCAACGAGTGAACCGCCTCCTGCAACACGGACGACTGCGGCCTTACCTACCACAGGAATATCGCGAAGAGAAGAACAGTTGAGATACACAATATTACCCGGATTTGTATAAAGATTCTGAATAACGGGGTCCGGCAATGTCACTGGAATAACATAAGCATCTACCGTAGTCGGCACTGATGGATTCGCATTGCTGCCATTTGCCGGATTGGTGATGATGTAGCGCGCTATCTTTTTCCCGTTTTTTGCAGCCACAAAAACATCAGACGGTAGCTTGAATGGAATCTTGAAATCATCGGCCTCACCGCCGACGACCGTATAACGACCTTCTGGAGGCGGAACTATTTTACCGTCGTATTCCAAATCGAAAACATCACCGGCATCCAACGTCGTGGGATCAGGAATAGTCAACTCAATGTCGATCAAGTTGCCAACATCTGCCTCCACCAAAGTGTTATCGCCTGTGGAACCCTTGACTACCAAAGCAACCAGGTTCGGATTACCTTTGTCCGGATCAGGCTCAGGATTGGCTGGACCAGGGATCGACAGATCGACATTGATGGTCGCCCCTGTCGCTTCCGGAAACGGGTTGCCGTTTCGAATGATCGCGTAATTCACCGTCACGTCCTTCGGACCATCACCGCCGTCTGCGACGTCCCTGAACGGTACGTCGACAATGACCGGAGTGGTGCCATCAGTAGGCTTGTCGGGTTGCACCTTTCCGTTGAAGGTGACTCGGGCCACATCGTTCGGCTGACCATTAGAAAATTCAGGAATGACCACGGCGACATCAGGGTAGGCATCTTTTAAATCTACTACACCGTCGTCGTTTTCCGGCACTTCAGGTGGTTGCAACCCACTGGGTGCCGGTGTCAGCCGAACATCAAACTGAAAAGGTTCGGAAGAAGGCCCGACGTTACCGACGCGATCTGCAAATTTGCAGTAAAAGATAAATGCTCCTTCTCCCGACGCTTCGATAGTGGTTTTGTTGATAACAAGTTCAATTGGCGCAGACGAATCTTCATCGACAATAAAACTGTCCACGGATGGCGCTGGATCACTTTTCCCATAGTGCGCAGTATAGATATCCCCCTGCTTGACATCGTTAGGCATCGGGATGGTCATCGTTACATCAACCAGCGCATCAAGAATTTCTCGGGTCAACACACCATCAATGATTTCTGCGGGCGGTTCCGCTTTACCTCCAGGTGCACCATGATTAGGCGCGACAGTGTCGATGAAGAACTCAAAGGTATCAGAAGTATTTTGGTTGCCACCGTAATCAACTATATAAGTCAAGCGAAAAGGACCCGGCGTTGCGGTTTCCTTTGCAGGTAAAATTATTTCGAAAATTGTAGGCGGGGGGATGGGAACCTCTTCCCACCTCGAAACAACTACTGAATCTTTCTGCAATGCGACAAATGTTTCACGTGGGGCTGAGCCCGGCGGCACTACCATGGAGGTAATTATCACCTTGCAGTCTGTGCCCTGACGCGCCGCCTGAAGTTTCCTGACATTGTCACCCGGCAGGGCCGGCAGCAAGTCTTCAACTTCAGGAGGAGTACCCGAACGGGTACTCAGGGCTTGACGCAAATCAAAAACTTTTTTACGGGCAGCCTCTGCCTTGGACAGTACTTTCAAGTTACTCATTGTAAGCTCTCCTGTTTTATGAACGCACCGACCCTCCAACCCCAATACAAACTTCCAGAGAAATGCCGGCAATTAACCACACTGCATAATTTGCTAATACTTCAGTTCTCTTCGCACAAATCATTGGTAGGTGAACACACTGCGCCACTGGGCATGGTGCGATTGATGATCACAAACTCCTTTTTGGATATCCCCCGACCGCCCATGCTTTTTTTCAACCGGTAATAAACCAGCGCAGAACCGTTGTTGACCATGGGCGCAACCAACCGGTCGTAATCCTCGACGACAATATCGATGTCTTCGCCCGGCGGCAGTGTTGTGAGCTCTTTTTCAATTTCACCGTAAGTACCTTTGATGGGCTCGCTGCCATTGAGTCCGGTGCTGCCCTGCCAGCACACCGTCAGCGTGTCGCCCTGCTCGATAAGCGGGTCAGATTTGACTCTTACCGTGACGCCCTCCCAGAGCCTGGGCCGACTGCAACAGTGCAATACGCCATCCCTGTTCGCATGCGGAAACACAACCTCCTTCAACCCCTCGATCACCACTATCGATACCGCCACCCGGGTCGGTAACGACTGTTGCTGGTTCACACCGTTGCTGGTGGTGTACCAAACCGGCAATGCCGGATTCTCCTTGTCGGTATCGATAACATTCCAGGGCACGGAAAACCTGACGGGTTTACCGGCAGCATCGCCTGGTTTCACTTCATAAAACGCGACGACGCCGGGGTAGCTTCCCCAGTGCAGTTCCAGTAACTGTCCCTGTTCGGGTGCGTCGTACAGAGGCAGCAACACGCTGGCCGGCAAACCAAAATCGTCCGTCAGCAAAGTATTGAGGGTTTGACTCTCTTCGCCGTACACCTCAACCAGTGCAAGACCTTCGTTGATCAATGCCGGCGCCTTGGCGTGATCCTGACCTGCCAGCGTCAGGTTCACTGCCACCGAAATGGTCGGCGAGGGTGACCCATAGGTTGTTCCCTGGCGAATCCTGTAATAGACCTTGGCCCGCAAGGGTCCATCGCCCTTGGCCTGCAGGATCGGCCATGGCACGGGAACCGACAACGGAAAGGCAGAGGGGTCGACAGGAACTTCAGTGAGCGGGGTGTCGTCCCAGAAAACGGCCAGCCAGTGGCCGGGATCGGCAAAGTCGTATTCGTCGACTTCCACTACGACATCGTCACGGGCTTGCTGGCGATCGACCAGCCCCCTGGGTGACAGCGGCACTCGGGGTGGCAGCAGTGCCCCCGGTGCAGGCGACAGATCAACCTCGATAGCCGAAAGAAAGGAATTCGGGCCTTCGTTTCCGGCCCTGTCCCTCAGGTGGTAATAAAAATAACGTGTGCCAGAGCCCCACGATCGAATTTCATCCGCGTACACAGTTATGCGTAAGCGTTTGTCGCGGATATCTTCAACGCTGAACTCCTGCTCGCGGATGGCTGTTTCAGAGTCTGGCGGAATGGCTTCGCTGGTCCAGTAATACGGCGCCCGATCCAGCGCCTCGGCATCGTCGTACCAAGGCACCAGCACACTGACCTCCCCCTCATGAGTCAGGAAGGTTTCAGTGATCGTGCCATTCAACTCGGGGGGAAACTCGGCCGCGGCCGGTTTGTTTCCGAAGTTGGGTTTCGTGGTGTCGATGGTCAGGGTTTTGCGAGGGCCTTCATTCGGGTTGCTTCCGTAGATCGAGATCTGGATTGCGACTTCGTAGACACCTTCTGACAGTAAATCGCGAGGCACCTTCAGGGCTTGCGGGAACGTAATGGGAACATTGGTCGGATACCAGCGTTCGTCAACCTTTCTGAACGCTCCGTTTTTGGACATGAAGCCCAGTTCGACCAGATCCGACTCGTCAGGCGCCGGACCTTGATCAAAATCCATGAACGTCACGATCAGGTCGTCGCCCAGCGCTTTGAGCGGCAAAAGACCTTTGGGATCGGCAGGATCAAGCACGGCCGGTACCGTCACTTCGACCGACCTGCCCCAGGAAACCGGGGTGTTCTGATCAGGCTGACCGACTGGGTTCTTTCGCTTGGCCATTCCAGCCTTCCTCGATAAGCGGCGGTACAGCGCAGTTCAAGCGCTGTCGGGATGGCTTCATTAGATGCCGGAGGGATGGACCTGCCTACTGTCAGAAATTACAGGTATTGCTACCGTTTGTCGGAAGGCGATTTGCATGGGAAGGGTATCGGGCGGTGGATTGGGTGTCAGATAATCTGCAGTTGGTGCAGGTCGGCTGAATTATGCGCTGTGCAAGCCGGCCTCTTCGCGAGCAGGCTCGCTCCCACAGTTTCACCGCACTCCCCTGTGGGAGCGAGCCTGCTCGCGAAGGCTGACTTAAAGACAACACGTCTCTACAGACAGACAAAACCCGCCGCCCCCGAAACAACCGGGGCGGCGGGTTTTGTCGTTTCAGACCTCAGGTCAAACCGTATCCACCTTCAACGAATGATCATTAAGCATGCCGCTGATGATCGTCGCCGTGTCATGCCCCCCAGCCACCATGCCGCCCGCCCCCGGTGTCACGCCGTAATGGCTGGCGAGGTTGACGCCGGCCAGGTCGATGGTCTGGCTCGGCGCGGCGCCGGCCATGGCGCTGACGTCGATGCTGGTCATCACCGAGGCGCCGCTGCCGCTGACGGTGAAGTGCAGATAGTCGTCCAGCGACGCGGTGCTGGCGTTTTCGCCTTGCAGCAGTTGCGACAGATCGAGCCTGTCGGTACCGGGGGTGAAATCGGTAATCAGGTCATGGCCGCTGTTGCCCTTGAGCCACTGGAAGGTGTCGGCCCCTGCCCCGCCCGTCAGCGTATTGTTGCCCATGCCACCGATCAGATAGTCATCGCCAGCGCCGCCATTGAGGAAGTCGTTGCCGAGGCCACCGTTGATCACGTTGTTGTTGCCGTCGCCGGTGAGGCTGTCGTTGAAGTTCGAGCCGAGCAGGTTTTCGATGCCGGTCAAGGTGTCAGTACCGGCGCCGAGGGTGTTTTGCGCACCGAGCAGGCCGAGATTGACGGTGACCGCGGCCGTGGCGTGGGCGTAGCTGGCGGTGTCGCTGCCAGTGCCGCCGTCGAGCAGGTCATTGCCCGCGCCGCTGTAGAGCAAATCGTTGCCGCCGTCGCCGTGCATTTCGTTGTTGCCGGAGCCTGCGCTGAGCACGTCATTGCCGTCGCCGGCGTTGATCACATTGTTGCCGCTGCCCGCTACCAACACATCGTCGCCAGCAGTGCCGGTCAGGGTGTGGCCGTCCTGATAGCTGATGCTGACGTTGGCCGTGTCGCTGCCGCCGTGGTTGTCGTTGGCGGTGTAGGTGCCGTGGTAGTCCGGTGTAGTGTCATGGGCCCCGGCGTAGTTGAGGGTCATGGTCAGTTGGTAGTTTTCCGCCGCGTTCGGGTTGCCGCCACCATTTCCAATGTTGGTGATGTGGATCTGGTAGACGCCGTCCGCCGAGGCGCTGAGGGTCTGGCCGTCCGCCAGCGCCATCCAGGCACCGCCATTGAGCGAATATTCCATGCTGATCTTACCGGCACCCAGATTGTGATCCAGATTGAGGGTTTCGCCCTGACGCAGGTTGACGGTGATGCGGTCTTCATCGTTGGCATTGCTGTTGCTCACCATGCCGAGATAACCGCTGACCACCAGCACGGCGGTCATGGTCGCGGCATTGGCGCTGAAGGCGCTGCGCACGTTGGCCAGGTTCTGGTTGGCCGCATTATTGTTCTGCCCAGTGAAACCGATCAGGCCGGTACCGGTGAAGTCCGCCGCTTTCGAGACCCAACCGGTGTTGAAACTGGTTGGCGTGGCGTTGAGGGTGTCGCCGTTCGGATCGCTGTCATTGGCCAGCAGCAACTCACCCGGCACCACGATGTTGCCCGAGAGCACGTTGGTGATGACGTGATCGTCCATCGCCACCGGTGGCGCGTTGGGGATCACTTTCACCGTCAGGGTGGAGCTGGCCAGATCGCCGTCGTTGTCGCTGACGGTGAAGCCGATGTTTTCGGTGATCACCACGGCGGTGGTTTTCTGCGAGGTGTAGCTGTATTCGCCGGTATCGAGGTTGACCACCAGCGTGCCGCTGTTGTTGGTGGCGATACTGACGGTGTTGTTGGCGGTATTGAAAGTGCCGTGGTTGGCGCCGCCGCTCGCAGTCAACGAACCCTGGCCACTGAGGGCTTTCGGATCGTAGGTGTAGGTGGTGCCGTCGACCACGATCGACTTGATGAAACCGCCATCGGCGCCGAACGAACCGCCCTCGCCCAGCAGCGAACCGGTGACCGGCGCGCCCTGCACGGTGCCGGACAATACCGAGTTGAGCTGATTGAGATCGGTGACCACCACCGCATTGGTATTGGTGTGGTTGATGCCGTCGTAGGCCAGCGGATCGAGGTTGGCGTTGCTCACGCCACTGCCCAGACCGATTGCATAGTTCTTGATGTTGTTAGCGTCGAGGAAGTTTTTCAGCGCGGCCTCGTCAGCCGTGCCGATGTCGCCCTCGTTGGGCTTGCCGTCGGAGAAGAAGTAGCCGACGTTCTGTGCCCCGGTGAGTTTGCCGGAGGTGTTGAAAGCGGTCTGCATCACCGCCACGGCGGCGTCGTAGTTCGTGCCGCCGCCGGCGTTGAGGCCGGCGAGCAATGTCTTGGCAGTAGCGACATCGACCCACACCGTGGTGCGGTCGGCGGCATTGCTGCTGAATGTCACCAACTGCACTTTCACATCGCCCAGATCATCGTACTTGTCGAGCAAGGCGCCAATGGCCTGCTTGGCCAGTGCCAGCCGCGACAGGCCCGGCACGCCAGAGGGATCGGCCATGCTGCCGGAGATGTCGAGGACGATGAGGATGTTGGAATCAATCTCCACTGCGGTTACCGAGCGATCCGAGGCAACGGCTTTCGGTATGTCGTCGACGATGTTGACCACGAGGGTGCTGGTGGTGCTGTTGCCCAGCGCATCGGTGGCTTTGTAGGTGAACGTTTCGCTGAGCGTGTTCGACCCGTCGTTGGCGCTCGGCGCGGTTTTCGGCGCCGAGGTCAGCGTGTAGGTGTAGGTGCCGTCAGCGTTGAGCTGCAGTTGCCCGTAGCTGCCGGTGGCGTTGCCGACCAGGGTGTACGTGATCGCGCCGCTGCCACCACTGACCGAACCGACCAGCGTGCCACTGGCGGTTTCGCCGGTGTTGCCCGGTTCGCTGCCGGTGACTGTGCCGGCGGCGAGATCCTGGCCATCCTTGTTCAGGTCGAGGGCTTTTTCGTAGACCGTGACATCCTGATCCACCGCGGCGACCAGTTTGCTGTCGGCGACGTTGATGGTTAGCGTCGTGGTGCTTTCGTCGCCATCGCTGTCACGGATGGTGTAGGTGAACGTGTCGGTCGCGCCCGGCGGGCTCACCGAGTTCGGGTTGCTGTGGTAAACCGCGTTGCCCGCCGCGTCGAGGGTCAGGTAGCCGTAGTTGCCGTTGATGTTGCTGTTCAGGCCGCCGCTGGCCGACGTCGCGGTGTTGCCGCCCGCGCGCACGCCGACCACCGTGGCGGCGCCGTCGGCACCGCTGAGGTCATTGCCGAGCACACTGACATTGACCGTGCCGCCCTCCGCCACCGAGCCGGTATCGGCGTTGGCAGTCGGCAAATCGTCGACGATGTTGACGTTGATCTGACCGCTGGCGGTACTGCCATCGGAATCAGTGGCGACCACGTCGAAGCTCTCGCTGAGGCTGTTGGCACCGTTGGCGTTCGGATGAGCTTCATTGTCGACCAGGGTGTAGCTGTAGCTGACCACTCCGGTGGCCGGGTCGTAACCGGTGATGGTGAACGTACTGCCCAATGGCGAGACCACCGATTGCGGCAAACCGGCGGCGACGCCATTGCTGATCACCGCAATGCCGCCGACCGTGAGGGTTTGCAGGCCATCAAGCGCAGTCACGGTGAAGCTGCCGCTTTGGGTCAGCGCCGAGGTGTTGGGGCTGCTGCCGTCGCTGAGGTTTTTCTCGTAGACGGTGATTTCGCCGCCCTTCACATCGAGGCCGTCGAGGCACACCGGATCGTCGTTGTTATGGATGTTCAGCACCAGATTGGCGGTGCTGGTGTCGCCGTCGGCATCGGTGATGGTGTAGGCGAAGGTTTCCGTGCCGTTGCCGCCGCCCTGGAGGTTTTTGAAATCGGCGTCGTTGGCGTCCAGCGTGTAGGTGTAAGTGCCGTTGGCGTTGAGCACCAGCGTGCCGTAAGTGCCAGTGAAAGTACCGGCGGTTACCGGGCCGCTGGCGACGCGGTCGGCGCCCTGCACGTCGTTGTCGAGGACGTTGCCGGTCAGGGTCACCTGGACTTCTGTTGCGCTGTCGGCATTGCTGTCATTCAGCGCCTTCGGCACGTCATCGACGATGCTCACGACGATCGTGCTGGTGACGACATTGCCCAGCGAATCGGTGGCCTGATAGGTGAAGGTTTCGCTCAGGCTGTTGGCGCCGTCGTCGGCGTGCGGCGTAGTGGTCGCTGGCGAAGTGAGCGTGTAGGTGTAAGTGCCATTGGCATTGAGAACGATCTGCCCGTAGTTGCCGGTGGCACTGCCAACCAGCGCATAACTGATCGCGCCGACCGCACCGGTGACCGAGCCGACCAGGGTGCCGGAAGCGGTTTCGCCAGTGCTGTTCGGATCGCTGCCGACCACACTGCCCGCTGCCAGATCCTGGCCATCCTGGTTCAGGTCGAGGGCTTTTTCGTAGACGGTGACATCGGTGTCGCTGACCGCTTTCAGGCAGCTGTTGTAGACGTCGATGGTGATCGTCGTGGTGCTTTCGTCACCGTCGGCATCGCGCACGGTGTAGGTGAACACATCCACCGCGCCCGGGCCGTTCACCGTGTTCGGATTGCTGTGATAAACGGCGTTGCCGTTGGCATCAAGCGTGAGGTAGCCGTAGGTGCCGTTGATCTGCGAATTGAGCCCGCCGATGGCCGAAGTCGAGGTGTCAGCACCGGCGCGCACGCCAACCACTGCACCGGTGACCGCCGGGCCGTCAGCGCCACCGATATCGTTGTTGAGTACGTTACCGCTGACAGTACCGCCCTCCGCCACCGAAGCCGCGTCCGCATGCGCGGTCGGCAAATCGTCGACGATGTTGACGTTGATCTGGCCGCTGGCGGTGCTGCCATCGGTGTCCGTCGCCACCACGTCGAAGTTCTCGGTGAGGCTGTTGGCGCCGTTGGCGGTTGGATGGGCTTCGTTGTCGGCCAGGGTGTAGCTGTAGCTGACCACGCCGGTCGTCGGGTCATAACCGCTGATGGTCAAGGTGCTGCCCAGCGGGGTGACGATTGATTGCGGGAAGCCTGCGGCCACGCCATTGGTGATCACCGCGATGCCGCCGACTGTGAGGGTCTGCAGACCATCGAGAGCGCTGACGGTGAAAGTGGCGTTCTGGGTCAGCGCCGGGGTGTTGGGGCTGGTGCCGTCGCTGAGGTTTTTTTCGTAGACGGTAAGTTCGCCGCCGTTGACGTCGAGGCCATTGAGCAGCACCGGATCGTCGTTGTTGTGGATGTTCAATACGAGATTGGCAGTGCTGGTATCGCCGTCGGCATCGGTGATGGTGTAGGCGAAGGTTTCGGTGCCGTTACCGCCGCCGGTCAAGGCTTTGAAATCGGCATCGCTGGTATTCAGCGTGTAGGTGTAAGTGCCGTCGGCGTTCAGAACCAAAGTGCCGAACGTGCCGGTGAAAGTGCCCGGCGTGACTGGGCCGGTCGGTACGCGGTCGGCGCCTTGCACGTCGTTGGCCAGGACGTTGCCGGTCAGGGTCAGTTGGCTTTCCGAGGCGGTACCGTTGCTGTCGTCGTTGGCTTTCGGCAGGTCATCGACGATGTTCACGTCGAGGGTACCGGTGGCGGTGGTGCCGTTGTCATCAACCACCGTGACCGCGAACTGCTCAGGCAGATTGTTCGCGCCGTTGGCGTTCGGATGCGCTTCGTTATCAGCCAAGGTGTAGCTGTAACTGACCACACCGGTTGCAGCGTTGAAACCAGTAATCGTCAGCGTGCTGCCCAGCGGCGTGATGATCGATTGCGGGAAGCCTGCGGCGACGCCGCTGGTCACCACGGCGATGCCGCCGACTGTCAGCGTGGTCACGCCGTCCAGCGCGGTGATGGTGAACGTGCCGCTTTGTGTCAGCGCGGTGGCGTCCGGTGCGCTGCCGTCGCTGAGATTTTTCTCGTAAACCGTGAGCTCGCCACCGGCGACGTTAAGGCCATCGATGGTGACTGGATCGTCGTTGTTGTGGATCTGCAGAACCAGATTGGCAGTGCTGGTATCGCCGTCGGCGTCAGTGATGGTGTAGGCGAAGGTTTCGGCTCCGTTGCCACCGCCGGTCAAGGCTTTGAAGTCGGCATCGCTGGTATTGAGCGTGTAGGTGTAAGTGCCGTCGGCGTTCAGAACCAACGTCCCGAAAGTACCAGTGAAAGTGCCCGGTGTGACTGGACCTGTTGCTACGCGGTCGGCACCTTGCACGTCGTTGGTCAGGACATTGCCGGTCAGGGTCAGTTGGCTTTCCGAGGCGGTGCCGTTGCTGTCATCGTTGGCTTTCGGCAGGTCGTCGACGATGTTCACGTCCAGCGTGCCGGTGGCGGTGGTGCCGTTGTCATCGACTACCGTGACTGCGAACTGCTCAGGCAGATTGTTCGCACCGTTGGCGTTCGGATGCGCTTCGTTATCAGCCAAGGTGTAGCTGTAACTGACCACACCGGTTGCAGCGTTGAAACCAGTAATCGTCAGCGTGCTGCCCAGCGGCGTGGTGATCGATTGCGGGAAGCCTGCGGCGACGCCGCTGGTCACCACGGCGATGCCGCCGACTGTCAGCGTGGTGACGCCGTCCAGTGCAGTGATGGTGAACGTGCCGTTTTGCGTCAGTGCGCCAGCATCCGGTGCGCTGCCGTCGCTGAGATTTTTCTCGTAGATCGTCAGCTCGCCACCGGCGACGTTCAGGCCATCGATGGTGACTGGATCGTCGTTGTTGTGGATCTGCAGAACCAGATTGGCGCTGCTGCTATCGCCGTCGGCATCAGTGATCGTGTAGGCGAAGGTTTCCGTGCCGTTGCCACCGCCGGTCAAGGCTTTGAAATCGGCATCGCTGGTATTGAGCGTGTAGGTGTAGGTGCCGTCGGCGTTCAGCACCAACGTGCCGTAAGTACCGGTGAAAGTACCCGGCGTGACCGGTCCGGTGGGTACGCGGTCAGCACCTTGTATGTCGTTGGTGAGGACGTTGCCGGTCAGGGTCAGCAAGGTTTCCGAGGCAATGCCGTTGGCGTCGTCAAACGCTTTGGGCACGTCGTCGGTGATATTCACGTCCAGCGTGCCAGTGGCGCTGTCGCCATTGCTGTCGGTGGCGATCACGGTGAACTGTTCGCTGAGATTGTTCACGCCGTCGCCGGCCGCGTGGGTTTCGTTACCGTTGAGGGTGTAGCTGTAGCTGACCGTGCCGGTCGCCGCGTTGTAACCGGTGATGGTCAGGGTGTTGCCCAGTTGCGTGGTGATCGACTGGGGAAAGCCGATCGGCACGCCGCCAACAATCACGTTGATGCCGCCGATGCTCAGGCTGTTCAAACCATCCGCTGCCGAGACCGTGAAGCTGCCACTTTGCGTCAGCGCGCCTGGATTGGCCGCTGTACCGTCAGGCAGATTGGCTTCATTGAGGTTGAGTTCGCCATCCGCCCCATTGAGGCCGTTGAGGATGACCGGGTTGTTCACTGGTGGCGCTGGCACCACGACCGGCGCTGGCGTGTCGTCGCCATTGTCGATGTCCGCGTCGCGACGATACTCGGGAAATTCGGGAATACCGTTGAAGCCAGCGGTGGGGAAACCAATGATCGGATCGACTCGGCCGCCGACTTCGGTGAGCAGAACGAAACTGTGCCCGCCGCCCAGTTCACCGGTGTTGCCGGTGGGCGCGTTGGGGCCGGCAGCGGTGGCTTCGGCGGTTTTGCTCGGGTCTTCACCGGCGGCGATGGCTTGCTGGATTTGCTCGACATCGGTCAGTTGCGCCTGGCTCGGGGTCTGCGCTTCGTCGACGTTCACCGGCACCGCTTGGTCGGCCAGCAATTGCCCGGTCATGGTGATGCTGCTGCCCCGGCCGAGGGTCAATTCCTCGCCGTTTTGCAGTTTCACTGCCACCGCGCCTTCCGCGCCGGTGATCAGTTGATCGCCAGCGTACAAACGATCGCCTTCGAACAGCGGACGCTTGATGCCGTCGCTCGCCTGGGCGAACACCTGACCAATGACTTTTGTGACCGTACCAATGAGCGCTGCCATGTGAAATCCTCCGCTGCCGACCACCGTCGGCACTGGTTCGCGAAGCAGCCCATGGCTCAATCGGGTTGCCGGGGGCGACGCTCGCACCCTCGACAGTTCGTTTCGCAGGCCCGGTTTGAGGTGAATTGTCAGCGCTATCAAGCACTTGCCAACCCTGTTCAATCCATCGACCCACTAGCGCTACGTAACGGTGGTGAATCACCCGAGTGACAAAAATCTGTCGCTCATTCCCCGCTACGCGTCCCTCCCCTTCAGCAGTACTTCGCAGTGTCTCGCAAAGTGAATGGAACTTTCCTCAAGCCTTTTCGAGCTCCCTAAAGCGCATAAAACAAAGGCTTTCGAGCTGAACAATGTGCTGCTTTTGAAAAACCGCATAAGTTTTTTTTGGAATAAACCTTATGAAAATTTTTTCTTAGCTACGCTCTAGGATGTTCTTAGCTCTGTTGTTACAAGAGTGAAACGCTTACACCCTAAATTTACGTCAAATATTTGGCGACAGTAACACAACATTGAGATCCAGGGAGATGCACCCATGCGCGTTCTAACCCCCCTCTGCAGCGCGGTTTTGCTGGCCATGGCTTGCACTTCCCAAGCCCAGGCGATGAACCTCACTGAGGCGATTCAAAGCACCATCGCCACCCACCCGGAGCTGGCTTCGCGCGTGGACGCCCGCCTGTCTGCGGATGAGCAGGTGAAAGTGGCCAAGGGCGGGTTTTATCCGTCGGTCGATCTGAACGCTGCCTACGGGCGCGGCTACAGCGACAACACCAACACCCGCGCCTTCGGTAATCACAACACCGAAATCCTCAACTACACCCAGTCCGAACTGCGCTTGCGGCAGATGATCTTCGACGGCTTCAACACCGCCAACGAGGTCGAGCGCACCAAGGGCGTGTCCAATTCGCGCGCCTACTACGCGCAAGGCACCGCACAGGATCTGGCCCTGCGCACCATCGAGGTCTACCTCGAAGTGCTCAAGCGGCGGGAACTGGTGACGCTGGCGAAGAACAACCTGCAGGCGCACTTGCGCGTCAACGACCAGATCGGCCTGCGCACCGAGCGCGGCATCGGCAGCACCGCCGACTCCGATCAATCGGTTGCCCGTCGTGCACTGGCGCAGAACAACCTCGACACCGCCGAAGTCGATCTGGCCGACGCCGAATCGAATTTCTACAGCGTGGTCGGACGCATGCCCGATGAGCTGGAAACCCCGGCCTCGACTCGCGGTGAGATGCCACCGGACCTGCGTGAAGCGCAGCAGAGCATGGTCGACAACAACCCTTACCTGAAATCGGCCCAGGCTGACGTGCAGTCCGCCGAGAGCCAGTACGAAGTGGCCAAGTCGCCGTTCTACCCGCGCTTCGATGCCGAAGCAGCAGTCGGCGCGAACAACAACGTGCAGGGCGACGAAGGCCACGACAACGAATGGCGTGTCGGTGTGGTGATGAACTACAACCTGTTCCGTGGCGGCAGCGACAAGGCACGTCTGGCCGCGAATGCCCACGACATCAACCAGGCGATGGACATCCGCAACAACGCCCTGCGTCAGCTCAACGAGAACATTCGTCTGGCCTGGAACGCCATGGAAAATGCCAAGAAGCAGACGCCGACCGCTCGCGAATACGCCGAAACCACCAAACGCGTGCGCGCCGCTTATCAGGACCAGTTCGGCCTCGGCCAACGCACCCTGCTCGACCTGCTCGACAGCGAAAACGAGCTGTACAACGCCAACCGTCGCTACACCGAAATCCGCTACACCGAGGAATACTCGATGTACCGCGTGCTGGCGAACATGGGCCAGTTGCTGAGCAAGCAACGCGTGGTGCTGCCGGCTGATGCGATTGCCACGACCGAAGTGAAAAACCAGGCGCGCCTGCCGGAACTGAAATAAACGGTGCAGGAACTGACTTTGCCCTGATCGTTCCCACGCGCAGCAAAGGAATGCCTCAAGGGACGCTCCGCGTCCAGTGACGCGGAGCGTCACGGGCTGCATTCCCACGCAAAGCGTGGGAACGATCCGATAACCGAGCCCGTTCAACAGAGGCAATCACTATGACCAGCATGGAACCCGGCGCCACCGGGGTCGATCCGCGCCTGAGCTTCGACGACCCGTTACTCGACGGTCTGCTGATCCTCTGCAAACTGCATGGCGCCACGGTCAGTCGTGCCAGCCTGAGCGCCGGGCTGCCTCTGAACAAACAACGCCTGAGCCTCGATCTGCTGCCCCGTGCAGCCGCGCGGGCCGGATTACAGGCGCGGTTGTTGCGCCGTGACCTGAAAGACATTTCACCGCTGAACCTGCCGATTCTGTTGCTGCTCAACGACGGCCGCACCGCTGTGCTGCGGCGCTTTGGCGAGGACGGCAAAGCCCTGCTGCTGCCCAGCGAAGCCGATGGCGGCGAGCAATGGGTGAGCCGCGAGGAACTCAGCGAACACTACAGCGGCCAGGCCTTGTTCGCCCGTCCGCGTCACGAACTCGAAGACCTGCGCGCGCCGCTGGTGCCACGGGTAAATGCGTGGTTTCGCGATACTCTCAAACTGTCGAAATGGCTGTACAGCGATGCGATCCTCGCCAGTTTCCTCATCAACCTGCTGGGCCTGATGGTGCCGCTGTTTGTCATGCAGACCTACGATCGCGTGGTGCCCAATCAGGCGACCTCGACGCTGTGGGTGCTGTCGATCGGTTTGCTGATCGGCACCGGTTTTGAACTGGTGCTGCGCGTGGTGCGTGCGCATCTGCTCGACACCGCCGGCAAGAAAACCGATGTGATCCTCTCGGCAACGTTGTTCGAGCGCATCACCGGCATGTCGATGAAAGCGCGGCCGGCGACCATCGGCGGCTTTGCCCAGAGCATTCACGACTTCCAGGGCCTGCGTGAGTTTCTCACTGCCGTGACCCTGACCAGCCTGATCGACTTGCCCTTCGTGGTGTTGATGCTGGTAGTGATCGGCCTGCTCGGCGGCTGGCTGGTGGTGATTCCGCTGCTGGCGTTTCCGATTACGATCATCTTCGCCATGGCGATTCAGGTGCGCCTGCGTGACACCGTGCAGAAAAGCCTGAGCCTCGGCGCCGAGCGTCAGGCAGTGCTGATCGAAACCCTCGGCGGTCTGGAAACCCTCAAGGCCTGCGGCGCCGAAAGCGAGCGCCAGCACAAATGGGAAAGCACCCACGGCGCCCTCACCCGCCTCGACAGCCACGCGCGCAACCTGTCGGCGCTGGCCACCAACGGCACGCTGTTCATCCAGCAGTTTTCCGGGATGGCGACGATTGTGGCCGGGGTCTACAGCATCATTGCCGGCAACCTCAGCGTCGGCGCGCTGGTTGCCACTTACATGCTTGGCAGTCGTGTGCTCGCCCCGCTCGGCCAGATCGCCGGACTGATCACCCGCTACCAGCAAGCGCAACTGACCATGAAAAGCACCGACGCGCTGATGGCCCTGCCGCAGGAACGCGACGGCAAACAACGGCCACTGGAACGCACGCAACTGCAAGGCGCCCTCGACGTCAGCGGCGTGACGTTCCAATACAACGGCCAGAACGCACCGGCGCTGAGCGAGGTCAGCTTCAGCCTGAAACCCGGCGAGCGCGTCGGCATCATCGGCCGCAGCGGCTCGGGCAAAAGCACGTTGGCGCGGCTGGTCATGGGCTTCTACGAAGCGGAACAAGGCCAACTGCTGCTCGACGGCCTCGACCTGCGCCAACTGGACGTGGCTGACCTGCGCCAGCAGATCGGTTATGTCGCCCACGACTTGCCGCTGCTGGCCGGCAGCCTGCGCGACAACCTGACCTTGGGCGCGCGTTACATCAGCGATTCACGCATGCTCGAAGTCGCCGAACTGACTGGCGTCACCGAACTGGCCCGGCAACACCCGCAAGGCTTCGACCGACCGGTGGGCGAACGCGGACAACTGCTATCCGGCGGCCAACGCCAGGCGGTGTTGCTGGCGCGCGCGTTACTGCTCGATCCGCCGATCATGCTGCTCGACGAACCCACCAGCGCCATGGACAACAGCAGTGAAGATGCGCTGCGGCAGAAACTGCATGGCTGGGTGCAAGGCAAAACCCTGCTGCTGGTGACTCACCGCACCTCGATGCTGAGCCTGGTGGACCGGTTGCTGGTGCTGGACAACGGCCGGGTCGTCGCTGACGGCCCGAAAGAAGCAGTCATCGAAGCGCTGCGCAAGGGCCGTGTCGGCTCGGCGGCGGTCTAGGAGTTACGCCATGCCTGCTTCTTCCGATAGCAACAAGCGCGGCTACTTCGACAGCTTCGGCAAAAGCGCCGAAGCCGAGTTCATGCCGGAAACCGCCGGCGCAGCATTGCAGGATTCGCCGCGCAAATCGCGGATCACCGTGTGGCTGGCGGCAGCGCTGCTGATCGCCGCCCTGGTCTGGGCCAAATTTGCCGTGCTCGAAGAAGTCACCATGGGCGAAGGCAAGGCGATTCCGTCGAGCAAGGTTCAGGTAATCCAGAACCTTGAGGGCGGCATCGTCACCGAGATTTTCGTTCGCGAAGGCCAGATGGTCGGCAAGGGCGACACCCTGCTGCGTCTGGATGACACGCGCTTTCGCTCGAACAAGGGCGAAAGCGAGGCCGACCGTTACGCGCTGACCGCACAGGTTGAACGGCTGTCAGCGGAGGCCGAGGGGCGCCCCTTCAAACTCTCCGCTGAGGTGATCGCCAAGGCGCCGCAAGTCGCCGAGGATGAGCGCTCACTCTACGAGCAACGCCAACGCCGCTTGGCCAGCGAACAGCGCACCCTCAGCGAACAACTGCGGCAGAAAAACCAGGAACTGGCGGAGTTTCGCTCCAAGCAAGGCCAGTTCAGCTCCAGCCTTGCGCTGCTGCAGCAAGAGATGAACATGTCGGAACCGCTGGTCAAAACCGGCGCTGTGTCACCGGTGGAAATCCTCCGCCTCAGGCGCAGTGCGGTGGAAATTCGCGGTTCGCTGAACGCTACCACGCTGGCGATTCCCCGCGCCGAATCGGCCATCGCCGAGATCCGCAGCAAGATCGACGAATCCGAGCAGACCTTCCGCTCCGAGGCCGCCAAAGAGCTGAATGAGAAACGCACCGACCTGTCGAAAATCACCGCGTCGAGCATCGCCATCGACGACCGCGTCAGCCGTACCACGGTGACTTCGCCGGTGCGTGGCGTGATCAAGCAGATGAAGGTCAACACCATCGGCGGCGTGGTCCAGCCGGGCAGCGACATGGTCGAAATCGTGCCGCTGGAAGACAACCTGCTGATCGAAGCCAAGGTCCGCCCGCAAGACGTCGCGTTCCTGCATCCGGGCCAGAAAGCCATGGTCAAGTTCAGTGCCTACGACTACACGATTTACGGCGGGCTGAGCGCCAAGCTCGAGCTGATCGGCGCCGATACGATCACCGATGACAAGGGCAACAGCTTCTATCTGATTCAGGTGCGCACCGACAAGAATCACCTGGGCGGCGACGTGAAACCGCTGCTGATCATTCCGGGGATGGTGGCGACAGTGGACATTATCACCGGTGAGAAAAGCGTCTTGGATTACCTGCTCAAACCGGTGTTGAAAGCGCGGACCGAGGCGATGCGTGAACGTTAGCCAATGATCGTTCCCACGCTCCGCGTGGGAATGCCGCCCGGGACGCTCCGCGTCCCTTCACGACGGTGACGCAGAGCGTCACTGGATGCATTCCCACGCAGAGCGTGGGAACGATCATCTGTCGCCATGGTTGCGCTGGAAAACCTCCTCCCCCATCGCCGCAATCTGCCCTTCGATCAGCGCTTCAAACGGCTTGAGCAACGGCGCAAACGTCGTCGGCGCTTCGAGGGTTTCCAGCGCCTGCACGATCGCCTCGATCGTCGACAGCGCCCCCGGCCCCGGCGCCTTGCGCAGGCGATAGCGCGACACGCCGCCCTCGGCCAGGGTCACCCGTGGCAGTGCTGCCAGCAGCGGATTGAGGTGCAGCATCTTGCGCGCTTTGCGCCAGGTGCCGTCCGGGACGACCAGCAACATTGGCTGATCATTTGGCGCGTAAACCTGCAACGGCTGCGCATCCTCAGCCGGGAACAACAAGCGCGCCCGATAGCCCGGCCGGTTCAACAGTTTCGGCAAATCCTCGAATACCTCGCCGACAATCAGCTCGGCATTGCTCAGCCCCAGCGCCGCCAGCCGCGCGGTATTCAGCGCGTGACTGACCTCGCTCGGATGCTGCAGCAGCAATACTCGGGTGCGGCTATCGATGTGTGGAATCAACGGGCACAGGCAATGGGTCTGGGGGCGCAGGCAGCGCGGGCATTGGGCTCGGGACATGATGGATTACGCCTGATTCAATTGCGCTTTGAGCAAATCGCGGAAGGTCTGGATCAGCGGCTCGCGGCTGCGGCCCCTGCGCATGATCATCGAAAACGGTGCCTGATAACCGAAGGTCGCCGGCAGCAGAACGCGCAGATCACCCTTGTCGGCCCAGGCCTGCGCGTAGTGCTCGGGCAGGTAACCGATGTAGGCGCCGGAGAGCACCAGAATCAGCTGCGCTTCCATGCTTTCCACGGTCGCGGCACTGTGTTTGAAACCGTGCCGGGCCAGTTCCGCCTGACTCCAGTAACCGCGCCCGACCATCCGTTGCTGGGTGATGACCTGCTCGGGGATGCGCCGTTCGTTGAACAGTGGATGGCGACTGCTGCAATACAGCCAGTGCTGCTCGCGGTACAGCGGCATGTAGACCAGACCGCTCATGCGCGTGGAAAACGCACCGATCGCCAGATCGAGGCGATTGTCCTGCACGCCGAGCTGCAATTCATAAGGGCTCATCACCGACAGGTGCAAATGCACCGCCGGGTGTTCCTGACTGTAGGCGCCGATGGCTTCAGCAAACGGCAGGGCCTTGTCGCTGACAGTGGAATCGATCACCCCGAGATTGAGCGTGCCGCGCAGTTCGCCCTTGAGCGCGGCGGCGTATTGCTCGAAGCCTTCAAGCTCGGCGAGCAGGCGCAGGGTTTCCTGATGGAACAGCTCGCCCTTGCTGGTCAGGCTGAAGCCACCGCGCCCGCGATGGCACAGCACCAGGCCGAGCGCGGCTTCGAGCTGGCTCATGTAAGTGCTGATCGCCGACGTCGACAGGTTGAGTTCCTGCTGCGCATTGGCAAAACCCTGATGGCGCACGACGCTGACGAAGATGCGCAGGAGTTTCAGGTCGGGTAAAGCGTTGGCCATTTCTGCTCCGGTCACGAGGTAACGCGCGAATACACAGTTCGATGGAGATCATTGTGGGAGCGAGCCTGCTCGCGAAGGCGTCGGGTCAGTCGCCATCGAAGTTGACTGTCATGCCCTCTTCGCGAGCAGGCTCGCTCCCACAGAGTGAGATCTTCAGAGATTCCAGTGGTGCGAAGTCTAAGTCGCTGGCTGGCATTAGTTTAGAAAAATCTGAACTAAGTTTTTGCCCGTAGCGATTCTTTCCCGCCACTACATTTCGCATGATCGGCCCCCACAGCGGCGTCCGAACCTGTGCTCCACGGCGCGCCGGCATAAATAAAACAAAGACGATGAGGCCCTACCCGTGGACAAGATTCTTCACCAACCACTGGGCGGCAATGAAATGCCGCGCTTCGGCGGCATCGCCACCATGCTCCGACTTCCCCATGTACCGACCGCTGCCGGCCTCGACGCTGCCTTCGTTGGCGTGCCGCTGGACATCGGCACTTCGCTGCGTCCCGGCACCCGCTTCGGGCCGCGCGATATCCGCACCGAATCGGTGATGATCCGCCCGTACAACATGGCCACCGGCGCCGCGCCGTTCGACTCGCTGTCGGTGGCCGACATCGGTGACGTGGCGATCAACACCTTCAACCTGCTCGACGCCGTGCGCATCATCGAAGAAGCCTACGACAACATCCTCGAGCACAACGTCATTCCGATGACACTGGGTGGCGACCACACCATCACCCTGCCGATCCTGCGCGCAATCCATAAAAAGCACGGCAAGGTTGGCCTGGTGCACATCGATGCCCACGCTGACGTCAACGACCACATGTTCGGCGAGAAGATCGCCCACGGCACCACGTTCCGTCGTGCCGTCGAAGAAGGTCTGCTCGATTGCGATCGCGTGGTGCAGATCGGTTTGCGTGCCCAGGGTTACACCGCCGACGACTTCAACTGGAGCCGCGATCAGGGCTTCCGCGTGGTGCAGGCCGAAGAGTGCTGGCACAAGTCGCTGGCGCCGCTGATGGCGGAAGTGCGCGAGAAGGTCGGTGGCGGTCCGGTGTATCTGAGTTTCGATATCGATGGCATCGACCCGGCCTGGGCGCCCGGCACCGGCACCCCGGAAATCGGCGGCCTGACCACCATTCAGGCGATCGAAATCATCCGTGGCTGCCAGGGCCTCGACCTGATCGGTTGCGATCTGGTAGAAGTCTCGCCCGCTTATGACACCACCGGCAACACCTCGCTGCTGGCCGCCAACCTGCTGTACGAAATGCTCTGCGTACTGCCTGGCGTGGTTCATCGCTGAGGGTCGGGTCATGCACGCACGTGATCAGGTTCTGCACGCGGCCGCCGAGTTGGTCGCCGCGTTTGCGCGTAACGATCGCGAAGCTTACTTCGGCGCATTCAGCACCGATGCCAGCTTCGTTTTCTACACCCTCGAGCAGCCATTGCTGTCGCGCGATGCCTATCAGGCGTTGTGGGACCGCTGGCGCGCCGAGGAGGGTTTCGAGGTGCTGTCGTGCACCTCGAGCAACGCCTTTGTCAGCCTGCAGGGTGACGTGGCGGTTTTCATCCATGACGTGGCCACCGAGCTGCGCATGCAAGGGGAGCAACACTTCAGCCAGGAGCGCGAGACGATTGTTTTCAGAAGACAAGCGTCGAGCCTAGAACAACAAGGCCTATGGCTGGCCTGTCACGAACATTTGTCCGCAATGCCGGAAGGGCTGCCACCCCCTTAGCCAATGGTGACGCTCACGCACGATGAGCGCGCCTGATGATCGGAGCAGATCATGAATAACAACAACAACGAAAAAAGCCTTAGCAGCATCGAAACAAACGGGGTCGAACAGATCCCGGATCATGAGCGCGACGCCCTACCGAGCGACTTGTTTCGCTTGATCTTCGGCGGCGCCAATACCTTTGCCACCGCTGTGCTCGGCAGTTTCCCGGTGCTGTTCGGCCTGTCGTTTCAGGCCGGTGTCTGGGCGATTGTGCTGGGTGTGGTGGTCGGTGCGCTGATCCTCGCACCGATGGGCCTGTTCGGCCCGCTCAACGGCACCAACAACGCCGTGTCTTCCGGTGCGCACTTCGGCGTGCACGGGCGGATTGTCGGGTCGTTCCTGTCGTTGCTGACGGCAATCGCGTTCTTCTCGCTTTCAGTGTGGAGCTCGGGTGATGCGCTGGTCGGCGGCGCCAAACGCCTCGTCGATTTGCCGGAAACCGACCTGACCCTGGGCCTGGCCTACGGTCTGTTCGCGCTGCTGGTGCTGACCGTGTGCATCTACGGTTTCCGCATCATGCTGTGGGTCAACCGCATCGCGGTGTGGGCCGCGAGCCTGTTGTTCCTGCTCGGCATCTTCGCCTTCGCCCCTGCATTTGACAGCCAGTACGCCGGCAGCGTGGCGCTGGGTCAGGCCGGGTTCTGGGCGGCATTCATCGGCGCGGCGCTGGTGGCGATGAGCAACCCGATTTCCTTCGGTGCGTTTCTCGGCGACTGGTCGCGCTACATCCCGCGTGAGACGCCGAAGGGCCGGATCATGCTGGCGGTGATCGCCGCACAACTGGCAACGTTGATCCCATTCCTGTTCGGCCTCGCCACCGCCACTATCGTCGCGATCAAGGCGCCGGACTACATCGCCGCGAACAACTATGTCGGCGGCTTGCTGGCCGTCTCGCCGAGCTGGTTCTTCCTGCCGGTGTGCCTGATTGCGGTGATCGGCGGCATGTCCACTGGCACCACGTCGCTGTATGGCACCGGGCTGGACATGTCCAGCGTGTTCCCGCGCGTGCTGTCCCGGGTCAAGGCGACCTTGCTGATTGGCGTGCTGTCGATCGCCTTCATCTTCATCGGCCGGTTTGCGGCGAACCTGGTGCAAAGCGTGTCGACCTTCGCCGTGCTGATCATCACCTGCACCACCCCGTGGATGGTGATCATGATCATCGGCCTGCTGGTGCGGCGCGGCTTCTACTGCCCGGATGACCTGCAAGTGTTCACTCGCGGCGAACAGGGCGGACGCTACTGGTTCAACCACGGCTGGAACTGGCGCGGTCTGGGGGCGTGGATTCCGAGTGCGCTGGTCGGCCTGTGCTTCGTCAACCTGCCGGGGCAGTTCGTCGGCCCGCTGGGCGAATTGGCCGGTGGCATCGACATCAGTTTGCCGGTGACATTGGGCCTGGCGTCGGTGGTGTACCTGACGCTGCTGCGCCTGTTTCCTGAGCCTCGGGAGGTGTTTGGGCCAACGGATGTGCGCAGTGAAGCCGCAATAAAACCTCAACTGCGTCAGGCCGCCTGACACGACCCCCCTGTGGGAGCGAGCCTGCTCGCGAAGACTTCAGCACATCCAACGTTGATGTGACTGACAGACCGCCTTCGCGAGCAGGCTCGCTCCCACAGGAAGCCTTGCAGACCCCATTAGCTTGACCATAAAAAAGACAATCGGAGACACGCCATCATGGCTTTGGATTTATTCGTCGTACTCATTTATGCCGCTGCGATGCTGATTCTCGGCTACTACGGCATGCGCAAGGCCAAGACCCACGAAGACTATCTGGTTGCCGGGCGTAATCTGGGGCCGTCGCTGTACATGGGCACCATGGCGGCGACCGTTCTCGGCGGCGCGTCCACCGTCGGCACCGTGCGTCTGGGTTACGTGCATGGCATCTCCGGATTCTGGCTGTGCGCGGCACTGGGCTGCGGCATCGTCGCGCTGAACCTGTTCCTCGCCAAGCCCTTGCTGAAACTCAAGGTATTCACCGTCACCCAGGTCCTGGAGAAGCGCTACAACCCGATGGCGCGCACCGCCAGTGCGACGATCATGCTCGCTTACGCGCTGATGATCGGCGTGACCTCGATTCTGGCGATCGGCACCGTGCTGCAAGTGTTGTTCGGTCTGCCCTTCTGGATTTCCGTACTGCTGGGCGGCGGTATCGTGGTGACTTATTCAACGATCGGCGGCATGTGGTCGCTGACCCTGACGGACATCGTCCAGTTCGGCATCCAGACAGTGGGCCTGATGTTCGTGTTGTTGCCGATCTGCCTGTACCGCGTAGGCGGCTGGGATCAATTGGTCGCGCAACTGCCGGCGGCCAGCTTCAACTTCACCAGCATCGGCTGGGACACGATCATTACCTACTTCATGATCTACTTTTTCGGCATCCTGATCGGCCAGGACATCTGGCAGCGGGTGTTCACCGCCAAAAGCGAAAAAGTCGCCAAGTACGCCGGCACCTCGGCCGGGATCTACTGCATCATTTACGGTCTGGTCTGCGCCTTGATCGGCATGGCTGCGCATGTACTGATTCCGGATCTGGACAACGTCAACAACGCTTTTGCCGCCATCGTCAAAGTCTCGCTGCCTGACGGCATCCGTGGCCTGGTGATCGCTGCCGCACTGGCGGCGATGATGTCCACCGCCAGCGCCGGCCTGCTCGCCGCGTCCACCACCCTGACCGAAGACCTGCTGCCGAAACTGCGCGGCGGCAAACAATCCAACGTCGCGGTCAGCCGTCTGTTTACGCTGCTGACGGGGATCGCGGTGTTGGGCATTGCTCTGGTCGTCAATGACGTTATCAGCGCGCTGACCCTGGCTTACAACCTCTTGGTCGGCGGCATGCTGATTCCGCTGATGGGCGCGATTTTCTGGAAGCGTGCGACTACCGCCGGGGCGATCAGCGCGATGACGCTGGGCTTTATCACGGCGCTGGTGTTCATGGTCAAGGACGGCATGGACGCGAACTCGCCGATCTATTACAGCCTGGGTGTCAGCCTTGTGAGCTTTGTACTGGTCAGCCTGTTCTCGCCGCGCCCGGCGACCGTGGCAACGGCGGTGTGAATCGACTGTAACGAGGTGATGTTTTCTTCAGCGGGTGTGGCGTCGGTGGCCACACCCGTTTTTTTCGCTTGGCGATAAGCAAAAGATCGCAGCCTTCGGCAGCTCCTACACTTTGTAGAAACTGCCGACGGCTGCGATCTTGAAATCTCTGATCGCAGATATTAACGGCGACGTGGCTGGCGTCGGCGCTGTTCGTCGTCCGTGCGAATCGGTACCGGTTGCAGAGGCGGTTCGATCAAACCGAGGGCAACTCCCAAATCGTGCAGCCAGTTCTGGATTTTCTCTTTCATCGTCATGCCCCCTTCAGGGTGGTGCTGAGCGGCCGGAATTCTGAGGCCGCTTCGCACTGATAATAGTCCGAAGTCCTACGCAATGCTCGGCCAAATCCGCAATGATCTGTTACTGAATTGAACAGAATCTGTTGCGATTGGTTCACGCTGTTTCACGCACTTCATGCAAAGCCACGGGATAGACCGCTTGCTGCACGTCGATCCAGGCATTCAGGTTGGCCCCGGCCATACCCTTGCGCCACATGAGCCATGTTGTCGCACCCGCGAACGGCTCGGCCAACGGATGCACGGCGACGCTTTCGCGTCCAGGCAGGCTGGCGAGCATCGACTCGGCCATCAACGCCACACCACTGCCGGCAATCACACAGGCGAGCATGCCCTGATACGACTCGATCTCCATCGGCCGGCCCATCGCCGCGTGGTAATGAGAGAACCACGCCTCCAGACGCATGCGATATGAACAGCCCTGACGGAAGGTGAATACCGAGCGCCCCTCGACATCCCGCGCACTGTGCACCGGTGGATGGTCGATTTCGGTAATCAACACCAGCCGCTCCTCGCACAACGGCACGCCATCGAGCCCGGCCAGTTCCAGCGGTCCGTCGACCAACGCCGCGTCGAGGCGGCCGGTGAGCAACCCTTCAAGCAGTTCGCCGGTCGGTGCCGATTGCACCTGCAAATTCACCATCGGGTATTGCTTGTGATAACGCGCCAGCAACGCCGGCAGATGGATCGCCGCCGTGCTGTACATGGTGCCCAGCACGAAGTCGCCGGCCGGTTGCCCACCCATCACGGCCGCACTGGCCTGATCGCGCAGAGCGAAAAGTTTGCCGGTGTAGTCGAGCAAAACCTTGCCCGCCGGCGACAACTGCAAGCGCTGCCGTTCGCGGACGAACAGCTCAACGCCCAGTTGCTCCTCAAGCTGTCTCAGCCGCGTCGACAGATTCGACGGCACACGATGCAAGCGCTCGGCGGCGCGGGTGATCGAGCCTTCCTCGGCGACCGCCTGGAATATCCGCAGTTGGCTGAACTCCACTGCTTTCTCCTTAACAGAACAAGTTACTCACTATTATTCAATTTTAAAGAAAGTCAATCGATCCTAGCCTGACGGTCATTGCTGCTTTGAAGGAAGCCCGACCATGTCGCCGCTGATACGTTTATTCGCCTGTTTCGTTGCCCTGATGATGGCCATGGGCATTGGCCGTTTCGCCCTGACACCTCAGATGCCCCACCTGCTCAGCGAAGGGCAGATCGACCTCACCGCCGCCGGGCTGATCGCGGCGGCCAACTACTTCGGCTATCTGCTCGGTGCTGTGGACGCGATGTTCGCCCAGCGGCCACAGCAGGTGCAGCGTCGCCTGCATGGCGGGCTGTGGCTGTGCGTGCTGCTGACACTGGCGTCGTTCTGGGCCAACGGTTTCTGGTCGCACCTGCTGCTGCGCTTTGGTACCGGCGTGGCGAGTGCCTGGGTGCTGGTGATGATCACTTCACTCAGTCAGCCGCTGGCGGCGGCAGCGGGTCGCCCGCGCTGGGGTGCTCTGGTTTTTGCCGGGCCGGGTCTGGGGATTTTTCTCACAGGCTTGCTGGCGCTGGTCTCACACCGCTTGCAGCAGACATCGGCAACCCTGTGGCTGATTTACGCAGCCGCCGCGTTGCTGATGATGCTCGGCGTCTGGCGGTTGTTACCGCAGCCCACGGTGGTAGCGAGGCCAGCAACAACCCATGTGAACCCAGCGAATCGCGGCATTGCCCGGCTGGCGCTGGTATATGCGCTGTACGGCATCGGCTACATCATTCCGGCAACGTTCCTGTCGCAGATGGCCAATGCGCAGTTTCACGGCCAGTGGCAGGCGGATCTGTTCTGGCCGTGCTTTGGCCTCGGCGCGGCAATCGGTGTGTGGTTGGTGAGTCTGCGCCGACATGATCCCGAGACCACGCGGCACTGGCTGATGGCGACGTTGTGGCTGCAAGCGGCCGGAGTGTTCGCCTGTCTGCTGGGCAGCGGCGTCGGCCTGGCGTTGGGGGTGATCCTCTGCGGCACACCGTTTCTGGCCTGCATGCAACTGGTCATGCAGCGTTCGCGAGAGCTGGCGCCCCACGACACTCAGCGCAACGCCGGGATGCTCACGGCGTGCTTCGCTGTCGGCCAGCTGAGCGGCCCGCTGCTGGCGGCGCTGAGCAGCCATTTCAGCGGCGGCTTGCAGCCGGCGCTGCTGATCGCCGGTGCCGGCCTGTTGCTGGCCGGCGCGCTGGCGATGCAGGCCAAGGCTACTGGCCCAGCGCCTTGCGCAAACGCCGACGCAGCCACTGTTCGGCGCTGACGAAAGTGATGCCGAGCAGCACCAGCACGGCGCCGATGACGAAGTTCAGGCTCAACTGTTCGCCGAGCAGCAGCACGCCGAAGGTCACGCCGAACAATGGCGTCATGAACGAGAACACCGCAAGGTTGGCCGCCAGATAACGGCGCAGCAGCCAGAACCACACCAGGTAGCTGAAGAACGACACCACCAGCCCTTGGAACAGCACACTGGCCACCGCCACGGTAGTCAGGCTGACGTGAGTGATCTGGCCGCTGAACAACGCGATCAACAGCAGACCGATGAAACCGACCAGCAACTGATAGAACAGGGTCAATGTCACCGGCGCTTCCGACAGTCGCGAGGCGCGCACCACCACGGTGGTCGCGCCCCAACAGGCGCCGGCCAATACGCCGAAGGCATCGCCCAGCAGCATGCGCCGATCAAGGTTGTCCCACGACACACCGCCGGCGAAGGCAATTGCGATGCCGATGAACGCCAGCAGAATCCCCAGCCATTGCAACGGGCGCAAACGCTCGCTGGCCAGCAGGAAATGCACGCCGAGTGCGGTGAAGATCGGCGCGGTATACAAGAACACCGACATATGCGCGGCGGTGGTCAGTTGCAGACCTTCGGCGATGAACAGGAATTCCAGACCAAACAGCGCACCGGCCAGCAAGCCGCCGCGCCAGGTGCTGCCGACCTGATCCCAACCGCCCTTCCAGCAGATCAGCAAACCGACCAGCAACGCAGAAATTCCCGAGCGCCCCGCCGCTTGCATCACTGGCGCGATGTCCGTTGCCGCCCACTTGATCAGAACTTGCTGCACACCCCAGATCAGGCACAGGCCGATCATCACTTGCAGGGCAAAACCGTCGGCATTGCGCCGCTCGGCACTCACCGCAACACCTCGAACACACACAACATGGCAGGCCATCCAATGGTCAGAAAACAGTGTCGGGGATTATCAATCAGTCGCGCGGAAAAAGCCGTCTGGAAAAGACATTAAGTTGGTCAGTGGCGTCAGCGCTGAATGGTTGACGGCTGCGCCGTCATTCGCGAGCAGGCTCGCTCCCACAGAGGGTTCGGTGAACACGTGGGAGCGAGCCTGCTCGCGAAGAGACCAGCATTGCCAACACAACTGCCGGATCAGCTCACGTGAATCGCTTCGCCATCAAATAACCCACCGTGCAGGCAACCGCCGTCGCCACTGTCCCCCACGCCCAGTCCATCAAACTCACCTGCACCGACCAGTCGCGCAAGGTCGCCCAATTGGTCAGGTCATAAGTGCCGTAGGCCACCAGCCCCAACAGCGCACCCAGCTTCGCCGCCCTCTGCCAGCTCAGAGCCGGCAACACGACAAACACCACGCAGCCAATAACGTACAGGCAATAAAAAACCGCTGCGGGCAACAGCAGCGGTTTTTCCAGCATCAGCGAACCGAGCAGTTCGCGATAGGTCGGCGCCATCAGCAGCCCGAGCCAGATGCCATCGAGCAGCAGAAACGTCAGCAGCGTTGCGACGTAAGCGATCAGCGCCTTTTTCATCGATCCAACCTCTTGTGTGGCCTGCAACATGGGCCACTCAAGGCTCAGGTTAGTTCAATGCGATCGGCGTGAATGACGATCTTGCCTTCCTTGTACAGCGAGCCGATGGCTTTCTTGAAGTTGCCCTTGCTGACGCCGAACAGGCTGCTGATCAGTGCCGGATCACTCTTGTCACTGACCGCCAGGGTGCCGTCGTTCTCGCGCAACTTGCCGAGGATCTTCGAACTCAGGCTGCTGGCCGCTTCCTGGCCAACCGGTTGCAGGCTCAGGCTGATCTTGCCGTCGGCGCGCACTTCCTTGATGAAGCCTTTCTCGCGCATGCCCGAACGCATGAACTTGAAGATCTCGTTCTTGTGGATCAGGCCCCAGTGCTTGTTGTTGATGATCGCCTTGAAGCCCATGTCGGTGGCTTCGGCTACCAGCAGATCGACTTCCTGCCCCGGGCTGTAGGTGGCCGGGGTCTTGTCCAGGTAACGATCGAGGCGCGCGGTGGCGGTGATGCGGCGCGTGTGTTTGTCGAGGTAGACGTGCACCACGCAGTATTCGCCAGCAGTCATCTGGCGCTTTTCTTCCGAGTACGGCAGCAGCAGATCTTTCGGCAGGCCCCAGTCGAGGAACACGCCGATGCTGTTGACTTCAACCACTTTCAGACTGGCAAATTCGCCGACCTGAACTTTGGGTTTTTCCGTGGTGGCGAGAAGTTTGTCTTCGCTGTCCAGATAGATGAATACGTTGAGCCAGTCTTCATCTTCGCTGGGAATATCTTTGGGGATATAACGGTTGGGCAAAAGAATTTCGCCGTCGGCACCGCCGTCCAGATATAAACCGAAGTTAGTGTGTTTAACCACTTGCAAACTGTTGTAACGCCCGACTAAAGCCATTTCCGAAACCCTCAATACGTGGGCGGCATTCTACCCGTTTTTGCCGCCAACGTCGGGCGACAGATCCTCGCAGCGGAAAATCTGCGTCAACCTGTTGATTTTGCTTGATCACTGCCCTACGGGGTGCCGCTCGTCAGTCCGGTCCGACGCTTCACAGCCGCGCTGATTTGCCTCACTTCAATTAAATGTTCTCATTTAAAACAGCAGGTTAGCTGCTTATTACGAGTGAACGGCCGGTAATAATGCAGCGTTACGGTTGGATAATCCGGGGGATATTTACCAAGCTATTGTCAAGTTATTCCTGTACGATGCCTGGCCGAGTTACTTTTCTAAAGGTTAATGGCCGCCATGCGTGTAAAAGCATCCACCAGCAAAGCAAAGCCAGCTCCAGCCGTTGAAACCAGCGAATCGATCAACGATCAGATCGCAGCATTCCTCAAGTCCGGCGGCGAGATCCAGCAAATTGCCAAAGGCGTCAGCGGCCAGACATTCGGCCCGTCCAAGCAGATCAGCCTGGGCAAGAAGTAATACCGGTTTCACCCCGTCCAGAGGCGCTTTGAGCTTTGAAGCGCCTGGACTGGCACCGCGCAATCCCCCTTCGTTTTAAACAAAAATTCCCGAAAATCGACGAACGGCCATCAATGCCGGGCATTCGCCGGTATCCTTGCACGCGTCTAGATCAAGCGTTTCAGCAGGCCTTCGCCCTGCGCTCGCGGTTCATGGAGTGACGCATGCGCCCATTTCCCTGTTTATTGTTCGTCAGCCTGCTGTCAGGCGCGACCGCGCACGCGCAGGTTTTTCAGGGTGAACTGGGTGACTTCGATCTCAAGCTTGGCACCACGCCCAGCCGCAGCATGGCCCAGGGTCTGGTGAAACCGGCGGCGGTCGGCTCGTTCCACGGTGGCCTTGATCTGAGCCACGACAGCGGCGTGTATTTCGGCCAGTACGCGCCGAGCATGGGCATCAGCCCAGGCAAGAACCTCGAGATCGATTCCTATGTCGGCTTCAAGCAGCCGTTCGATCAGGTGCTCGGCTATGAAGTCGGGATGATCCATTACAGCTATCCCCGCGTGGACACCCTCGACAGCCAGGAGCTTTTTGGTGGCCTGACTCTGCTCGGCAGTCGCTTTGGCATTGCCCTGAGCAACGACCCGGATAAACAGAACAACACCTTGTTTGCCGACCTCACTGGCAATCAGCCGTTCGGCATTGGCGTGAGCATGAAATACACCACGCACCAGTTGAATACACCGGCGGCGGTGGACGGTGGCTATATCAGCAGTTTCACTGATTGGTCGGTGAAACTGTCGCGGCCGTTCATGGGCGTCGATCTTGACCTGATCTACAGCGACTCCAGCCTCAGCGGCAGTGATTGCTCGGCCTATTCCGGGCACAACAGCGAGTGCGACGGCCTCGTCACGCTCAAGGCCGTACGCACGTTCTATTGATCGGCTGAACTGCCGCGCGCATCCTGCATCACATAAGAATCAGATTTCCGACGCCAGGCTCTCGCAAGGATTTGCCCATGTCTCGCTGGTTCAAACAGATTGCCGCCCTGCTCATCTTCACCCTCGCCCTCGGCGCTTGCAGCCGCGTTGGCCTGGCCTACCGCAACCTCGACGTGATCATCCCGTGGTCGCTCAGCGACTACGTGGACATGAACGGCGAGCAGAAAGATTGGTTCAACGAACGGCTCAAGGAACATCTGAGCTGGCACTGCACCACGCAGTTACCCGGTTACCTCGACTGGCTGGACCGTTTGCAGGCCATGGTCGAGAGCAATCAGGTCAGCGACGCCGCGCTACAGGAGCGCACCGCCGAAGCCAAGCAGGCCATTGCCGAAACCGCCCGGGAAATAACCCCTTCGGCCATCGAGTTGCTGCAAGGACTGGACGATAAACAGGTGGCAGAAATGAACGAAGCGTTTGCCAAGGATTTGCGCAAACGTCAGCAGGAATACGTGAAACCACCGCTGGCCCAGCAGATCAAGGAACGCGGCGAGCGCATGGAAAAACGCCTGAACGATTGGCTAGGCCCGCTCAGTGATAAACAGAAACAACGCGTCGTGGCCTGGACCAATGCCTTGGGCGACCAGAACAGCCAATGGATCGCCAACCGCGCGCACTGGCAGCAACAGTTCAGCGCCGCCGTTGCGCAACGCCAAAGCGCGGAATTCCCACAACGCATCGAGACGCTTCTGGTCAACCGCGAGCGCTTATGGACAGCGGATTACCGCAAGGCCTACGCCAACACCGAAGCCCAGGCGCGCTCGCTGTTTGTCGACTTGATGGCCGAGAGCACGCCGCAACAGCGTCAGCGTTTGTTGAAGAAAATCGAGGGAGTGCGCAAGGACTTCAATGACCTCAAGTGCCTGAAGGCCGCGCACAAACCTTGAAATCACTGGAATCCAATGTGGGAGCGAGCCTGCTCGCGAAAGCGGAATATCAGACAGATTAAATGTCACTGACAGACCGTATTCGCAAGCAGGCTCGCTCCCACAGGGGGATTTCCCTGGCTCAGGCGATTTGAGCCTTCGAGGCGACTTCATCGAACGTCACCTCATTCAGCGCATCCTCCTGCTCATCCAGCACCTGACGCGGATGGTCGTTGCCGGGGATGCTGCTGTCGATCAGGCTCAGCAGGCTGGAGCCGCGCGGGGTCAGAATGAAGTTGTTGCCAGTACTGCCCTCGTGATCCGGCCGCGGCTCGATGAATCCGCGCTCCAGCAACATCTTTTCATAATCACAGGCCAAGGTTTTCAAGTGATCGAGATTGTCGATCGGCTCGCCGGCGCTGGCTTTCTCGGCCGCGTAGTCTTCGGCATAAGCGCGGGGAGCGAAGCTGTGGCCAGCGCTGTTCTGCACTTCATGCAGCAAACGTTCAATCAAATCCCAGTTATAAGTCGTCATCCTGATCCAACCTCCGGTGCGGGTGATTTTGTGCCGCGTTCAAGGTTGTGACCGAAGCGCTGCGCAGCCGTTCAGCAGTATTTCCGGACCCGACCGACCGACGGCTGTCGATTACCTCGCACGTTGAACGACTAGGCTGAAACAGCCGGTTCAACCCGCAGGAGACATCGTCATGAACGTTGCAAACCATCCGGTGGTATCACGCGAAGAATGGCTCGCCGCCCGTCAGCAGCATCTGGCCCGCGAAAAAGCCTTCACCCGGGAACGCGATCGCCTCAGCGCCGAGCGCCGCGCCCTGCCGTGGGTGAAAGTCGACAAGGACTATCATTTTCAAGGGCCGAACGGCGAGCTCAAGCTCAACGACCTGTTTGGCAACAACAGCCAGTTGATCATCTACCATTTCATGTTCGCCAAAGGCTGGGAGCAAGGCTGCCAGGGCTGCTCGTTCCTCAGCGACCACATCGACGGCGCCAACCAGCACCTGGCCCATCACGACGTCGCGGTGGTTGCAGTTTCCCATGCGCCATTCAACGAGTTTCAGGACTTCAAAAAGCGGATGGGCTGGAAGTTCGGCTGGGTTTCGTCAGAAGGTTGCGATTTCAATTACGACTTCGGCGTCTGCGCCCGGGCTGAAGACGTCGCCGAGGGCAAGGCTACCTACAACTATGAAAAAACCGACAGCGCCGAGGAAGAAATGCCGGGGCTGAGCGTGTTTTATCGCAATGACGAAGGCGAGATTTTCCACACCTATTCCACATACGCGCGCGGTCTGGACATGCTGGTTGGCGCTTACCACTATCTGGATCTGACGCCCAAGGGCAGGAATGAAGACGAGATCATGGAATGGGTTCGGCATCATGATCGGTATGAAGGCGGCAACCAATCAGACTGCTGCCATCGTCAGTAATCGACAGGGCAGCCGCAACCGGAAGTACCCGGGCTGAGCCCGAGTACTACTACAGGCGACGGTGTCATTGCCTGGCTTCCCGCTTGGTCTGTTCAATCAATGGCCGATACTGGTCATATAGCGCACCATAGTTGACAACCAATGCCGGGGGCATGGTGCCGAGGTTTTCAATCAGCGTCATATCCATGCCACCTTTGGCAATGATCAGCTTATCCATCCAAGTATCATGCAAGGTGGCAAAGGCATTCATCCCCGGTACCGAGTTGGCAATATTACTGATCAAAGTGCCGTGGCAGACAGCCAGCAACGATGCACACTCTTTATTCAGACCAATATTCTTGCCCTCGACCCATTCGCCATTGATCCATTCGCGAGGCACCAGACCATCTTCAAGCTGCGTGAATTCCGGGCCACCTGGGCGATCTTCGCCTGGGCGGATGTCCGGTCCACGACCGGTCCAGTACGCATAGATTTCTGCCAGCGCCCCCGTGCCGGCAATGGTCAGCCAAGACTTGTCGCTGCCGTCGCCAGTCAGCAGCCCCTTGAGTGCGGTATTGACCGCATAAGCCTTGAGTCGCTCGGTGACACTTTGAGTGATCAGGTTGCCCTGCGGCCCGACCACTTTCCCCCAAGTGTTGGTATAGGAACCGGCGCCGGCAATGATCGCCGCCGTGACATAACTCTTGATGTTTTCTTCCGAAAGCACGTCTTTGAGTGTGTCAGCGAGATTGCCCTTGTTGTTGATGGCGCTGACCGCCGCCGTACTGGCCATTGAGGTAATCACCGCAGTCAAGGCAACGTTGCCAACGCCGGCAGCGGTGGTCGCTGTCGCTGCCGCGAAGGTCGATCCGGTACCGGACGCCAGAGTGCCGCCGACTGCCGCGCTCGCTGCGCCCGCCGTCAACACCGTAACAATGATCGCCACGGCAATCGCGGCGCCCATGCCCATGCCGGAACTTTCGTAATCCCACTGGTCATGCACTTCCTTGATCATGCGCCAGTCGATGTCGCCGCGGTTCTGCATGTCCTTGAGCCATGCCAGTTGCGGGTCAGCCTTGACCATCGCATCGATGCTATCGGCCACGGTTTTCTGGGTGACTTCCTTGACGTCGATACGAATGTCGCCGGCCGCCTTGATAACGATGTCACCGGCCGCCAGCAAATGACTCTGGCGAATACTTTCATCGGTCTGCCCGGCGCCTTTGGCCGAGGTCCAGGCCAGACTGCTCTTGCTTTTCTCGTGGCTCTCCTTTTTCAGGTCGGTGACACTCTCGAAGCTCAGGTCACCGCCGCTGCTGATGGTCAGGTCCTTGCCAGCCTTCAGGCTGGCTGCCTGATAGAGCTGATCACCGCCACTGGCGATCGTCAGATCGCCGCCACTGCTGATTTCACTGCCGATGTGGGTAACCGTGGTCACCTCGTCACGCCGGGTTTCCTTGCGTCCCAAACTGCCTTTTTTCTTTTTGTCGTACAGCGAATAGTCATAATCCTCGGCAGCCAGCACGTTGATGTCGTTGCCGGCGAACAGATAGGCTTCGTCGCCTGCGGTGATCCGGCTCGACACCACGGTCAGGTCTTTACCTGAGGTGAACCCGGCCTTGCCACCGGCACTGATTGAACTGGCAATCTGATCGATGTGGTCTTCCTGCGCGGTGACCTTTTTCGATTTGTAATAGGAGTGGGATTCCTCTTCGGCCGAGGCGATCAACAGATCACGGTCGGCGCTCATGCCGATATCACGCTGGGCGCTGATCTGACTGCCAATCACCGACAGATCCCGACCGGCATTGACCGTCAAATTCCGACCGGCCGTTGCAGTCGAACCGACCTGGTGAACGCTGCTGGTAGTGGCGCCGGTAAACGCGGAGTTGTTGCTTTGCGCCGATACGATGCTCGCGTCGCGTCCCGCCTCGATCACGGTATCGCGCCCACTGGTCAGGGCGCTGCCGGTACTGATGAAGTCGCGGCCGGCACTGGCTTTCAGATCATTGCTGGCCTCGATGCGCGATGCATTGTCGAGGTACTCACGATGCTGCGAGTAGCCCTGTGAGGCAAAACCGCTGCTGGTCACCGTGCGCTCGTTGATTATGTCGCCCTTGACCGCGACCAGATTGACATCGCGCCCGGTGATGATGCCGCCCGATTGGTTGACGATGCTGTTACCAGCCAGTAAATCGAGACGGTTGCCCGCCTCGATCAGGCCGCTGTTGACCAAGTCATTGCCAGCGGCTGCGGTCAGGTTATTACTGGCACGCAGGGTGCCGGTGTTATGCAGATCCTCGCCGGCAATCAGTTTCACGTTGGTGCCCTGGATCAACGCGCCATTGGGCGCCAGGCGATTATTGGCCTGCGCCAGATAGAGCACCGGCACCAGCACTTTCTCGCCATTCACTTCGTGTTCTTCGAGCCAGACGATGTCGTGGGTCAGCGCCGCCACCTGCTCGGCGGTGAGTGTCACCCCGACCGACAGATTGAGCTGATCCTTGCTGGCAATGGCATTGTTCATCAGGTACTTGAACAAGCCTTCATCGGAAGTCTGACCATCGATGAATCGCTGCCCGGTGCGCTCGACCACCGCCTGCTGGATCAAGCGCTGTTCGTACAAACCATCGCCCAGGCGCTTGGCACTCTGGTCGGGATCGTAACCGAGGTTGGCCAGCAGATAATCGGAACTCATGAACTGCTTAAGCTCGGTCAGGACCGGGTTGGTTTCAATCAGATACTTATGCGCGTTCGAAGGGGCCCGGGTATCGGGCAACCCCTGAACCCGGGCCAGTGTCTGGCTGGCGTTGTCCTTGAGCGAAGTGCTCGGTGTGCCGCCCGACGGGCCGCCGCCGAACTGAACGCTGGTATCAATGGCGCTCTGGCCGCTGCTCGGATCTGCGCTTTTACGATCGACTGTGCTCAGTTGCCGATCAGTCACGCCGACCGGGTTGATCGCGTCGAACGTCAGTGTCCGTCCGCCGCCCGGCACATCAACCTGACGCAGAGTCTGCGTGACCGAGGCGCCGCCAATCGCCCAGTTCTGCGAACCACCGGGCAGCGGCGCCGCGCTTTCTGAACTGGCACCTTGACCGCTCAAGCGGAACAGGCCGTTCTGCCCGCTCGGCAATGCGAACCCGGGGGAGGCCAACGGGTTGACTTGTTGCTGCGCCAGGTCTGGCGGCAACTGGCGGTTGAGGCTGATAACGGTAGGTTTGGCCCCACCCCCCGCGCGCGTGTCGGCTGTCTTTCCCGGGCCTGCCGCGGTTGCACTGAACGACTTCAGCTCGCCATTACTGATGTTGTTGGTCGCGTTGATCGCTACGTTGCCACCGGCCTGCACAATCGCCGGGACGTAGGTCTTGCCCGCCGACTCGGTAATGACCGTCTGGAACGGCGTGGCGTTGATGATTTCCGCCGGCGCCTGCACGCGAACACCCGAAGCATATTGGGAGGCTCCGAAGACGATATCGCCGCCACCCCACACATCATTCGAATACGTGCCGATGTACTGTGTCCGGATTTCCCCAACATGCGGGTTGTTTCTGATCCAGGGTGTCACTTGGGACTCTACGCCACCGGCCGTCCAGAAACGGATGTCCTTGTTGTAGCCCGCGTCATTGTGGCTGTTGTAATTGACGATCTGATCCCACAACTCGGGCTTGGGCGCGCTGTTGGTGATGTACTTGAGCGACGAATAGCTGCCCAGCGAACTTCCGGAGTTGTTGAACGTATCGACATTGATGGTGATGTCGGACGACGCGGACACCGTGGAGTTGGAGTTGATGAATTCTGACCCGGTGACGCTCAGGTTACGTCCGGCGGTGATGCTGGATGCATCGGCATCCCCCGAGACTGTGACGTTGAACGTTTGCTGCCAGACCAGGTGTGAATCAACGTCCTCCATGTGCTTGGGCCGGGCTGAATCACAGTTGAAGCAGCGCACACCGATGGACGAAGAATCGCCCTCGGTGGTGGTGACGCTGAAGTTTTCCATCTTGTTGTTGACGACTGCCGACTTCAGCGACATGTCGCCGGTGGACTCGATGCGCCCGGACAGGTTGTCAACCCGGCCTGCACGGTCGGCGCCGTTGTAACCCAGTACATTGATGTCACCGAGGCTGTAGAGGTCGCTGTAGGTGTTGGTCAGGGTGCCGACCTGCAGATTCATATGACCACCGCTGAACAGCAGTGAACCCTGATTGACGCGGATGCGGTTGTTGCTCAGGTTCTGCGCGTTGATCAACATGTTTTTGGCACTGGCCAGGGTGCCGAGATTAATGACCGTACCGGCTCTGATTTCCATTGCATCGGCGGAGGTGAGCCGGCCCATATTGATCAACGGGCCGCCCACATTGAGCTTGGTCAAACCGCCTCCAGCCACACTGGCAGCCTCGTTGACAGTCAGTTGCGCCGCGCCAAGCGTCAGGTCACCTACGCTTGAAACCCGGCCATTGCCGCCGTAACTGCCGGTCAGTTGCACATCCAGCGTGCCGTCACTGGCGATCAAGCCGTCGTTGTTCCAGTTGCCACCGCGCCCTTGCAGGTGCGTGGATGCCAATATCTGACCACTGGCAGTCTGGCTGAAATTGTTGACGTTCACGTTCAGCCGGCCTGCCTGAATCACGCTGGAGTTGCTCCAGCTATCAGCATTGAGTGTGAGCCCGCCGCGGGTGACGATGCTGCCGCCTGCGCCGGTGACATTGGCTGTGGAAATGTCAAACGTGCCCTCGCCCAGATGCAGCAGTTGCCCGCCGCTGTTCTGAAAGCTGCCGACGGCCAGCGTCAAATCGGTGTTGCCGGTTTCCACTACGCCGTTGCGATTGTCTAGCAGTCCGCCAATCTGGAACACGGTTTTGCCGCTGTTGCTCAGCGAGCGCAGCTTGCCGGTCTGGTTATCCAGACTGGCCGCCTGGACTGTCAGGATGGTGTCACTTTCGATGACACCGCCGCGGTTGTTCAAATCGTTGAGCAGAGCCAGATCGATACGATTAGCAGCGATTTGACCGACACTGTTGTCCAGTCGGCTACCACTCACGCTGAGCAGGTTTTTTGCGTAAATACCGCCGTTGCTGTTATCCATCGCCGCCGTGGTAATGCTCAAATCCGCGGCCTGCGCCGAAATCCGCCCGCCGCTGTTGCTCAACCCGGCCAGTGCGGTGAGTTTGAGGCCCTGCGCCTGAATGATGCCGCCCTGCCGGTTGTTATTCAGGTCGACGCCGTTGCGCAGGACGCCAACAGTGCGTGCTTCCAACAGGCCTTTTATGCTCGCCAGCACGCCGCCACGGTTGTCAATGCTGGCCGCGTTGACACTGACAGCGCCGGTTTCAGCAATGATTCTGCCGCTCTGGTTATCGAGGTCGGCGATGACATCAAGCGTCAAACCGTTCTGGCTCTGGATCGCGCCTTTGGCGTTGCTCAGACTGTTGGCCTTGAGTACCAGGCCGGCGGTCTGGCTGTAGATCAAGCCATCGGCATGATTGAGCACCGCCCCACTGGCACTGATGGTCAGATCGCCGCTGGCGGCAAGGGTGCCCTTGTCACTGTTGTCCAGCGACTGCGTCTGCAGGTCCAGCGTGCTCTGGCTGATCAGTTGACCGTTGCGGTTGCCCAGATCGGTAACGCCTTTGATGCTCAAAGGCCCCGCGCCGGCCAGTTTGCCGGCGCTGTTGTTCAGTTGTCCGGAAAGCTTGAGGTTGATCGCCGCATCACTGACGATCTGCCCGCTACGGTTGTCCAGCCCTGTCGCGCTGACCTCGATCGCCTGTTGCGCATTGACCGTACCGCCGACGTTACTCAGTGCACCACTGTTGATATTCAGTGTCGCGCCGCTGTCGATCAGACCGCCCTGAGCGTTACTCAGCGTTCCATCCACTGCCAGTGTCTGGCCCTCGCCACTGCTGATAATGCCTTTGTCGCTATTGTCCAGACTGCCGGCCGAAACGTTCAGCGTGCCATGACTGACCAGCGCGCCAGAACCGCTGTTGAGCAGTTCGCCCTGCAGTGCCACGCGCACATTGCCGTTGCGACTGGAGAGCGTGCCACCGGCGCGGTTATCGAGGCTGGAACCTTTGACGATCAGACCTTCCCAACCTGAAATCAGGCCGTTGCGGTTGACCAGAGCCGTACCGTCGACGGTCAGTTTCTGGCTGCTGATCAATTTGCCAGCGTTGTTGATCACGGTCCGTGCAACCACGTCGAATCCGAGGCTGCTGGAGATTTCGCCACTGTCGTTATTGAGATCACGCAGACGTTCAAGGGTCAGCAAGCCGTTGGCTGTGAGCAAACCGTTGCGGTTGTCGAGGTCACCACCGGCCAGGTTCACCGTGACGGCCTTTTCCCCCAGCAGCCGGCCGCTATTCTGGGTCAACGCGTTCAGCGCGAGATGGATATCGTCCTTGGCCGACACCTCGCCGCCGTTGCTGGAATCCAGAGTGGTTCCGGTCAGTGACAAAGTCCCCCGGCTGTTGATCAAACCGTTGTTACGGTTGTTCATCGCCATGGCATTTAACTTGATGGCGTCCACCGCCAATATCATCCCGCCATCATTATTCAAATCGCCGCTGCTGATGTGCAGCGCCGTATCGGCGTTGATCACGCCACTGGCATCGTTGCGCAACATGCCGTCGACGGCCAGATCAAAATTGCCTCGGCTATCCAGGCTGCCACCGCTGTTGTTCAAACTGCCGCTGCGCACGTCAATCGACGTCGCACCGATGACGCCTTTGACGTTATTCAGCGCATTGGCAATGCGTAACGTCAGACCCTGGCTGCTTAACAGCTTGCCGTTGCTGTTATCCAGACTTTGCGCAGTCAAGGTGAAGGCTTGTTTGCTGGAAATCTCGCCCCCCTGATTAATGACGCCGTTCAGTTGTTTGAGCAGCAAGGCACCGGGCGCGTTGATAAAGCCATTCTGGTTGTTCAACTGGCCATTGTTCATGTCCAGGCTCAGACTGGTTTTGCTGAACAATTGGCCGCCCTGCTGGTCAAGGCCGGTCACCGATGCGGTCAGCGCATCTTCGCTGCCGATACGTCCTCGGTCACCGTTATTGACCAGAGTGGCCTGCAGATCCAGCGTGCTGGCGCTGTTGAGTTGCCCGGACTGACTATTGTCAAACATTCCGGTGTTGACCGTCACCGCGCCCTTGGCGCTGATCGTGCCGTTGTGACTGTTATCCAGACGGGTACTGGCGAGCTTGAGCGCGCCATCGGTCACCAGTGAACCGCCCTGATTATCGACCGCGGCCTGACTGTCGAGCGTCAGATCTTCAGCGCTCGACAAACTGCCCTGGGTGTTGCTCAGTTGCGCCGTTTTGACCGTCAACTGGCGTTCGCTGCTGACCTTGCCGTGGCTGTTGTCGAATGCACCGCTCAGATCCAGGTGCGCCTGCTGCAGGCTGAACAGATTGCCACCGCTGTTATCCAGCACGCGTCCGTGCAAATCGAGCAGGGATCGGGAATTGATCAGACCGCTGTTGCGATTGCGCAGCTGATCGATTGTCAGCGTGAGCGCCTGACCCGAGAAAATCTGTCCGGCATCGCTGTTGTCGACTTTGTCGGCGGCAATCGCCACGGTCGAGTGGCTGGTGATTTCGCCTCCACGATTATCTATATCGCCGCTATTGATAGTCAGGGCCTGCGTGGCCCCCAAAAGACCACCCAGGCGATTATCGAGTGTTTCGGCGGTCAGACCGAGGACGCCGGTGGCAATCAGCTGGCCTTTCTGGTTATTCAGGCTCTTTGCGTTGACGGTGGCATCGGACTTGCCGGCGATGTTGCCACTGGCGTTATCCAGAGTCTGCGCAGTAAGCGTGAGTTGTCCGTCGGCAATGACTGTACCGAGCTGGTTGGCAAGGGTTTTGTCGGTGACCAGCAACAACTCGCCGCGACTGCTGATCAAGCCTTCGTGGTTGTCGAGACTGTCGCTATGACTGTCCAGTGATGCACCGGCCATAATGCCTTTGATGTTGTTCAGCGCTTGCTCGATCCGCAGGGTCAGATCCCGCTGGCTGAGCAGTTTGCCACTGCTGTTATCGAGGTCATGCGCTGCCAGCGTGAAGGCTTGCTGACTGGAAATTTCACCGCCCTGGTTGTTCACGCCGTTGAGGTTTTTCAGCAACAACGCACCGGGTGCGTTGATCAGACCTTTCTGGTTGTTCAACTGGCCGTGGTTCAGATCAAGGGTCAGATCGGCCTTGCTGAACAGTTCACCGCCCTGCTGATCCAGCCCGCTGACAGACATCGTCAAGGCCTGCTGGCTGGCGATTCGTCCTGAGCCGTTGTTGACCTGTTTGGCCTTGATATCCAGCGCAGCACCACTGATCATCTGACCGCTATGGCTGTTATCGAAGTCGCCGCTGTCAAGTCGGGCGCCTGCCTTGCTGGAGATCAAACCTTTCTGGCTGTTATCGAGACGGTCGCTTTTGAGGGTCAAAGTACTGTCAGTGCTGATCGAACCCGCTTGATTGAGCAGATCGCCACGACTGTGCAACAGCAGCTCACCGGCACTGCCCAGACTCCCGGCACTGTTGTCGATACGACCGGCACGAATGGTCAGTGCACCCTCGCTGCTGACGAGGCCCTGGACGTTGAGCAAGGCTTCGTCAAGTGCAATGTCCAAGCCGTTGAGACTGTCAAAATTGCCGTTGCTGTTATCCAGCACGCGGCCCTTCAGCGTCGCCGCCCCTTTGACACTGATCAAGCCTTGGTTCTGGTTGTTGACGGAAGCGACTGCCAGCGTCAGGTTCTTGCCAGCGAGCACCTTGCCGGCGTCGGCGTTGTTCAGATGCTGTCCGGTGATGGTCAATGACTCGCTGGCAGAGAACTCCCCGGCGCGGTTGTCGATCTCTTCGACATTCACCGTCAATGCTTTCGTGGTTCCCACCAACCCGTTGTTGCGGTTATCGAGGGTCTTGCCGGTGAGGCTCAGGTTGCCCTGCGCCACCAGTGCACCGCCCTGCTGTTGCAAAAGACCAATCGTGGCGAGCAGATCACCCTGACTGGAAATACGCCCCAGCGCGTTTTGCACCTCGGCAATCGTGAGCGTGACCGGGCCGACAGCACTGATCAAGCCGCCGCTGTTATCCAGACGTATGCCGGAGTAAGCGATCGCGGCCTTGCCGCTGACCTTGCCTTTGTCGCGGTTGTCGAACTGACCGACACTCAGCGTCACTTGCTGATCAGCCTGAATCGTTCCGACGCGGTTATCCGCCGAATCACTGCGCAGTGCCAAGGTGGTTTTGCCAATGACTTTGCCATCGCGGTTGTCGAGACTACCGGTCTGCGCATCGATGGCGCCTTTGGCAGTAATCTCGCCCTTGTTACGGTTGTCGAGCAATCCGCTGACACGCACGCTCAACCCACCATCGCTGACCAGCGCACCGGCATCTCGGTTATCCAGACTGGCTGCGCTGAAACTCACCCACTTTGCGGAACCGAGCACGCCGTCTCGGTTGTCCATGGCACCGCTGAGGTCGATATCCAGGCCCATATCGCCAAGAACTTGACCGCTGCGGTTGTTCGCCGAACCGGCGTTGAGCCGAGTGGTACCGCTGCTGGCAATCTCGCCGTTACTGTTGTTCAGTGCTGCCGCCGTGATGACGGTGGTTTGCCCACTGAGGCGGCCACCCTGGTTGTTCAGGCTCTGCGCGGCGCTCACCATCAGGTTACGGCTGGCGGTCAGACTTTTACCGGTGTTGTCGAGGGTCTTTGCGATGAGGCTCAGATCACCAGTTGTGTTACGGCTGCCATCGGCGTTGACACCGGCTTCGATGGCACCGGTGTTGGTCAGTTGGCCGCCGGCGCTGAGGGAGACGCTGTCGCGGGCCGCGAGGGTCTGGCGGTTGGTCAGATTGTCTTGGGTTTGCATGTTGGCGCTGGTGCCGGCGTAAACCGGGCCGCGGGCATCGAGACTGGCGGCTTTGACGTTGACCGCGCCCGTCGCGGAGGTATCGGCCAGACTCAACTGACCGTTGGCATCGAGCTGAATATCACCGCCACTGGCGATGAGTTTGCCATCGAGTTTCACCCCGACCCCGGCCTCGGTGCCGACCAGTTTGATCGCCCCGGCGTACATGCCACCGAGTGCCGCAGAGTCGATGGCCAGTTGCGGCTGGGCGCTGCCATCGTCGGCGCGGGCGGTGGCGTCGAGGGTTTGTGCGTTGACGTCGTTGCGCCCGGCAACAATCGTCAAATTCTGTGCCTGAAGTTGCGCGTTGATCTTTGCGCTGCGGGTGATGATTTCGAAATGATCAACGTTGCTCGCATTAAGCCCGGTACCTTCGATGACCACAGAACCTTGATCAACCTGAAAGCGATCCAGCCGACCGTTCTCGAGTACCGGCTTACCAGTGGTCAACGTCACCCGTGGTGCGTTGATAAACCCGCAGCCGTTGCAGGTGATGCCGTACGGGTTGGCGACGATGACCCGCGCTGCCTGCCCCGCCACTTCGGTGTAGCCGCGCAATTGGCTCGGGTTGCCACTGATGACCTCGTTGAGAATCGCCTGCGCCGAACCGCTGCTCTTCAGGTTAGGGTTGCCGATGATGTGCCCGCCCAGTTGGGTGGCGGAAGTCTGTGTCGAGCCGTTGTTGAGGATGACGCCCTGGGCCCCAACGTTGTAATCATGAAACTGGTTGTGCGACAGACCGCTGGCATTGGGCGTGGCAATGTTGATGATCGGCACGCCGTTACCGGCGCGATCCAAAGACGTATTCGGGTTGGCCACTACAATGCCGTCGGCCTGTGCCCACATCGGTTGCCAGAACATGACGTTGGCCAGCAGGAACGCCAGCCCGCGCTTGGGCATCCCGCAGAAATGCACGCCGTCTTGGAGGGCGTCGCGGCGTGGTTGCACGATAGAGGAGTGGTGGCGGACATCCATGTTGTGGGTCTCATGCAGCGGATTGATCGGCAAAATCGACAGACAAAACGATCCATACCCGGCCATAAATGAACCGGCCGGTAACAACGCATGACAAATTGGGGAGGGTTCGCCTTGGTCAGAACGTCCAAGGCTAGCGAAAACGAACGCAGAATTAGTCTGCGACAAATGCTTTCAGTCCCTCGAAAACACACACTGACATCAATGTGACACCCTGATAGTAGAGTGCCATCATTCTGACGTCAACGAGTCACCAACACGCTTTTTTCAATTACGCTCTAGGACGCGGCTTTTCGCTTGATCGCGGTATTTTTCTGAAGATCACCACTATTTGGTGACACGATTTAATCGTCAAACGTTTCAACAAGGAACTTTTCCGGTGCTTCAGACCTCAACCGTTCAACCCGCCTTAACCGGAACTGAGGCCTGCCCATGAAAACCCTGATCAAGCTGTCCCTCGCCGCCACTCTCGCCTACGCCCTGCCCGTCTGGGCTTGTACGCCTGAAGAGGCGACAATCAAACGCGAACAACTGGCCAAGGAAGTCTCGAAGCTCACCGAGCAGAATCCGGCAAAAGCCAAGGAGATCAACGCCGAGTTGCAGAAAATGGATCTGGGCACGGCCAGTGCGGATCTGCCGGACAAGTGCCAGTTGATCGATCAGCGTTTGAAGGAGCTGGGTTCGGCGGAGAAAAAGGCCGACAGTTGAGGCGAAAAAAAACCGGACAATGTCCGGTTTTTTTATGCGCGGTCTAAAGCTTACTCAGCCGCAGGTTCAGCTGGCTTGCGACGCTTGAGCGGGGCCATGCCGTCGCTGCTCACCAGAGAATCCGGCTTCGGACGGTTGACGCTCTTGCGCTTGGTTGGTGTCTTGGCGGCGGTTTTTTTCTTGTCGCCCTTGGCGTCGGTCTTTTTCTTCTTCACACCAACCGCTTTACCCGAAGCCTTGACCTTTTTAGGGCCGCCGTAGGTGCCTTTGACTTCCTTGATGGTGCGGCGCTCGAAGCTCTGCTTCAGGTAGCGCTCGATGCTCGACATCAGGTTCCAGTCGCCGTGGCAGATCAGCGAGATCGCCAGACCATCGTTGCCGGCGCGGCCGGTACGACCGATGCGGTGTACGTATTCGTCGCCGCTGCGTGGCATGTCGAAGTTGATCACCAGATCCAGACCGTCGACGTCCAGACCACGGGCAGCAACGTCGGTAGCGACGAGGATCTTCACACCGCCCTGCTTCAGGCGATCGATCGCCAGTTTGCGATCCTTCTGGTCTTTCTCGCCGTGCAGCACGAACGCTTTGTATTCCTGGGCCACGAGGCGACCGTAGATGCGGTCGGCCATGGCGCGGGTGTTGGTGAAGACGATGGCCTTCTGGTAGGTCTCGTTGGCCAACAGCCAGTTCACAATCTGCTCTTTGTGCTGATTGTGGTCGGCGGTGATGATTTGCTGACGAGTCGTCGAGTTGAGCTGGCTGACCGCGTTGAGCTGCAGGTGCTCCGGGTTGTTCAGGACCTTGGCGATCATTTCGCGCAGGCCGGAACCGCCGGTGGTCGCGGAGAACAGCATGGTCTGCTGACGGTTCGGGCACTCGTCGACCAGACGCTGCACGTCTTCGGCGAAACCCATGTCGAGCATGCGGTCGGCTTCGTCGAGCACCAGCACTTCGACTTCTTTCAGGTCGAGGTTGCCGGCATTGAGTTGCTCGATCATCCGCCCCGGGGTGCCGATGAGGATGTCCGGCACTTTGCGCAACATGGCGGCCTGGACTTTAAAGTCTTCGCCGCCAGTAATCAGGCCGGACTTGATGAAAGTGAACTGCGAGAAGCGTTCGACTTCCTTCAAGGTCTGCTGGGCCAGTTCACGGGTCGGCAGCAGGATCAGCGTCTTGATGCTGACGCGGATCTTCGCCGGGCCGATCAGGCGATTGAGGATCGGCAGGACGAAAGCGGCGGTTTTGCCGCTACCGGTTTGCGCCGTCACCCGCAGATCACGCCCCTGGAGCGCCAGCGGGATGGCCGCGGCTTGCACTGGCGTTGGCTCGACAAATTTAAGCTCGGCCACGGCTTTGAGCAGGCGTTCGTGCAGGGCGAATTGGGAAAACACGGGTGCTACCTCGAAGATATGCAAAAAAACAGCTGCATAGGTTACCGGTTTCGAGCGCTCAGGCCGAGTTTCTTTGTGCAAACGCCGACAATCAGTGGTTTTTTTGTTGCCCGATTTGTCACTCGCTGCAATACACAGCGTCTTAAATGCTCTAATCGGCCCTCGCGTCTTACAGAAGAAACGTTTCGCTTATGGATATCAAACAGCTCTGGCTCAAAGCCCAAGGCCTCTGGGGCACCCTCGAAAAGCACCCACTTCTGCAATCGGGACTGGCGCTGCTGGTGCTGCTGGTCATTGCGCTGGTGCTAGGACGGGTGGCGCGTTACCTGATCCTGCACGCCAGCCGCATGCTCGGCCGCCAACCGGCGTTGCACTGGATCAACGACTTCCGCCACAACAAGGTGTTTCAACGACTGGCGCAGATGACGCCGTCGCTGGTGATCCAGTTCGGCCTGCATCTGGTGCCGGAGCTAAGCAAAACCGCGATGAATTTTCTCGGCAACGTCGCGCTGGCGTTCACCATCCTGTTCCTGCTGCTGGCGGTCAGCGCCCTGCTCAACGCCCTGCTCGACATCTATGCCCGCACCGAACACGCTCGCACCCGCTCGATCAAAGGCTACGTCCAGCTAGCGAAAATGGTTTTGTACGTGTTCGGCGCGATCATCATCGTCGCCACCCTGATCGACCGCTCGCCGCTGTTGCTGCTGTCGGGTCTGGGTGCGATGTCGGCGGTGATTCTGTTGGTCTACAAGGACACGCTGCTGTCGTTCGTCGCCAGCGTGCAGCTGACCAGCAACGACATGCTGCGCGTCGGCGACTGGATCGAAATGCCACAAGTCGGCGCCGATGGCGACGTGGTCGACATCACGTTGCACACCGTCAAAGTGCAGAACTTCGACAAGACGATCGTCTCGATCCCGACCTGGCGGCTGATGTCCGAGTCGTTCAAGAACTGGCGCGGCATGCAGCAGTCCGGCGGTCGGCGGATCAAACGCAGCCTGTTCATCGATGCCAGCGGCGTGCGCTTCATCCGCGACGACGAGGAAGAAAAGCTCTCCCAGGTGCACCTGCTGACCGACTACATGGGCCGCAAGAAAGCCGAGCTCAAGGCCTGGAACGAAGCGCAGGGCAATGTCGCGGCGATGTCGGCCAACCGCCGCCGCATGACCAACATCGGCACCTTCCGCGCCTACGCGCTGGCGTATCTGAAGAGTCATCCGGAGATTCAGCCGAACATGACCTGCATGGTCCGGCAGATGCAGACCACCGCGCAGGGCATTCCGTTGGAAATCTACTGCTTCACCCGCACCACGGTGTGGGCCGATTACGAGCGGATTCAGGGGGATATTTTCGATTACCTGCTGGCGGTGCTGCCGGAGTTCGGGTTGAGCCTGTATCAACAGCCGAGTGGCGGGGATTTGCGCGCAGGCTTGCTGCCAGCGGTGTTGGGCTCGGCGAGTATTCCGGAGCCGGAAAAACACCTGATGTAACCCAAAGATCAAATGTGGGAGCGAGCCTGCTCGCGAATGCAATGTGTCAGTCGACCCATACTTATCTGACCCAACGCCTTCGCGAGCAGGCTCGCTCCCACAGGGGTTATGCGGCGGCCGGGGATTTACGGATGCCCAACCGACTGATCCACACAGCCGCCAGAATCACACCCCCGCCAAGGAACAATCTCCCCAGTTCCTCATGCTGATTCCAGATCAGCAGATTCAACAACAATCCCACCGGCACATGCAGGTTGTTCATCACCGCCAGTGTGCCGCCGTTGACCATGCATGCACCTTTGTTCCACCAGTACAGACCCAATGCGGTCGAGACCAGACCGAGAAACAGCAACACGCCCCATTGCAGCGGCGCTTCCGGTAGAAAGTTCGACTTGCCGAACAACAGGAACGCTGGCAGCACAACCGCCAATGCACCGAGGTAGAAATAACCGAAGCGGCGGTAATGCGGCAGGTCACTCGGATGCTTCGCCACCAGATGCTTGTACAGGACCTGCCCGGCGGCGTAGGTGAAGTTGGCCAGTTGCAGCAGCAGAAAGCCCATGAAAAAGTCGGGACTGATGCTGTCGAAGCGAATCACCGCCGCACCGCCCACGGCCACCAGCGCAGCAACCAATGCCCACGGATTAAAGCGACGGTTCAGCGCGTCTTCGATCAACGTCACGTGCAGCGGCGTGAGAATGGTGAACAGCAACACCTCCGGCACCGTCAGCACACGGAAGCTCAGGTAAAGGCAGACGTAAGTCACCCCGAACTGCAACGCGCCGATCAGCAACATGCCACGCATGAACGCCGGCTCCACCGAACGCCAGCGTGTCAACGGTATAAACACCAGCCCCGCCAGCACCACACGCACCAGCACCGCGAAGTAACTGTCGACATGCCCGGCCAGGTATTCGCCGATCAGACTGAAGGAAAACGCCTGGATCAGCGTGACAAAAAGTAGATAGCCCATGCTCGCCTCGAAAATCGAATGGCGGCGACGATAGCGGGTTTTGCGCCAGACCGCGAACCCTCGAACAACACAAATCCCTGTGGGAGCGGGCTTGCCCGCGATGAGGGAGGGTCAGGCAAGTATTTGTCGACTGACACTCCGCCATCGCGGGCAAGCCCGCTCCCACAGGGACTTATGTGAAATTCGGATGTGCAGTGTTCAGAAAAATCGCAGACAAAAAAAAGCCCGATCTCGCTAAAGCGTTCAATCGGGCTACAGCACTCAGGAGCAAAAGTGCAAAGGGAGGTTCGATGCGCGTGGAACCTTGAAGGGGTTGCGCCAGGTCACTAGACCATCCAGCGATTATCTGGCGATTAACCGATCAAGCGACCTGAGACAGTTTGGCGTTGGCCTGATTCAGGCCCTTCTCCTGGAAGTCACCGCCCAGGTTCATGCCCTCGGCATGGATAAAGGTCACGTCGTTGATGCCGATGAAACCCATCACCTGGCGCAGGTACGGTTCCTGATGATCCGCAGGACCACCGGCATACACACCACCGCGAGCAGTCAGGACAAAGGCGCGCTTGCCGTTGAGCAGACCTTGCGGACCGGTTTCGGTGTACTTGAAGGTCACCCCGGCGCGCAGCACATGATCCAGCCAGGCCTTGAGCGTGCTCGGGATCGCAAAGTTGTACATCGGTGCCGCCAGCACCAACACGTCGGCGGCAAGCAGCTCATCAGTCAATAGGTTGGAGCGGTCCAGCGACGCCTGTTCGCTGTCGTTGCGCTGTTCGGCGGGCTTCATCCAGCCACCCAGCAAGTTGGCGTCCAGATGCGGCACCGGGTTCGCGGCGAGGTCACGCACGGTGATCTGATCGGCAGGGTGCGCGGCTTTCCACTGAGCGATGAAGGTCTGGGTCAGTTGACGGGAAACCGAGTCTTGCTGGCGGGCACTGCTTTCGATGATCAGAACGCGGGACATGGTGTGTAGCCTCCATCCGAATATGTTGTAAGTCGATGGAGTGAAGGTTAAACAGAGCTGAATCGATGAAAAAGCGCAAATATCCGCTGTAACCCATCGATAAATTCGTTTATAAGCTAGACCCATATCCCCTGTGGGAGCGAGCCTGCTCGCGAAAGCGGAATGTCAGTCACATCATCTCTGGATGACACTCCGTCTTCGCGAGCAGGCTCGCTCCCACAGGGAAATAGCGTTATTTCGGGGTGCAGGTCAGTTTGATGCGCAGCTTGATGATCTCGCGGGTGAACTTGGCCGTGGCGTTTTTATGCTTGCCCGCCGGCACATCGATGCTGCGCGTGCGTGGTGCTTCCGGGCCGTTGCTGAACACCGCACGGCAGGTCGCGTCGACATCACCGTAGTTGGCCACGCGGATCGAGCCGATGTCGTTGTCCGTGTCGTAAGTCTCGTAGTCGATCTTCATGCCATTGAGATCCTTTTGCACATCGATCGGATAGGCAAACGCGGTCAACGGCAGCAGCGCCAGCACCACACAACAGAATTTTTTCATTCGGCAGTCTCCATGAGGGACGGCCAGCTTAGGACAAGAGGAGCTATTGATGAAAGCGCCCCGCGTGACCCTTGATCAATGGCGAACGTTGCAGGCCGTGGTCGACCACGGCGGATTCGCCCAGGCCGCCGAGGCCCTGCACCGTTCGCAATCGTCGGTGAGCTACACCGTCGCCCGCATGCAGGATCAGCTCGGTGTGCCATTGCTGCGCATCGACGGGCGCAAAGCTGTGCTCACCGAAGCCGGCGGCGTATTGCTGCGCCGTTCGCGGCAATTGGTCAAACAGGCCAGCCAACTCGAAGACCTCGCCCATCACATGGAGCAAGGCTGGGAAGCGGAAGTGCGGCTGGTGGTCGATGCGGCCTACCCGAGCGCGCGGATCGTCCGCGCCCTGACCGCGTTCATGCCGCAGAGTCGCGGCTGCCGCGTGCGTCTGCGCGAGGAAGTGCTGTCGGGCGTCGAGGAAGTGCTGCTCGAAGGCGTGGCGGACCTGGCCATCACCGGCCTGAGCATTCCCGGCTACCTGGGTGCGGAGTTGAGCGATGTCGAGTTCGTCGCCGTTGCCCACCCTGATCACCCGCTGCATCGGCTCAACCGCGAGCTGAGCTTTCAGGATCTGGAAACCCAGATGCAAGTGGTGATCCGCGACTCCGGCCGCCAGCAGCCGCGCGATGTCGGCTGGCTCGGCGCCGAACAGCGCTGGACCGTCGGCAGCCTCGCCACCGCCGCGACCTTTGTCAGCAGCGGCCTGGGCTTTGCCTGGCTACCGCGGCACATGATCGACCGCGAACTCAAGGATGGTTCGCTCAAGCTGCTACCGTTGGACCGAGGCGGCAGCCGCAATTCGAGTTTCTATCTGTATTCGAACAAGGACAAACCCCTGGGCCCGGCCACGCAAATCCTTATCGAATTGTTGCGCACCTTCGACACCTTGCCGCTGGACGCACCGTTTGCCGCACCTGAACAAGCCTGACACGGAGTTCACCGATGGCGTATTTCGAGCACGAAGGTTGCAACCTGCACTACGAGGAATATGGCCACGGTGCGCCGTTGCTGCTGGTTCACGGGCTCGGCTCGAGCACCCTGGACTGGGAAATGCAGATCCCCGCGCTAGCCGCGCACTACCGGGTGATCGTCCCGGACATTCGCGGCCACGGGCGCTCGGACAAACCCCGCGAACGCTACAGTATTGCCGGGTTCAGCGCCGACCTGCTGGCCTTGATCGAGCACCTGCGCCTCGGCGCGGTGCACTACGTCGGGCTGTCGATGGGCGGGATGATCGGCTTTCAGCTGGCCGTCGATCAGCCTCAGGCGCTCAAGAGCCTGACCATCGTCAACAGCGCGCCACAGGTCAAATTGCGCACCCGCGACGACTACTGGCAGTGGTTCAAACGCTGGAGCCTGATGCGCCTGCTCAGCCTGGAAACCATCGGCACAGCCCTCGGCAGCAAACTTTTCCCCAATCCGGAACAGGCCGATCTGCGACGGAAAATGGCCGAACGCTGGGCAAAAAACGACAAACGTGCTTATCTCGCCAGCTTCGATGCGATCGTGGGCTGGGGCGTTCAGGAACGACTTTCACGGGTGTCATGTCCAACGCTCGTCATCAGCGCCGACCGTGACTACACACCGGTGGCGTTAAAGGAAACCTATGTAAAACTGTTGCCGGATGCGCGGCTGGTGGTCATTGACGACTCGCGCCATGCCACCCCGCTCGATCAACCCGAACGCTTCAATCACACGCTGCTGGATTTTCTCGCCACAGCCGACCTTCACTCTCAGGATCACTGACCCATGCTGAAAAAACTCGCCCTCGCCGCCGGCTCCGTACTGTTTGCCGCCAACCTGATGGCTGCTACCCCGGCCAAGGCGCCTCACGTGCTGCTGGACACCACCAACGGCCAGATCGAAATCGAACTGGACCCGGTCAAGGCACCGATCAGCACGAAGAACTTCCTTGAATACGTCGACAGCGGTTTCTACAACAACACCATTTTCCACCGCGTGATCCCGGGCTTCATGGCTCAGGGCGGCGGCTTCACCCAGCAGATGCAACAGAAAGAAACCAAGGCGCCGATCAAGAACGAGGCCAGCAATGGCCTGCACAACGTTCGCGGCACCCTGTCGATGGCGCGTACTTCCAACCCTGATTCGGCGACCAGCCAGTTCTTCATCAACGTCGCCGACAACGCGTTCCTCGACCCGGGTCGCGACGCCGGTTACGCGGTGTTCGCCAAAGTGGTCAAGGGCATGGACGTCGTGGACATCATCGTCAACTCGCAGACCACCACCAAACAAGGCATGCAGAACGTGCCTGTCGACCCTGTGATCATCAAGTCGGCCAAGCGCATCGACTGAGTTTCGCCGGGCATATCGAGCGGCGTGGGGCTGAGCCTGCGCCGCTCGCACTGATAAAAGGAGAGCCCGGATTCCGGGCGGTTATCTGATGCTCTATCGCCGTTTCGAACAACTGATCGATATCTTCCGCGACGCCCCGACGGCGTCCCCGCCGGACCGCGTCTGGCCCTTCTACGTCTATTACCTGAAGCAGGTCTGGCCGAGTTTCGCTGCCCTGCTCGTCATCGGCCTGTTTGCCTCGTTGATCGAAGTAGCGTTGTTCAGCTACCTGAGCCGCATCATCGATCTGGCCCAAGGCACGCCCAACCCGAATTTCTTCAGCGACCACGCCCTCGAATTGACCTGGATGCTGGTGGTCGCTCTGGTGCTGCGACCGATCTTCTTTGCCCTGCACGACCTGCTGGTGCATCAGACCCTGAGCCCCGGCATGACCAGCATGATCCGCTGGCAGAACCACAGCTACGTGCTCAAGCAGAGCCTGAATTTCTTCCAGAACGACTTCGCCGGGCGCATCGCCCAGCGCATCATGCAGACCGGCAACTCACTGCGCGATTCTGCCGTGCAAGCGGTCGACGCGCTGTGGCACGTGGTGATCTATGCGATCAGTTCGCTGGTGCTGTTCGCCGAGGCCGACTGGCGCCTGATGATCCCGTTGCTGACCTGGATCGTCGCTTACATCGGCGCGCTGTATTACTTCGTGCCGCGGGTGAAGGAGCGCTCGGTGGAAGCCTCCGACGCGCGCTCGAAACTGATGGGCCGTATCGTCGACGGCTACACCAACATCGCCACGCTGAAACTGTTCGCCCACACCAACTTCGAACAGCACTACGCCAAGGAAGCCATCGAAGAACAGACCGTCAAAGCGCAGATGGCCGGTCGCGTGGTGACCAGCATGGACGTGGCGATTACCACCATGAACGGCCTGCTGATCGTCGGCACCACGGCGCTGGCGTTGTGGCTGTGGACGCAGTCGCTGATCACCGTCGGCGCGATCGCCCTGGCCACCGGCCTGGTGATTCGTATCGTCAACATGTCCGGCTGGATCATGTGGGTAGTCACCGGCATTTTCGAAAACATCGGCATGGTCCAGGACGGTCTGCGCACCATCTCGCAACCGGTCAGCGTCACCGACCGCGAGCAGGCCAAACCGCTGGCCGTGGCCTCGGGCGAAGTGCGTTTCGAGCACGTGGATTTTCACTACGGCAAGAAGCGCGGGATCATCGGCGACCTCAACCTGAACATCAAACCGGGGGAAAAAATCGGTTTGATCGGCCCGTCCGGCGCTGGCAAATCAACCCTGGTCAACCTGTTGCTGCGCCTGTACGACGTCGAGGGCGGGCGCATCCTGATCGATGGGCAGAACATTGCCGAAGTCGGCCAGGAAAGCCTGCGTGCGCGGATCGGCATGATCACGCAGGACACCTCTCTGCTGCACCGCTCGATCCGCGACAACTTGCTCTACGGCAAACCGGATGCGACCGATGCCGAGCTGTGGGAGGCCGTGCACAAGGCTCGCGCCGATGAGTTCATCCCGCTGCTGTCCGACGCTGAAGGCCGTACCGGTTTCGATGCGCATGTCGGCGAGCGCGGGGTGAAATTGTCGGGCGGTCAGCGCCAGCGCATCGCGATTGCGCGGGTACTGCTCAAGGACGCGCCGATCCTGATCATGGACGAAGCGACCTCGGCACTGGATTCGGAAGTCGAAGCGGCGATTCAGGAAAGCCTCGAGACCTTGATGCAGGGCAAAACCGTGATCGCCATCGCCCACCGCCTCTCGACCATCGCGCGCATGGACCGTCTGGTGGTGCTGGAAAACGGCAAGATCGCCGAGAGCGGCACCCATGCCGAACTGCTCGCCCATCGTGGTTTGTATGCACGGTTGTGGGCGCACCAGACCGGAGGGTTTGTCGGTATCGATTGATCGCGCGATATGATCGTTCCCACGCTCCGCGTGGGAATGCCTCAAGGGACGCTCCGCGTCCAGTGACGCGGAGCGTCACGGCCTGCATTCCCACGCAGAGCGTGGGAACGATCATGGTCAGGTTTGGCGATAAGGCAACGCTGTCCGGGCCTCTTCGGCATAGGCCAGAACCCCGGCGCGCTCTTGCTGGAGGAAATCCTTCACCGCCGCTTTCAACCCCGGATGGCGCAGGTAGTGCCAGGAATGGGTGATCACCGGTTCAAACCCGCGAATCAACTTGTGCTCGCCCTGAGCCCCGGCATCGAAACGCTGGATGCCATGGGCGATCGCGTAATCCATGCCCTGATAAAAACACGTCTCGAAATGCAGCCGATCAAACTCGGCCAGGCAACCCCAATACCGCCCGTAGAAACTGTCGCCACCGACCAGGCTGAACGCCATCGCCACCGGCCGTGAGCCCTGTTTGGCCAAGACCACGCGAATCGCTTCGGGCATGCGTTCAGCCAGCAGACTGAAGAACTCGCGCGTCAGATATGGCGCCTGACGCCGCACCGCGTAGGTGTTGGCATAGCAGGCGTACACGAAATCCCACTGCGCCTCGCCCAGCTCACGCCCCTCCAACCACTCGAACTCAAAGCCCTGCCCCGCCACCTGCTCGCGCTCCTTGCGCATCTGCTTGCGCTTGCGAGAGCTGAGGGCGTCGAGGAAGTCCTGAAAGTCGCGGTACTCACGGTTCTGCCAGTGATATTGACAGCCAATACGCTGCAGCCAGCCCGGCTGCCCGGCCATCGCCGCATCGGTAAACGGATCAGTGAAATTGATGTGCGCGCTGGACAGCTCTTCGATCTGCAAATAGCCGGGCAGGCTTTTCAGCAGTTCGAAACCGTCCTCCACTTTCGCCGTCAGCAAGCGCGGGCCGCTGACCGGGCTGAAGGGCACGGCGGTCAACAGTTTGGGGTAGTAATCGATGCCGGCACGCGCGCAGGCGTCGGCCCAGCCGTGATCGAAGACGTACTCGCCGTAGGAATGCCACTTGCGATAACTGGGCAGTGCGGCGATCAGTCGATCATCTTCGATGTGCAGCAAATGCTCGGGCTGCCAGCCTGTATGCGGGCCGACACTGCCGCTGTCTTCCAGCGCGCTGAGGAAGGCGTGGCGCAGGAACGGCTGGTTGTCCGGCACCAGCGCATCCCAGCTTGCCGGGGCGATTTCTGACAGGTCTTGCAGGCGTTGCAACGGCATTCACTGGCACTCCACAGCTTGGCGACAAAGCCCGGGGAGTATCGCTGATCGCGACCCCGTTGCACACGCTCAATCGGCCGACAGCACTCTAACTCGATAGTTCACGCCTGATCCGCATCGTCATCAACCTGCCATCACTGTGCCACCGCCCTGTCATAAACCATCGCGATACTGGCGCCTGTTTTTAGAGCGCCGGGTTCTAACCCGGACACAGTTTTCCGGCCTTCAGGCCGGTTGTGCCCAGGATGGTTCAGCCATCCCCTTCATCTTCGGAGATTGCTATGCGTCTTGCTTCCACGAAAACTGCAGCGGCCCTGTGCGGCGGCTTGTTGCTGGCCATGAGCGTTCCGGCCAGTGCTGCAGTCGACGCCAAACTGCTCGACATGCTCAAGGCCAACGGGTCGATTTCCCAGGCGCAGTACATCGAGCTGCAAACAGAACTGGCCAAGGATCAGAAGGCTCAGCAAATCGCCCAACAGGCGCAGCAGGAAACCAACGAACAAGTGGCGGCGGTCGCGAAGAAGACCAACGAACAGAGCCTGTTCGATCAGAAACTGGCCTGGGCGGCCAAGACCCAGTTCAAGGGCGACGTACGTATCCGTCAGGAAACCATCAAGATCGACGGCGAGCCGAACAACGGCGGCCGCGACAAGGACCGCCAGCGCATCCGTGCGCGTCTGGGCGCCTATACCGAGATCAACCCGCAAGTCGACACCGGTATCCGTATCGCCACCGGCGGCGGTGACGACGCGCGCTCGACCAACCAGGATCAGGACAACTACTTCGACAAGAAGCAGATCTGGCTCGACCTCGGCTACATCGACTATCACCCGGATCAGATCAAGAACCTGCACGTGATCGGCGGCAAGATGCTGCAACCATGGGTAAGCATGGGCGACGTGATCTGGGACAGCGACATCAACCCGGAAGGTCTGGCCGTTACTTACAAATACCCACTGGGCGGCAGCGCCGAACTGTTCGGCAGCCTGGGTAACTACAACCTCAAGGACAACGTTGACGGCGACGGCGTGCAATTCCGCCACGACCTGCGCCTGACCGCTGGCCAGTTGGGCAGCCGTTTCAACATCACTGACAACCTGAAGATGACCGTCGGCGGCAGCGTCTACGCCTACCAGAACGACGATGACAGCCGCTGCACCGGCACCTCGACACCGTGCGCGCTGGCAGTCAACGGCAACTCGGCCGATAACGAATTCCGTCTGTATGAAGGGTTCAGCCAGATCGACATCGGCGGCCTGCCAATGCCGCTGTCGTTCTACGGCCAGTACGTGAAGAACAACGATGCCGTGACCGATCAGGACACCGCATGGTTGCTCGGCGCCAAGTCGAAAGTGTTCGGCTTCAACCTCGATTACAACTATCGCGACGTGCAGCGCAATGCCGTGGTCGGCGCCTTCACCGACTCCGACTTCGCCAACGGCACCACCGGTTCGCGCGGGCACAAGTTCAAGGTCGGTTACGACATCGACAAGAACTTCGCCGTCGGCGCCACGTACTTCCTGACCAAGGCCGACTTCGCCAGCCGCAGCCAGCGCGATGCAGACGCCAACACCCTGCAGCTGGATGCTGAAGCGAAGTTCTAAGAAAACAGCTACAAGCTTCGAGCGACAAGCTGCAAGTCACCGCTCCCCTTGCGACTTGTCGTTCGAAGCTGATGTCCTGCAGCCCGGTGCAATGCCAGCGATCCCCATCATCCGTTCGCTGACGCTGCCCCGGGCTGACTCTTTCAAGGACTGTCGTCGCGCCTCTGCGTCGCCAGACGCTCAGCCAAAGCATCCACTCCCTCTTCCGGTTGTTCCGGCAGCGCCTTCAGGGTTGCCTGCATCACGCGCATCTGCCGCATGAAGCGCCGGCAGTTGCGGCAGAACAACAGGTGATGACGCACCATCAGCGTCTCGCGAAAGCTCAGTTGGCCATCGAGATAATCGCTGGATCGTGCCACTTGCTCCTTGCAGGTCAACATTCTCCTGTCTCCTCAAAATGTTCCACGGTCGCAAAGACCTTCAAACGTGCCCGGTGCAGCAGCACGCGGACATTGGAGAGCGAAATCTCCAGAAGATTACAGATCTCTTCCAGCTCCAGGCCCTGGCGTTCGCGCAACAGCAGGACACTGCTCTGCAACTCGGACAGACTCAGCAAGGTGTGTTCGAGGCATTCGCGCAGTTCGTTTTCGGTGAGTAGCGCTTCGGGGGTGTCCTGATGCCAGGCAAATGGCGCGACCAGCCAATGACCGTCGCTCGAGGAAAATCGATCGTCACCGATGGTGCCGTGAGGTGATGGCAAGTCATCGAGCAACACTTCCCGGCGATTGAGCTTGTAGCGACTCTTGGCCGAATTGGCGGTGATGGTCAACAACCAGGTCTTGAGGCTGGAGCGGCCTTCGAAGCTGGCCAGATGGCGCACCACCGACAGCCAGGCATCCTGCACCACTTCCTCGACATGACGCTGGCCGACAATCGCGTAAGCCACCGCGCGCATGGCGCTCTGATAGGTGGTGACCAGTTCCTTGAAAGCCTTTTGCTCCCCCGCCAGCAAGCGCGTGAGCAGTTGGGTGTCGTCAGCCGCCATCCATCAATCCCCTTGTCCGGACTTCGAAAATGAACGCGGCAGGTGTGCACCTGCCGCGACGTCCGAAAAATTACAGCGTTTCAGCCGCTTCGAATGTAGGAAAGATCGACGCGATTAAGGGGAAATTAACCTGTTTCAGCGCTTGCGCAGCAACACGCTACCGATCGAATAACCGGCACCAAACGAACTGAGCACCGCCAGCGAACCCGAGGCCAGATCATCCTGGTATTTGTGGAAGGCAATGACCGAACCGGCCGAGCTGGTGTTGGCGTAGCTGTCGAGAATCACCGGGGCTTCTTCTTCGGTAGCTTCGCGGCCGAGCAGCTTGCGCACGATCAGGTGATTCATGCTCAGGTTGGCCTGGTGCAGCCAGAAACGCTTCACGTCGCCGACGTTGAGCTGGTTCTCTTCCAGGTGCTCGCCAATCAGCTCGGCGACCATCGGGCAGACATCCTTGAACACCTTGCGGCCTTCCTGCACGAACAGCTTGTCGCGGGCACCGATGCCCTCTTCCGCCGCGCGGTTTAGGAAGCCGAAGTTGTTGCGGATGTTGTTGGAGAACTTGGTCAGCAATTTGGTGCTGACCACGTCGAACTGGTACGGGGAGGTCGCCAGATCCGCGCGTTCGATGATCACCGCAGTCGCGGCATCGCCGAAGATGAAGTGGCTGTCGCGATCACGGAAGTTCAGGTGCCCGGTGCAGACCTCCGGGTTGACCATCAGGATCGCCCGCGCCTGGCCAAGCTGTACGCTGTTGGCGGCGGCCTGGATGCCGAAGGTAGCCGAAGAACACGCCACGTTCATGTCGAAACCGAAACCTTCAATGCCCAGCGCTTCCTGGACTTCGATGGCGATGGCCGGGTAAGCGCGTTGCAGGTTGGAGCAGGCAACGATCACGCCGTCGATATCGGCGGCGGTTTTGCCGGCTCGTTGCAGGGCTTGTTCGGCAGCGCCAACGGCCATCTGGCAGAGCACCGACCATTCATCGTTGGAACGCTCGGGCAGGCGCGGGGCCATGCGTTGCGGATCGAGGATGCCGTCCTTGTCCATGACAAAGCGGCTCTTGATGCCCGAGGCCTTTTCGATGAACGCGGCGCTGGATTCGGTCAGGGCCTGGACTTCACCGCTGGCAATCGCCTCGGCGTTATCGGCGTTGAACTGGGCGACGTAGGTATTGAAAGACTGCACCAGCTCTTCGTTGGAGATGCTGTTGGCCGGTGTGTACAGGCCGGTGCCGCTGATGACGACGTTATGCATGGTCGTTTCTCTAATCTGTTCAGGCAGAAAGTGCTGGAACCGTCGTACCAACACGCAAAGGGTCTATTCCCATCCGGGGGACGCAAACCTGGCATCGTTTTATTCCGCAGCGCGACACGGCCGAAGGCTCTGGGTCGCGAAACGGCGGATTATGGTGGCGAAGTTTGCCATAAACCCGAGGTTTTGGCGCCTTTCTCAAGCACAACTGCCATTCACTCCATGAACTCAACTCTGTGGCGAGGGGATTTATTCCCGTTCGACTGCGAAGCAGTCGCCAACCCACCACGCTCGGTATCTGATGAACCGAGGTTGCAGGTTTTGGGGCGGCTTCGCCACCCAACGGGGATAAATCCCCTCGCCACAAAGCCCGCTTCCACAGGGGGATTGTC